>REAR01000216.1 GCA_004295245.1 Sphingobacteriales bacterium | reverse complement strand
GCCTCTTTAGAAGGTGCGGTACGCTCAACATGGTGCGGATCGTAGCTGTTCCGCAGATTTCTATAAGAACCACCATCCCAAAGAAACGCCCCAATAAACCACACAAATAACAATAATGGCACAACTATGGTCATAATCATGTTACGCAATTCATCTCCTAAATGCATAAATACAGATACAATGTAGAAAGCCTTAGCAAGGGTAAGAATACAAACCACCCCCTTAAACAGCATAATTATAAACTCACTCGGGTGTTCGCCTTTGTGCATATTGTAAATAATTAAGCCAATAGCCAGCTCAATAATTGTAATAACAGACAGTAAGATGGTTGTCTTTCTTACATTCTTCTTAAAATCAGCATCAGAAACATGGTGTACAAACGTAACTTCAGATGAGATAGGATTATGTTCCATTGTATTTAAAATTCGTTAGTTGTTTAGTAATTCAATTATTATACTGCTTTTATATCAGATAAAAGGCCAGGAATACAAATACCCATACAAGATCTATCAAAAGTGCCCTTCCATGTCATAATCAGCATTATAATATTTATGATAACACCAGAAAATACGTGAAAGCCATGAAACCCGGTAATGGTAAAAAAGAAGTTGGTAAAGTTGGTAGATGAAGCAGAGCCATCAATATTAGGGAAAGGATTACTACCCCACCATGCATTTTGATGGTATAAGTGTGTCCACTCCCAAGCCTGACATCCTAAGAATGCTATACCACCAATAATTGTCCAGGACAGCCATTTAATAACACCGGCTTTATTCATCTTATGTCCTTCATGCACTGCCAAAACCATCGTAACAGAACTAATAATCAAAATAAACGTCATTAAACTCACAAAGGCCAGCGGCAAGTTTGCATGCCCCATAAAAGGAAAGGAGTTAAATACTACGTTCGGGTCGGGCCATGAGTTACTTGAAACACGTACGGTACCATAAGAAATAAGGAAGGCGCCAAAAGTAAAGGCATCACTCATTAAAAAATACCACATCATTAATTTGCCGTACTCAAGGTTAAACGGGCTTCTTCCCCCGCCCCACCATTTTCTTTCCGTATTAGCTGTTTGTTCCATGTGCGTTCTTTAATTAATTCGAAAAATTTAATATTGGTTGTTGTTTGGCAGGGTTAAAAACTGCGCAAACAATTAATGAATCCAGATAAAGAAAATAAATAAATACACCCACAGTATATCTACAAAATGCCAGTATGTACTGGCCACTTCAATAGGTACTGCATTGTAACTCTTAATCGTGCTGCGGCTCATCCCTTTTAGAAACAATACCAGCAGGGTTATTACTCCACCCAGCACGTGTATGGCATGCAGCCCAAATATGATATACATAAATTGACCGGCACCCGATCCATTTAATTGAATACCGGTGTTCCAAAGCTGTTTAAACCCCAGTATCTGCATCACAATAAAAAGAATACCTAAAAGAAAGGTAACCGTCAACATCCGGCGATACTTTAACATAGCCCTTTCTTTAAAATATTTTAAAGAAAGCTGAATGGTTAAACTGCTTACCACCAATACAGCTGTTGAATACCAAAACAGCATCGGCATGGTAAAACTCGTCCAACCCGGCTGATCTCTCTTAACAATGTAAGCACTGGTTAAACCAGCAAACATCATTATTATACTGGCTATAGCCACCCACATGGTAAACTTATGTGGATGAATTTTTTTTCTTTGCTCTGTAACTGCACTATTCATAACAACACTCATATATACTTTAGTTGCTTAATTTTTAAATGCCAATAAAGCCCAAAAAACAACCGGCAAATAAATATAACTGCTAAACATTACTCTTCTTGCCGCTTTAGCTTCCATTTCTCTATACAATCGTACACTTTGCCACACCATAAAAATATTCGCCAGCAATATTATTATTAAAGCACCCATACCACTCATGCCGGTAAAATAAGGCAGTAAACCAACCGGTATCAGCAATAAAGAATAAATAACAGACTGTATAGCTGAATACTTTGTAGGTCCGTCTACCGAGGGCAACAACTTAAAACCAGCCCCTTCATAATCTTTATGCGCCAGCCATGCTATTGCCCAAAAATGCGGAAACTGCCAAAAGAACTGCATGGCAAACAATGCCCACCCACCTGCACTCACATCATCATTACCCGCGGCCCAGCCAATTAAACAAGGCAAGGCACCCGGTACAGCACCCACCAGTACGGATATTGAGTTTACTTTTTTAAGCGGCGTATAAATAAACGCATATAAAAACAAACTAAATACCGCCAGTGCGGCCGATAAAAAGTTAAACCAGTAATACAAAATAAAAGCGCCTGCCAAACCCGTTACAATGGCAAAAACCCAACCCTCTGCTTCACTCATACGGCCAGAGGCAATGGGCCTTTTGGCGGTACGTTTCATTTTTGCATCGGTGTCTTTTTCCACCACCTGATTAATAGCATTGGCACTGCCCGTTACTAAAAAACCACCCAAAAATAACAACAACAACATTTTATAATCGTATGCTTTTATCTTGGGCGCCAATTGGTAACTAGCCACTGCAGAAAACACCACCATGGTGGTTAAACTAAATTTAACCAGAGCTATGTAATCTTTCAGTTTACTGCTTTTATTTAAAGAACTTTCTATATCGCTGCTTTGTGTAGCCATTAACGCATTTTCTTTTTTACCAGCTGTATCACCATATTCAACATCGTTGTGTCACTCACTTCTACTGTATAACAACGAGCAGCTTTTTGCTTAATAGTACTACTGCCGATGAACGTATTGCGACGCAACCCAAGCCCCACCGGAGTTACTGCAGCTTGCAGCCACCCCTTCACTCTTTTTATAAACTTATTTGTTGAAATGCCCCGATACAGCAACCAGGGCATTTCTAATTTTCTTTAGAAAAAATGCTTAATGGTCTTTACTTTCATTAGCACCCACCGGTTCTGTTTGAGAAATATATTCTCTGCCATCTTTACCATAATCATATGCCCAACGGTGTACTTCAGGTATTTCACCATCCCAATTACCATGGCCGGGGTTAATAGGCGTAGTCCATTCTAATGTATTGGCACCCCATGGGTTTTGAGTAGTTACTTTTCTTCCTTTAAAAATAGAATAGAAGAAATTAAATATAAATAACAACTGCACCGCAAATACAATCATTGAAACGATAGAGATAAAGCGGTTTAAGCCACCAAACTGGTTAAAGCTCACCCAAGCGCTTAAATCTAAATAACGACGTGGCACACCAGCTAAACCCTGATAATGCATTGGCCAGAAAATACAATAAGCACCCACTAAGGTTACCCAAAAATGGATATAGGCCATTGTATTATTTAAGTACCTGCCATACATTTTAGGAAACCAATGATAGATACCGGCAAACATACCAAACATAGATGCCACCCCCATTACTATATGGAAGTGCGCAATTACAAAATAAGTATCGTGCAGGTGAATATCTAATGTAGAGTTACCTAAGAAAATACCTGTTAAACCACCAGAGATAAATAAGCTTACAAAACCAATGGCAAATAACATACCCGGTGTAAACCGTATGTTACCACGCCATAAAGTAGTTAACCAGTTAAATACTTTAATAGCACTAGGCACAGCAATTAACAGGGTTAACAATACAAATACAGAACCTAAGAATGGGTTAAGACCTGTTACAAACATATGGTGTGCCCAAACCAGGAAGGCCAGCACGGCAATTGCAAATAAAGAGGCAATCATGGCCATATAACCAAAGATGGGTTTGCGTGAGTTTACAGAAAGAATTTCTGACACCATACCCATGGCTGGTAATAAAATGATATACACTTCCGGGTGACCTAAGAACCAGAATAAGTGTTGGTATAAAATAGCACTACCGCCTTCATTTGGTAATGCTGTTTGTGTTGCATTTACAAAAATATCACTCAGGTAGAAGCTGGTACCCATGTGGCGATCGAATAACAAAAGAATAAAACCACTGAACAATACAGGGAATGACAATACACCTAATACCGCTGTAAAGAATAGTGCCCAAATGGTTAAAGGAATACGAGTCATACTCATACCCTTGGT
>REAR01000060.1 GCA_004295245.1 Sphingobacteriales bacterium | reverse complement strand
TTTAATGGTATTTACACTGGGCCAGTTAAACTGGGGCAGCACTAGCAGCGATGCCACCGGCAAACTGCTAACCGATTACAGCCAGAAATTAGAATGGGGCAAACTATTTAATAACACTTATACCAATGTATTCATAATGGTAAATGCCGTGCTGGGTTTGCTGTTGTTAGATGTGTACTTAGGTAAGAAAAGAAAAAAACTATACCAGCAAGAATCATAAAAAAGCTGTCCCAATGCTATCGGGATAGTTCGGTAAAGCCCCTGCTTTTTAGCAGGGGCTTTTGTTTTTCTTACAGAAAACGCTAATTAAAAAAAGATTCTTACAGCCTTACAATACTTATTCAAATTTCTTTTTCAGTTCGGCCAGTTTAGCGGCAAAAGGGTTCAGTGGCTCGGGTTTTTTAGGCGCTGAGGGTTTTTTATTAAAACTACTACTATCTGTTCTGGGCTGTGGCTTGCTGTTATCCTTCATGCTGAGTGCAATGCGTTTGCGGTTTACATCTACCTCGGTTACCGTAACGGTTACTTTCTGTTGCAGCTTTACCACTTCGTTGGGGTCGCTTACAAAAGTATTGCTTAGTTGAGAAATATGTACCAGCCCATCCTGTTTCACACCAATATCTACAAAGCAGCCAAAATTGGTAATATTAGTAATTATACCCGGCAACACCATGCCAGGCTTTACATCTTCCATTGTTTTAATATTTTCATCAAACCGAAACTCTTCAATAACGGCGCGGGGGTCGCGGCCAGGCTTTTCCAGTTCTTTTAAAATATCATCAATGGTAAATTCACCCACAGCTTCACTTACATATTTCTTTTTGGTTATTTGCCTGCGCAGCTCAGCTTTTTTAATCAGTTCTTCTAAAGAAGCCTGTACATCAGTTGCCATTTGTTGCACCAATGCATACCGTTCGGGGTGCACCGATGAATTATCTAAAGGATTAGCCGCACCGGGTATGCGTAAAAAGCCAGCACATTGCTCAAAAGTCTTAGGCCCCATCATAGGTACTTTCTTCAACTCATCCCTGCTTTTAAAAGCACCATTTTGTGTACGATATTCTACAATATTTTTTGCAAGCGTGGCACTTAAGCCAGATACATATAATAGCAAATGCCGCGATGCCGTATTTACATCCACCCCCACAAAGTTCACCGCACTTTCCACCACACGATCCAACGCTTCCTTTAATTTATTTTGTTGCACATCGTGCTGGTATTGACCCACACCAATAGATTTGGCATCAATCTTTACCAGTTCACTCAGGGGGTCTAATAAACGGCGGCCAATGCTAATAGCACCCCGCACGGTTACGTCTTCATTCGGAAATTCTTCGCGGGCCACTTCAGAGGCAGAATAAATAGAAGCACCACTTTCATTTACCTGAAACACACTAACAGGTTTACCAAAATTTATATTGCGCACCAATTGTTCGCTTTCTCTTCCGGCAGTGCCATTGCCAATACCTATTGCTTCTATATTATACTTCTCTACTAAAAATTTCAATTCAGCAATGGCTTTATTGCTTTCATGTTGCGGCGGATGCGGGTAGATAGTGGTATTGTGTAAAAAAGTGCCCTGTTCATCTAAGCAAATAACTTTACACCCGGTTCTGAAGCCAGGGTCAATAGCCAATATTCTTTTAGCACCCAAGGGAGAGGCTAATAATAACTGTCGCAGGTTTTCTGCAAACACATTAATAGCTTCTTCATCTGCTTTATTCTTACTCTGCAACCGAAATTCGTTTTCAATAGAAGGTTTCAATAAACGGTCGTAACAATCGTCAATAGCTTTTTTAACTTCACCAGCAGTGGCATTGGCATTTTTAATAAAAATACGCTCCAATGCTTCAACACCATTTGTTTTATCAATAGCTATATCCATTAATAAAAAACCTTCTTTTTCTCCGCGGCGTATCGCCAGTATGCGATGGCTGGGGCTTTGCTGCAGCGGTTCTTTAAATTCAAAATAATCGCGGTATTTCTGTGCTTCTTCCGTTTCTTTTTTACTGGTTAGTACTTTTGCAGTAAACACGGCTTCTTCTGTAAATAGCTGGCGTATTTTATTACGGGCCTGTTCATGCTCACTTATCCATTCAGCAATAATATCACGGGCGCCCTGCAATGCTTCTTTTACATCTTTCACTTCGTCTTTTACAAAAGCAGCTGCCGTTTCTTCAATCGCAATATCAGTTTGTTCAAACAATATTTTAGCTAAAGGTTCCAATCCTTTTTCTATTGCTTGCGTAGCTCGTGTTTTACGTTTGGGTTTGTAAGGCAGGTAAATATCTTCCAGCAAAGTAGCATCAAAACAATTTTCAATACGCTCTTTCAGTTCGGGTGTTAATTTACCCAGCCCATCAATTGTTTTAAGAACGGTTTCTTTGCGTTTGTCCAGTTCAGTAAAATATTTTATTTCTTCCACCACATTGCCAATTACCACTTCATCCAAATTACCAGTAGCTTCTTTACGGTAGCGGGCCATAAACGGAATAGTGGCACCATCTGTATTCATTTCTGCAATACTTACCACCTGCTTTACGGTAATATTCAGTTTCTCTCCAATTTTTTGAATGTATTTAATTTCCATCGTTATTTTTTGTTATTAGCTGCAGTGCTCTACTCAGCATCGTTGTGTCACTCACTTGTACCACACAATAAAACTGTGCTTTTAAAGGGCAGCAAAAATAGCTGAATGGCTGAAAGAAAAAATTTTGTTTTATTAACACTCAGCCGGCAATACCCTGGTTAAAATTTCATTAATAGCCCGGGCTCTTGTAAGTATCATTAAATGGCTTCCCTTTTTTATGGTATGCGTGGGCTTTACAAAGCGGTGTGGCAAAATTTCATCACGGTCTCCGTGTATGTGTATATATCCTTCGGGCAGTGCCGGGCTTCTCCAACTTACAATGGCAGACATAGCCCACCGCAGAAAATAGTTATCAGTTTCATCAATTAACTGCCGCATCAGTTGTTTGTCTTCGTTTTTTTCGTTGGTAAATAACCGCTTGGTTTTGGCGGCCGATTTTATAAATGATAGCGGTACTATTTTTTGCAGCCTTAATTTGCCGGCCCATTTAAAGTAATAAGGTAAATGATTATGGTGCGGTACAGATGAAATTAAAATGAGTTGTTGCGGTGGATACAGCCGGGCAATTTCTGCAGCAATCATGCCACCCATACTTAACCCTAACATTACAAAAGGCTGTGTAGTATTAATGCCCGCTGCCATACGTTGTGCATAGGCTGCCAGCGTTTCATTTGATTGTGGCTTTATCCAATCCAGATAAACTGCGTTATAACCATCTGGTAACTGAATGTATTTAAACACCCGCTTATCGGCACCCAAACCGCTGATGAAATAAACATTAATTTTTTGCAGCGCTGTCATTATGTATTTGTAGCATTTGTTGCCCAAAGATATTTAGTACAAGTGTGCGACGCAACGGCTGCCGGGTAAATAACAAACTGCCAGACTCATAATTACAAAACTCTTATAGTTTATGAGGGTTGCCACCTGTTTTTAAATTGTACATTTGTGCCATAAATTTTTGAATTCTATGGATGTTAAAAATAATATTTTAGAAACGATTGGAAATACGCCTATCATTCGCTTAAATAAAATTACCAGTCACCTGCCTTGTACGGTGCTGGCAAAAGTGGATTATTTTAACCCCGGTAACAGTATTAAAGACCGCATGGCTTTAAAAATGGTAGAAGTGGCCGAGAGAGAAGGCAAACTAAAACCTGGCGGAACTATTATTGAATGTACCAGTGGTAACACGGGTATGGGGCTTGCATTGGCTGCTGTGGTAAAAGGCTATAAATGTATTTTTACTACTACCGATAAACAGAGTAAAGAAAAGATGGATATACTAAGAGCTGTGGGTGCTGAGGTGATTGTTTGCCCTACCAATGTAGAACCGGATGACCCACGCAGTTATTACTCAATTGCCAGAAGGCTGGCGAAGGAAATACCTAATTCTTTTCATTGCAACCAGTACGATAACCTTGCTAACCGCCTGGCGCATTATGAAAGTACCGGACCGGAAATTTGGAAACAAACCGATGGCAAAATAACACATCTTGTTTGTACAGCAGGTACCGGTGGTACTGTAACCGGTACTGCGCAGTATTTAAAAAAAATGAACCCCAATATTCAAATTTGGGCTATTGATGTTGAAGGCTCTTTACTGACTAAGTATTTTAAAACCGGTGAAATTGATATGAATGAAGTACACCCTTACATTAGCGAAGGTTTTGGTGAAGACTTTGTGCCGGAGAATTATGATATGAGTGTGATAGATCATTTTGAACAAGTAAGTGATAAAGATGGGGCTGTTGTTGCAAGAAAACTAGCCAAAGAAGAAGGATTGTTTTGTGGCTATAGTGCGGGCAGTTGTTTGCAGGGGTTGTTACAATTGAAAGACAGATTGAAAAAGGAAGATGTGGTGGTTTGTATTTTTCATGATCATGGTAGCCGCTATGTTGGTAAAATATATAACGATGAGTGGATGATGCAACGTGGCTTTTTAGATGTAAAAACATTTAGAGATATTGTGAATGGCAGAGGCGGTAAACAAAAACTGGTAAGTGTGGCACCTAACAATACGGTGGCAGAAGCAGTAGAATTAATGCGCAAATACGATATTGAACATTTACCAGTAATGCATTTGAATGGAACTGTTGGAGCTATTAGTGAAAATGGTTTGTTCTTAAAAATATTTTCGAACCCCGATTTAAAAAATGCATTGGTTGAATCTGTAATGGAACCATCATTACCGCTGGTAGATTACGCAACCCCTATTGAAAAATTAAAAACATTGATTAATAAAGATAATGGGGCTGTTTTAAGCAAAGATGATGCAGGCAATTACCATATTGTAACGAAGTACGATGTAATACAAGCTTTAGGTAATTAAAGTTTATGTATAGCATTACTAAAAGAGCTGCCAATGGCAGCTCTTTTAGTATAAACAAGTTGCTAAATAATGTTGCCTGGCTTTAGAAAATTACTCAGAAATTGCTAATTAAACAGTTGTTAGCCAAAAAGCCTGCAAACAGCTGTGCTTTTTTTTACATTTCTAAATGGTTGTAATTCATTGCATTTAAAAAATCTTGCAGTATTCATTTGAATTTAGGCTCGTATTATTACGAATAGTGGGTGTAAAGTATACGATAGACTGGTAAAATACCGAAGCCCAAATAAAGGGTGAAAGCGCTCTTGTGTAACCACTTTAGGGTATCTACATTTGTATCAGAAGTTGATTGATATCGCAATCCAATATCCACGTAACAACCAGATCGCTAAATCCAATTCCTGCAGAATAACCGAATTTAAAAAATCCAATATCAGTCAACTTTCTTTTTTCCAATTTTCCGGTTAAACCATTTGTTGATCATAAATATCCTTGTAAGACCACCAATATCCATTAAAGACCAGAGAGATCCAACGTCCTGATTTGTAAAACCATTTTCGCAGAGAAATCCAATATCGTAGCAGAAAGACTATCCTAAAAAACCGCTTTGTACACATCCAATATCCGTGTTCAAAAAAGTAAAACCATATTATCCAGTACCCTGCTGCTAAAACCAATTTTAGCAGCAGGTTAAAGCGGCAGTTTCACTTTCTTATCGCTTACTACTCTTACACTTATTTACCTATTATCATACAGCTATTAATACCTTAACTAAAATAGTAAGGGCATAAAAAAACACCTGCTATTAACAGGTGCTTACTTAATTATGTTGAAGAGCTTACTTAGCCAGGCTATTTACCCTTTTAGCTAATTTGCTTTTTAAATTTGCTGCTTTGTTTTTATGTATTACGCCTTTTTGTGCCAACTTATCAATCATAGCAGCTACTACGGGCATTTTTTCACCAGCTTCATTTCCGGCTTTGATAGCACGGATATCTCTGATGGCATTACGGGTTGTTTTACCGTAATATTTATTTCTTTCTCTGCGTTTTGCCGCCTGACGCATATCTTTTTGAGTAGCCTTATGATTAGCCATGAGTTCTATTTTTTGGACGGCAAAGGTAGGGGAACAGAATGAAAAATTAAAAATTATGATGAAAAAAATTTAAACTGTTTTTAAAAGCTGCTTTTTGTGCTACAGTAAAAGTGTGCGACGCAACCCAAGCCGGGCTTTGTACTGAAGTTGGTAACAAGAATATTCGTAAACAGCTACTAATCACTCGCAATTTGCCTTTTGAACAACAGTTTTTTAACCGATATTTGCAATCCACACTTAAAAGATTGCATTTCATGAAGGATTTTTCGTACATCACCAACTCTCACCCTCAGTATATTGAAGGTTTGTACCAGGATTTTGTAAATAACCCGGACAGTGTTGACCCCGAAATGAAGAAATTTTTTGAAGGCTTTGACTTTGCTATCAGCTCTGGTAAGGCTGCAAGTAATGATAATGCCACTACAGTTGCTGCAACTGCTACAGCAGGCAGTATTGACTGGATGCGGGAAGTAAGGGCTTATCGCATGGTTTTAGGCTATAGAAATAAAGGACATTTGATTGCTAAAACAAATCCAATTCGCCCCCGTAAAGACAGAGGTGCCAATCTTGACCTTGGCTTTTTTGGCTTTACAGAAGCCGATCTTGATAGTACGTTTCAAGCCGGTAACCTGATAGGTTTAGGAACCACCACTTTAAGAAATATAATTGCCCATTTACAAAAGTGTTACGCTACCCATGTGGGCATAGAATTTAAATACATTAGTGATCAGAAAAAAGTGGATTGGTTGACGAATGAAATGGAGCGGAAGTTTATTAACCCGCTTCCTTTTGAAAAAAAGAAACGCATTCTGGAAAAGTTGAACCAGGGTGTGATGTTTGAAAAATTCTTGCACACAAAATATATTGGTCAGAAGCGGTTTTCTTTGGAAGGCGGCGAAACCACTATTGCTGCTTTAGACGCCATTATTGGTACGGCTGCCGACCATGATGTGCAAGAAGTGGTTATTGGTATGGCCCACCGCGGCCGTTTAAATGTACTGGCCAATATTATGGGTAAAACCTATGAACAAATTTTTAGCGAGTTTGAAGGTACCGGTAAGGTAGACCAGACCATGGGCAGTGGCGATGTTAAATACCACATGGGTTATGGTAGCGAAGTACAAACATTGAATAATAAGACCATTCACCTGAAACTGATGCCCAACCCATCGCATCTGGAAGCAGTTAACCCCGTAGTTGTGGGCTTTGCCAGAGCAAAGGCAGATGTTTTATACGAAAGTGACTTTGATAAGATATTACCTATTCTGATACATGGCGATGCCTCTATTGCGGGACAAGGTGTGGTGTATGAAGTACTGCAAATGAGTGATCTTAAGGGGTACTATACCGGTGGCACCATGCATATTGTAATTAATAACCAAATTGGCTTTACCACCGACTTTGATGAAGCACGCAGTGCCGACTATTGCACCTCATTAGCAGCTATGGTGCAGGCTCCGGTGATGCATGTTAACGGAGACGACCCGGAGGCTGTGATTAAATGTGTGGAGATTGCCACCCGCTACCGCCAGGAATTTAACAGCGATGTGTTTATTGATATGGTGTGCTACCGCAAGCATGGCCATAACGAAGGCGATGATCCTAAATTTACCCAGCCACATTTATATGCACTAATTGATAAGCACCCCAACCCACGAGAAGTTTACACTAATTTTTTATTGGAAAACGGAGAAGCAGATGCCAAAGAACTGGCAATATCAATGGAGAAGAAGTTTTGGGGCGACTTACAGGAACGACTGGATGAAGTAAAACAAAACCCACTACCCTATCATTACCAGCAACCAGAAATAAAATGGAAAAGCCTGAGAACGGCTACTACAGAAGATTTTGATAACAGCCCCGTTACAGCTATAACAGAAAATAACTTTAAAAATATTTTCAACGCTTTAATGCAATGGCCCGATGATTTTAAACCATTAAAGAAAATTGAAAAAATTATACAAGATAAAGTAAAGCTTTTTGAAGCAGAAGGAAAGATAGATTGGGCTACCGCCGAACTATTGGCTTATGGCAGTATTCTGCTGGATGGAAATAATGTTAGAATGAGCGGACAAGACGTAAGAAGAGGCACCTTCTCTCACCGCCATGCCATTTTACAAGATGAAGTTTCACAAAAAGCATACAGCCGCCTCAGCCGTATTGATGGCGCAAAAGGCAAGTTCAGAATTTACAATTCATTGTTAAGCGAATATGGTGTTTTAGGTTTTGAATATGGATATGCAATGGCCAACCCCAATGCCCTTGTATTGTGGGAAGCACAGTTTGGTGATTTTGTAAACGGTGCACAAACCATGATTGACCAGTTTATTAGTGCCGGAGAACAAAAATGGAATCGCATGAACGGTGTAACCATGTTGCTACCCCACGGTTATGAAGGCCAGGGACCAGAACATAGCAGTGCCCGTTTGGAACGTTTCTTACAACAGTGTGCTGAATTAAATATGGTGATAACCAATATTACCACAGCAGCAAATTTCTTTCATGCATTGCGCCGCCAGTTAGCCTGGCCTTTCCGTAAGCCATTAATTAATTTTGCGCCAAAAGCTAATCTGCGACACGCAGGCACCTATTCAGCAACAAAAGAATTTACCAGCGGCGGTTTTAAAGAAGTGATTGATGATGCTTTTGTAAGCAACGCAGCAGAAGTAAAAAAGGTATTATTCTGTTCTGGTAAAATCTATTACGATCTGGCAGAACGCCAACAAAAAAACAACCATATAGATACAGCAATAGTTCGTGTAGAACAGTTGTATCCGCTGCCGGTAAAACAATTAGAAGGCCTGTATAAAAAATATAGCAAAGCCACCTGGTTCTGGGTGCAGGAAGAACCACTGAATATGGGTGCTGCTTCTTTTCTGCAAATGAATTTAAAAAGTATTAACTACGGTGTTATTAGCCGTCAGCCCTCTGCAGCTACGGCCACAGGTTATGCAAAAGTGCACAAGCAAGAACAGGAGGAAATAATTGAAACCGCCTTTAGTATTTAATAAATAACAGTAGGATACCAGCAAGGTATCTGCCAGCAACATTCTTGCTACGCTCAGTTCAACAGTAGTGCTACTATTGAACTGAGCGTTTTTTTATTAATTAGCCCCAATACAGCTTACCCGCTTATTACCGTTAATATTAAATAATGCACGTTGTTACTTTTTTTGTAACATTTCAGTACCTCAGACTGTCCATTATTGCAGAAAACAGGATTTTATATACAAACCTAAACAACCATTGCGTGGAACAATCATTGGCTTATTTTATAAAATAATCTAGTATACGGCATTAAGCAGCTTTAATGCCCGTACATATATATTATATTTTCTCTGCCAGTTTGCTGATAGAATTTAACAGCCTGATTATTTAACTGCAAACCTTATTAAACACACCATGAAAAACAGACTTATTAAAAGATCTCACCTAAGTGAGAAACAGTGCCATGAAATTATTCAGCTGTTTACAGAAGACCTAACAGCCACGCAAATTGCTAATATTACCCTTGTAAGCAGGGTTACTATTAACAATTACCTCAAGCTCATACGCACCCAAATTGCCCGCTTTTGCGAAGAAAAAAATCCGCATTACCATCGCCATCAACAAGCGCATGAAAGCACCGTATTAAAACAAGCTAAAACAAGTATAAGCGATGAAGCGGTAGATGCGCTGCATCCGTATTACGGGTTTTATAAAGCTGGTGGCAACGTTTACGCAGATCGCTTAAACGATATTGACAAACACAGTATTCATGAACTGCAACGAATGAAATTGCTGCACGATACCACAGCTGAGCACCAGTCTCACTTAAATGCCTACACACATTATCATGCTATTGCCGATTTTAATAATTGGCGCCTTTTTAGAATTGATACAGCCGTTAATTTAAAAAACCCCGCACCTGCTGATGAGGTAACTGCTTTTTGGAGCAATACCAAAAATCGTTTATTGAAATTCAGGGGACTAAACAAAAGCACCTTACCCCTGCATGTAAAAGAATCTGAATTTCGTTTCAATTTTCGTAACGAAAATATAAACGAGGTATTGATGGGAATAATTAATAAGAGGCCCTTACACTTTTCAAAAGCTTCTTAACCTTTATAATATTGGTGGTTTCTTACTGTCGCCACCAACAAGTGTTCGCAGGCAGTAAAGCAAGTTTTCTCATGTCAACCGCGGGTGGTTTCTACTACCCGCTTTTTTATTAAAACAGCAGCTTTGCCCTTGTTGCAATAATTACACAGGCTGTTCTTATAATTACTTATTAATATTGCAGGGTGAGTCGTTACTATTCTTATTGCAATACTGCCCAACAGGTAATTAATCAATACAATGGTGCAGAACCATTGGCTAATTATTTAAAAAAAATCTTTGCTGCTAATAAAAAAATAGGCGGCAGAGATCGTAAACATATTTCGCAATTATGCTATTGCTGGTACCGTGCGGCCCGTTTGTTAGCCCAACCAGTAACCACAGACAATCTTGTAGCGGCATTATTTATCTGTTCGCAACAAACCAGTGAAATACTAGCTGCTTTAGCCCCACCACTCAACGAAACAACAGAGCAACCCATAGCTGATAAATTACAGCAATTGGGCATTACGCTACCATTAGCCACTATTTTTCCTTATGAGAATGAATTAAGTGCTGATGTTAATCTTTCCGCTATTGCAGCAGCCTGCCTGCAACAACCAGATTTATTTATACGCATACGCCCGGGATATAATAAATCCGTAATTGAAAAACTAAAAAAAGCCGGCATTGCATTTAAAGAGTTAGAGGCTAATTGCGTTGCATTACCTGCCACTACTAAATTAGAAACTGTTATTGCTATAAATAAAGAAGCTGTTGTACAGGATTACAGCTCTCAGCAAACCGGTAGTTTACTGCAATTAATAAAAGCAGGTAATAGTGCTTTAAAAGTTTGGGATTGCTGTGCAGCCAGTGGTGGTAAAAGCATAATGGCTGTTGATATTATAAAACAACTACAATTAACTGTTTCAGATATACGGCAAAGCATTTTAATGAACCTGCAAAAACGATTTGAGACTGCAGGCATAAAAAATTACCATGCTTTAATCACAGATCTTTCTAAACCGGGTGGCACCATTCCTCAAAAGCAACAACAGCTAATTATTTGTGATGCTCCCTGTAGTGGCAGTGGTACCTGGAGCCGCACACCAGAACAATTATTTTATTTCAAACCCTCTTGCATTAGTGAATATAGCCAGTTGCAAAAGAGCATTGCTTTAAATGCGGTAACGGCATTGGCGCCCGGCGGCTACTTCTTATACATTACCTGTTCTGTTTTTAAACAAGAGAATGAAATGGTGGTTGCACATTTACTGCAAAAGACCCACCTGCAATTGATAAAACAGCAAATTTTTACTGGCTATCATATTAAAGCAGATAGTTTGTTTGCAGCACTTTTTGTTTTGCCGGCAACGGTTGCTTAATAACAAAAAGCTGAAGGGTGCGACGCAACAGTTGCTGAGCAGCATACTATTGCCGGCAACCTAAAAAAAAGCCCCGCAAGGCGGGGCTTAGAATTAATTACCAGTTTTTTTGGCATCTTTATTTCCAAAAAGGCGGTTGAGCAGGCCTTTCTTTTTTTCATCTTTTTTTGGAGCAACTGGTGCTGCTTTATCTACAGGTTTCTCTTCTTTTTTTACAGGTTCTGATTTTTTTGCTTCTTCCAGAATTTTTTTCTCTTCGTTGCTTAACTGAGACTCTACCGGAACATTATTAGTGTCTTGATTAAAATTAATATAATCATCGGCATTGCCGCCCATTTGATCGGTTCCTTCAGCACCCGGAGGTGGTGTTTTATCAATCAGCGGATCATAATCCATCAACATTTCGTTGGTTAAATTTTCGGGCTTCATAAAAGTTGCGTCTCTTGTTATGCCCAATGTTTTATCGTTGTATACTTTTTCAAAAAAATATTCCCAAATGGGACGGGCTGCTTGTCCGCCATAACCCAAGCCACTTTCTAAACGTATAAACCGATCATCGCAACCTATCCAGGTGCCGCCTAATAATTGTGGTGTAAAGCCCATAAACCAGGCATCGCTGTTATCATTGGTGGTACCTGTTTTACCACACATTTCTAAAGCACCTAAACGGGCACGCAATCCTTTAGCAGTACCATAATCAACCGGGCCTTGTAACATGCGGGTCATTGTATAGGCAGCGGGCTCGCTGATTACCTGACCCATTTTTGTTTGAAAACTTTGTAACACATTTCCATTTCTATCTTCAATACGCGTAATATAAATGGGTTTGGTGCTAATGCCGCGATTGGCAAACATGGTATACCCCCATAGCATTTCAAACATACTTAAATCACAAGAGCCTAAACAAATAGAAGGATAGGGTTCTACCTTGGTTTGAATATTTATTTGTTGCAGAAAATCGGCAAAGCGTTTGGGTGTTACCTGCTTCATAATATAAGCGGTGGCGCAGTTATCAGAATAGGTTATGGCAGAAGCCATGGTCATGCTACCACCTTTGCAAACGGCCTTAGCAGGTACCATTCCGTAACCGGGAAAATTTTGAGCTACCCGTTCGCAGGGTGTTTCTGGAGAAAACCCGGCTTCTTCAATAGCCTGGCAATATAAAAATGGTTTGATGGAAGAACCAACCTGCCGTTTCGTGTTTAGATTAACGTGATCGTATTTAAAGTTTTTAAAATCGATGCCGCCTACCCATGCTTTTACTTCGCCGGTAATAGGATCCATTACCATAAAAGATGTTTGCAGCATTTGCTTGTGGTATTTGATTGAATCCAGCGGTGTCATTACGGTATCTTTTTCGCGACGACTATTCCATGCAAATACCTTCATGGAAGTTTTTTTTGTAAAAGACTGTCGTATTTCTGCTTCGCTGATGCCGTCTTCTTTCATATTCTTCCAGCGATCGCTATTTTTCATGGCGGCGTCTAATACCTTTTTATAATCTTCCCAAACGCGGCCGCTTTTTACAGAAGACTGACTGCTTAATACTTTTTGAAGTGTGGGCATGTGGCGAGCCACTGCTTCTTCTGCATATAATTGCATGCGGGGATTGATGGTTGTGTAAATGCGTAAACCATCTTTGTAAATATCGTAGGGTTTTCCGGTAACAGGGTTTTCATGTTCTTTGCACCATTTCTTTATTTCATCACGTAGTTCTTCTCTGAAATAAGGAGCCAGCCCGGCATTTTCATCTTGCTTTTTGTAATTAAGTGTAATAGGTTTTATCTTAATTTTTTTAGCCTCAACATCTGAGATATACCTGTTTTCACTCATTTTATTAATAACATGATTTCTTCTATCCAATGCAGATTTAGGATTTCTGCGTGGGTTAAAAAGAGAGGGGCCGTTTACCATACCAATTAATACTGCGGCTTCTTCAATATTTAAGCGGTAGGGTTCTTTTTGAAAAAAGGTGAGTGAGGCATTTCTGATGCCATATACATTATCACTAAATGGAACTACGTTAAGATATAGCGCCAGTATTTCTTCTTTGGTAAAATTGCGTTCTAATTTAATGGCTATAATCCATTCTTTTAATTTTTGAATGACTCTTGCAATAGGGTTAGACGATCTTTCATCAAACATATTTAGCGCTAACTGCTGCGTGATAGTGCTTCCGCCACCTTTAGTGCCTAAAAAAGCTACTGCCCGTAAAACACTTTTACCATCAATGCCTGAGTGCTCGTAAAAGCGTTCATCCTCTGTTGCCACCAGTGCGTTAATTGCATTGGTTGAGATATCTTTAAAATCTACATTACTGCGGTTACCACGGTCTCGGTAGAATTTACCCATAAGCGTACCATCAGCGGCATATATTTCTGTGGCTTGCAAAACAGAAGGGTTTTCTAATTCTTTTAAAGAAGGCATTTCTCCAAACACGCCAAAGTTGATGAGTATTAAAAGCAATACAAATAGCCCAGTGCCCCAGGCAGCTATCTTCCAGAAAATTTTAACAGGCTTGCTCATAAAATTGAGTTGAGGTATTGAGGTATGCAAAAATCTTACCCGAAAGTAATAAATAAGCAGTTTTCTGTAATTAAAGTTTTGTTAGTGCGGGCTTTGTATTGCTGCTACAGATAAATGCTGCTGAAGTGTGCGACGCAAGGATGGCGCCATAAAAAACAAATGCTGGTACCTAACTATAAACCCGGGTAATATTGCTGAATGAATTTTTTATAATCGGGCAGGTCTTTCCGGTTTTTTAACAGTTCTAAATTAGCCTCGGTAATAATAACAAAACTGTATTTAGCGGCAGGCATCCAGGGAATGATATCGGTGGCCGTTAATTTTTTTGTTTTATCAACGTAATCTGCAGCGGCGGTGGCATCTGCAAACTTACCGATGGTTAAAAACCGAATATCATCTGTTAACATCAGCGGTGTGGTTTCTAAACCCTGGTTATAATACCGCTCTCTGTGATAGCGTACAAAGGCGTTTTTAGCTTCGTTTACATACACGGGGTCTACTTTGTCCATTACCAATACAGCTAAATGTTGCTGTGCTGCATTGTGGTTATAGGCCAATGCAAATGCTGTTTTATTTTGTATCGTATCCTTTTTTATAACTGCTACAGGTGGCACTACTGTTACCGGTTTATTCTCTGCTTGCTTATTGGCTATTACCGTTGGTGGTTGAGGCGTAACAACAGGTTTCTTAACTACTGACACAGTATCAAGCAATGTGTTTATAGAATCTTCTTTAGGACGTTCTATTTGCAGTTTAGTGAGATAGTCTTCTATCTCTTGCCGGCGGCTGAGTACGTTTAAAAGATTTTGAGCTTTGGTGCTCATGGGTGTGCCTTGAAAATTATTAACAAGTTTGCCTAACACATCTGTGGCGCTTACATCGTCTCTTTCCTTTATGTGGTAAACTGCTTGTATGTATAATAGTTGCGGCGTCCAATAACTTTTGCCGTAAAGGCTATCTGCCAATTTCTTTTTGGCAATAGCTGCTTCAAAATTGCCTTCTATAAACTGTGTGTAAATTTCATCGTACAGGCGGGCTCCTTTTTCTTTGTTCAAGGTATCAGCTGCTGCCGGATTTTTTATAATAGCCGTTAATTTACCATTACTGTACCTGGTTTCTAAAATGCGTTTTATTTGTGCCATGCGTTGCACATCGCCCAACTTTTTATAGCAGTAATAAAGATTAAATAAGGTGGCTTCTTCAACCGGTGCGCCAGGAAAACGTTGCAATAATTTTTCATAAGCGGCTACCGCACTGTTATAATCTTCCAGCCCTTCCTGAAAAGCCATGCCTAAATTAAACTGCGCTTGTAGTATAGAGTCGTTAGAAGTTTTTAATTGCGCTTCGGTTAATGGCAAATTACTCAACAAGCTTTCAAAAGAAAGTTCTTTTAACTGGTTATTGCTTATAAGTGCAGGGTTAAGCCCAATATTATCATCGGCCTTGCCACCTTGTGCCAGTTGCTGCTGAGCCATTAAACTGCTGCGCCTCCAATTATCTACATTAGGCCTGCTGCCCCATTTTGCTTTAAACTCAGTAGCACCCCGGCTTTTTAATGCGTTGTTATAAAAATACCAATCGCCTTTATCGTTGGTATTAAATATATCTGCCGGAGCAATATTGTTATTACCTGTAAATGCAGGGTTTACGGCACCTAAAGAAGGTTCTTCATCTTTTAAACCCTGTGCTTTGCGCAACTGCTTTAGGGTTTTCTTTATAATAACATCCCGTTCTGTTTGTGGCAGCCGCGCCAGGGTTTGTAGGCTGTCTTGCCTTGTAATAACACCCTGTTGCAAGGCTATGCCGCCCAAGGCTTCTTTTCTATTGGTAAAAACAGCTTTATTAGTATCTGCTACCAGGCTTGCATCCACACTATCGTAATAATTTTTTGCCAGCAGAAATTCTTTTTCTGTAAAGGCCATATTACCTAATTGTAAAAACGAAGCTGATTTTTGCGGTGGGTTATTAATGCTATACTTTACACTTTTTGCCAAATAGCCACGGGCCGCTTCTTTATTATTTCTATCCAACTCCATTTGTGCGGCCGTGTAGTAAATAATATCGCGGTAGTTTAAATATTTATCGCGGCGGCCCATTTTCAACAAATCGTCAATGGCATTTTGCAACGCTTTTGCATCATTGCCCTGATCTTGCCGTATATTGTTAAGCAGGGCATACACTTCTAATACAGGGTCAATGGTATGCCTAATGGCTTTGCCATAAAACTCTTTGGCGGCTTCTTTGTTTTTGCTTCGTTCGTGTAGTTGCGCAATCAGGTATTCCCAACGGGCACGTTCTTGCTGGTCTGTTGCGTTGGGTAATGCTTTTTCTAAATGCACAGCAGCACTATCATACATTTCTTGCTTGTAAAAATAATAGGCTTGCACTTCTTCTAAATCGGTATAAAGCCTTGCCGGAAAAACAGGATCGGTTTTAAGGGTTTGAATCATACCCGCGGCTTCTGCTATTTCATTATTGGCCAGATAATTTTTTATTTGCCATATAAAAGACTCATTGCGGCTGGGTGGGGTGCTGAATACTTTTTGCACCACGCCATTTTTTTCTTTAGTGGCAATAGAAAAAACATTGCCCTTCTCATTAGAGTTGCTGCCAATTACTTTATCGTAACCATCTTTTTCTTTTGGAGAGAACGCATAGTTTACAAACTGAAAAGTTTGCAGGGCCGAGTCAAAGTCTTTACGGTAATGATAGGCCTGCCCCATTAGCAAGTATAAATTATCAATCCAGCTATTGCGCAAATCATGCAGTAAAATGCCAGCGGTGGCTTTGTATAAAACAGAATCTATCTCTTGTTTTTGTTTGCTGGTAGCATCTAAGGTGTAGTTATAAAAAGGCAGCAATTGAGTATAATCGTCTTTAAACTCCGTTTTGGCACGGGCTACAATTTCTTTAATTTTTTCATTGGCGTTAAAATAGTAATTGTAATGGGTAATGGTGTTTTGCATAAACCGGCGGGGGGCCGTAAACTTCTTATCCACGTTTTTCTCGCTGCCCAATTTGCGGTTTTCAAATTTCTGTGGTTTCTTAAGGTCAAAAGTAAGCGCAGGTATTTGCGCAGGCAATACCCCGGTTTTTAAAATGCAAACCATTACAACCACAAAACTGAAAAATTTTCTATTCATCGTAAACCGCAAACTAAACCCTTAATAACTGATTTTCAAGAAATTTATTATAAAAAAAACGCATTTATTTTCCCCCAAAAATTATGGGGGCGTTTCAACGGCTTTGGCTAATTTTAATAGCTTTATTTGTTTTAAACCACCGTTTAATGCTGGCATTATTTTTTGTGATACCAGCGCCGGTAACTCCGGTTAAACAGTGTTGCGTCGCACACTTGTACTATAGCTGCTCAATGGGCCAGTAACTGTTAACCAAAGTACATACTACAGTACAAGTGTGCGACGCAAGCGGTGCCGCTATGAAAACCGCTGCTGGTAACATAAAAATAACATTTTGAAATTGAACCCATATGGCAAAAATATTTGATGCCAATACCACATTAAAAAGACTGCGCAACCGCTACCGGCTGGTAATAATGAATGATGATACCTATGAGGAAGTGGTAACCTTTAAGCTAAGCCGGTTGAGTGTGTACATATTATTGAGCACAATATTTGTTGTACTAACCGGGCTTACGGTGGCTTTACTGGTATTTACCCCGTTAAAGCTGTATATACCCGGTTACGGAGATGTGAATAATACAAGAGAGCTGCGTGAACTAAAAATACGTACCGATTCGTTAGAGGGTGTAATGAAAGATAAGGACCTGTACCTGGATAATATTAAAAAGGTTTTGCAGGGCGATGTGACCGTGAAATTAGATACGACTTCTTTAAATATTCCGGCAACGGAAAAAATAAACGACTAAAATCTGATACTATGTTTAACGGCAAATCCAAATCCGACAACCCTGTTGAATTCAGCAGTGGTTCTAACGCTGCCAGCCTTATTAGTGCAGGCACTACACTTAAAGGAGATATAACCTCCAACGCAGACCTTAGAATTGATGGCACTTTAATTGGCAATATTAACAGTACGGCCAAAATTATTATTGGCGCCAACGGTTCTGTTGAAGGAGATATTATTGGCCAGCAGGCCGATATTTTAGGTAAGGTTACCGGCACGGTAACAGTTAAAGAATTATTACAAATTAAAGGCAGCAGTATTATTAACGGCACTATTAAAGCTGGTAAACTGCAGGTGGAACCTACAGCCACCTTTAATGGCAATTGCCATATGAATGGTGTTGCCAGCGACAAAGCTGTACAAGATGCCAAATTTACCAAACCAGAAAAAGCTACCACATTAGTTGCCTGATGCCAACTGCATATTTTTATAATAAAGCCCGGGATATTCCGGGCTTTATTATTGATAGGAAAACCTTTGATGGTGGATAAAGCTTTCTTTTGCGGTGTTTAACTGGGCAGTACCTTTACTGGCATTAGTTTATTTTATTTAAGAACCCAACCGCCAGTAAAAATGACAATAAATAAAACCAATAATAAACTGTTTTTACCTGTACTGATTTTCTTTTTGCTTATTAATACCTTCATATTTTCAGCAAAATCGCTATTACTTAAATGGGGTTTTAGTCAGCCCGTTTTAATGGGTGGCAATGTTATCTTGTTTATGGTAACCATTGTTTCATTATACCTGTATCGAAATGCTATGTTGCATCAAAAAACAACGGGGTTTATGAGTAATGCGCTGGGTGGTATGATGCTAAAAATGTTTGTTTGTATTGCGGCATTTGGCATATATGCTTTTATAGCCCGTAAAGCAATTAATAAACCAGCAGTGTTTAGTTGCGTATTTCTATATTTTGTTTACACTGTTTTAGAAATGCGTAGTCTCTTAAAGTGGAACAAAGAACGCAGCAATGGCTAAGCAAGAATACCCCATTAATTATTTGGCCACTTATTTACCAACGGGTGCTGCGGCTACCGTGCTGCAACTACTGCACCAATACAATGTGCACCTTACCATTACCCGGGAGCGAAAATCGGTGCTGGGAGATTACCGCCACGCCCATCAGCACCTTGGGCATCGTATTAGCGTAAATGGCAACCTTAATAAATATGCTTTCTTAATTACACTGGTGCATGAGGTGGCACACCTGGTAACTTTTACCCAGTATCATAACCGCGTGGCTGCACACGGTAAAGAATGGAAAAACAATTACAGACAATTACTGTTATTGTTTTTGCCGCAGGCTATTTTTCCGGCAGATATACAACAGGCTTTAGAAAGCTCTCTGCACAACCTGCCTGCCAGCAGTTGCGCCGATGAAGGGCTGATGCGGGTATTGAGAAACTATGATGCAAAAGAAGCCGGTATGTACCTGGTAGAAGAATTACCCGAAGGCAGCCTTTTTGCATTGGCAGATGGCCAGGTTTTTAAAAAAGGTAAAAAACTGCGCAAACGCATACAATGTGTGGCGGTTAATACCGGCAAACTATACTTGTTTAGCCCGGTTTATGAAGTAAAAATGGTTTCTTAACCAATGCAACTTGTTTAAAACCGTTTCGGTCTTAGATTTGCACCTTAGTATTTAAATAAACAAAAAACTATTTATGAAAAAAATTTCAACCTTCATCCTTACTGCACTGTTAACCGGCTTTGCTGCACAAGCACAAACCGACAAAGACGATTGGATGGTAGGAGGCAATTTTAGCATTAACACTACCAAAAATAACAGCCAGTTTAGCTTATACCCTTCTGCAGGTTATTTCTTTGCAAAGAATTTTGCTGCCGGCGCACAAATAGATTTATCGTTTGGTAAAAATGGTAATACAAAATTTTCAACCGTTGGTGTTAGCCCCTTTGCCCGCCTGTATTTTGATTTGAAAGAAGATCATTTTAAGCCCTTAATTCAATCTAGTTTTGGAATTTCATCCACATCCACCAAAAATCCAACCCTACCGAATATCACAACAACTTTTACCAATTTTTTTATTGGCGGTGGCGGTGCCTATTTCATCAATAAAAATGTTGCAATGGATATTATAGCTGGTTACGATAGAAGCAAAAACAAAAATTTTGATGCCAGCGGTGGTTTTTCATTCCGCATAGGTTTTCAGGTACATTTATTGGGTAATGAAGTAAGAGAGACTTTAAAAAAATAAACACTTCCTATAGTATAAATAATAAGGCCGGTAATGCTACCGGCTTTATTATTTATAATTCTTTTATCATCCATACATCGCAGCTAAAGTGCCCGGTATTTCCCATGGGGCCTTTCAAAAACTCAAACCCAAATTTTTCATATACACTTACGGCCTTTTTTAATTCGGGCATGGTTTCTAAATACACTTTTTTATTGTCCATAGTTTTAGCTGCCTGTAAACATTTACTAATTAATAACCGCCCCAGCCCTTTACCTCTTGAAGCCGGCGACAGATACATCTTCACCAACTCTACTACCCCATTGGGTAACCCCTTGGTTGGAAAAATACCAGCACCGCCCAGCATTACGCCATTTTCTTCTGCAATAAAATAAATGCTGCCCGGGGTTTGAAAGAGTTGGTATAAATCATCGGTAGTATCATCGTAATAAACAGTACCCGGTTTATTGGCCCCAAACTCAGCTAATGAGTTGCGTATAATATTTGCGATGGCTGCATTATCCTGTTGCTGAATTTGCCTGATTACAATACCTTCCATGCGGCGAAGGTAACAGGTTTAACTATTGTAAATTGTAGAATGATTATTACCCCAATAAAGCGGCAACTGTATAAAATACCGCATAGGTAATGGCAATAATAAATAAGAAAGTTTTAGAAGCGTTTTTCATAGTGCAAACAATTGGTTGGTTTAGAAGTATAGCACAAAAATAACGCCAACCATACTGGTATTAGTATTTAAACATTAGCTTTTTTTTCTATGCCTGCCGCAATTGCCTTCTTTGTTGTTGCTCTTGCCGTACTATATTAAAACCCGCTTGCTGGTAATTAGGCAAAGCTTTTTTATGATCAAGCGTGCAGGTATTGAGTTGTATTTTGGGCTTACCAAAACTTGCTGCTTTTGCAATTACCCATTGCAAAAAGAACTGACCCCAGCCCTTGCCCACAAAAGCCGGCATCAACCCAAAATACTGTATCTCTACAAATTCAGGAGTAATCACAAACTCGGCAAAGCCTGCATCAACCCCTTTTATCTTCATAATATAAATAGTAGTGGCATCAGCATTTACTAACGCACACAATGCATCATCTGTCAGTATCATCCTGTCAAGCCAGTTATATTCTTTACCAACACCGTAATAATAGCTGCGGTACAAAGCAGCTGCAATAGGTTTTGACAAAACAGCAAATACCACCCCATTTTTTTCTTCAATTTGCAGCGCAGGCGGGTTAACCATTTCAAGGTAATAAGTGGTAGCTGTTACCAATTCTATTTTACTTTCGTCAATTGTGTTCATACTTTTCTATTTAAAAAAATCCCGCTGTTAAAAACAGCGGGATGCAATATTGTAAATCCATTTTATTTTTAAGCTACCGCTTTCTTTACCAGGTCTGCCGCCTCGCTTAACAAAATAGCGCTTTCTACTTTTAAGCCACTTTCATCTATCAGCTTTTTAGCTTCTGTAGCATTGGTGCCCTGTAAACGAACAATAATGGGCACAGTAATATTACCTAAGTTTTTGTAGGCATCAATTACACCCTGCGCCACCCGGTCGCAACGTACAATACCACCAAAAATATTAATTAGAATAGCTTTTACATTGGGGTCTTTTAAAATAATTTTAAAGCCCGCTTCTACTGTTTGTGCATTGGCTGTACCACCTACATCTAAAAAGTTAGCAGGTTCTCCACCAGCCAGTTTAATCATATCCATAGTTGCCATTGCCAAACCGGCACCGTTCACCATGCAACCTACGTTGCCATCCAGCTTCACAAAATTAAGGTTGTATTTACCAGCTTCTACTTCTGTAGCATCTTCTTCGCTAATATCACGCAAGGCTTCTAAATCTGCATGGCGCATCAGGGCGTTGTCATCCAGGTTCATCTTACAGTCAACTGCAATAATTTTCTCATCGCTGGTTTTAAATAGCGGATTAATCTCCAGCATGCTGCAATCTAAACCCACATATGCATTGTATAAATTGGTAACAAACTTTACGCAGTTCTTAAATGCTTCGCCACTTAAACCAAAATTAAAAGCAATTTTACGTGCCTGAAAACCTTGCAAACCACCACCGGGGTGAACCCACTCTTTAAAAATTTTCTCAGGGGTATCGTGCGCCACATCTTCAATGTTCATACCGCCTTCGGTACTGTACATTATAACATTCATTCCCTTTGATCGATCTAATAAAATACTCAGATAATATTCTTTTACGGGGTTGGGGCCGGGATAATAAACATCCTGCGCCACTAAAATTTTATTTACCACTTTACCAGCAGGCCCGGTTTGAATGGTAACCAATGTGCCGCCTAAAATATTAGTGGCAATTTGTTTAACATCATCAGCACTTTTACCTACGGCCACACCGCGTTGCTCTGTACCAACTATCTTACCC
This sequence comes from Sphingobacteriales bacterium, assembly GCA_004295245.1. Taxonomy (GTDB): domain Bacteria; phylum Bacteroidota; class Bacteroidia; order Chitinophagales; family Chitinophagaceae; genus JACMLD01. Next base: position 48,532 of record REAR01000060.1, on the reverse strand, counting down.
TTACCACGACCACCGGCATGAATTTGTGCTTTAACCACGGCAAAGCTGTTGCCTGTTTGCACTTTAATTTGTTTGTATGCTTCTTCAGCAGCGCCAGCCGTTTCAACAGGAATGCCTTCCTGAACCGGCACATTGTATTTTTTTAGCAGTTCTTTGGCCTGGTATTCGTGTAGGTTCATATTTTATAAAATTTGTGCGAAGATAAGGCAAACCGCATTTTAAAAAAGCTGGTTTTTACAGTCATATCTTACTATTTCAGAAGAATTTTTGGTTGCCAGCTGTAGTAATGCTGCTGAGCAACTGTTGCGTCGCACCCTTCAGCTGAAGAGTGCGACGCAACGATGCTTAATAGTAGTGCCATAGCTGGCTACCCAAAAAAATTTATGAAGATTCTTTAATGACCAATGCGCACATCCATATCTTCCAGTTCAACGCCCTTTGTTTCAGGCATCATAAAACGAACAAACAGTAATTGCAACACCATCATTACCGTAAAAAAACCAAAAATATAAAATGGTCCGTTGGGGTTATCGCCAGAAGCAAATAATGGAAACACCTGTGCAACAATAGCGGCAAATAACCAATGCGTGGTGCTGCCTAAACTTTGTCCGTTGGCACGGGCTTCGTTCGGAAAAATTTCGCTAATGAACACCCATATAACCGTGCCCTGCCCAATGGCATGAGAAGCTATAAAAACAAATACCCAAATAACAGTATTATCAAAATGCTGCGTTTTAAAAGCATATGCCAGTAGCCCCAGCGAAATAATATAGCCAACAGAACCAATATACATGAGTAAGCGGCGGCCCAGTTTATCAATTAAAGCCAAGCCCAGCATGGTAAACAACAGATTAATTAAACCCACACCCGCCGATGATAGAAAGGCAGCAGATTTACCCAAGCCGGTTAACTCAAACACTCTTGGGGCGTAATAAATAATAGCATTAATACCCGATACCTGATTGAAAAAAGCAATTAAAAATGCCAATAAAATAAGCCAGCTGTATTTTTTAGAAAAAAACTGTGCTATTGAAATTTTAGCTGTTTTTGTTTTTGAGGTTTCTATAGCGGCTAAAGTGGTAGCTGCATTTACAGGGTCTACTTGGTGTAATACACGCAAGGCTGCTGCGGTATCGTTCTTTTTTAATACCAGCCAACGGGGACTTTCTTCTAACAGAAAAGTAAGGGCTGTAAAAAGCAAGGCAGGTATACCCACAATACCCAGCATCCAGCGCCAATCGTTATTAATACCCTGCAAAAAATAATTGCATACATACGCCATCATAATACCAAACACTATATTAAACTGAAACAGGGCTACCAATCTGCCTCGCTTTTTGGCAGGTGCTATTTCAGAAATATACATGGGCGCCACCACCGATGATGCACCAATGGTGAAGCCGCCGGCAAACCTAAAAATCATAAACGTATAAACATCTTGTGCAATAGCAGAGCCCAAGGCAGAAACAAAAAATAATAGGCCTACCCAAAACAAACTTTTTTTACGGCCCAGTTTATCTGCAAAAAAACCGCCAGATAAAGCGCCAAATACAGTACCGTATAATGCAATAGAAATAGCCAGGCCATGCATGGTATCACTCAGTGCCCATAATTTTTGTATTGTTTGTTCTGCACCAGAAATAACTGCTACATCCATACCAAACAAAAAGCCGCCCAATGCAATAGTAAGCGACCAGAAAAAGAGTTTATTATTATTCATATAAGCAAGTTGAAGAAATAGAAAAAAAAGTTTTGCATTTAAATATACCACTCTAAACAATACTAATAGGTGCCGGGTAAAAACTAAAACGTTTGCGTACAATAATTTTTTTATGTGCCCATATTTTCTGATTAACTTACCAGCAAACAGTTTTACCAATGAAATACCTAATTGCGTTATTGGCTTTTACTACCCTGGGTAAACTGTATAAACCCAATGTGGTAAAACCTGTTGTACCCCCACTATACACCCTTGTATGGAGTGATGAATTTAGCGGCATTGGTTTGCCGGATACCAATAAATGGAAGTATGATGTGGGGGGCCATGGTTGGGGTAATAATGAGTGGCAGTTTTATACCAATGCTCGTACTGAAAACGCAAGAGTAGAAAACGGTCACCTGATTATTGAAGCCATTAAAGAAAAATGGGCGGGTAAAGAATATACATCTGCAAGGTTAGTTACAAAAGGCAAAGGCGATTGGCAATATGCCAGAATAGAAGTGCGGGCCAAATTACCAAAAGGCCGTGGCACATGGCCCGCCATTTGGATGCTGGCCAGCACCAACCCATTTAATTGGCCCGATGATGGGGAAATTGATATTATGGAACATGTGGGTTACGATCAGGGTCGGGTACACGGTAGTGTACATTGCAAAAAATATTACCATAGTATTGGTACGCAAAAAACAGCCAATACCATGGTGCCAGATTGCAGTGAAGCTTTTCATATTTACAGTATTGAATACACAGCAGAAAAAATAATTATAGCCGTAGACGGTGTAGATTTTTTTGTATTTACCAATGAAAAAAGCGGCTACAATGCCTGGCCCTTTGGTAACAATATGCATTTACTGCTTAACATAGCAGTGGGTGGCAACTGGGGTGGCGCAAAGGGGGTGGATGAAACCATTTGGCCACAAACAATGGAAGTGGATTATGTGCGGGTGTATCAGAAAAAATAATGCTGCCCCAAATAAATGCTGAGCGGTGCGAAACTCTATGCCGGTATATCGGGACAAAGATGTTGCCATTTGTACCACAGCCGGCCCCTATTTCTTATGTTGTTTGTAAATACGTGCCGTTTGAAGCAATACTGCCAGTAAAATAATAACCAGCCCAATATAAAAGCTGTTCTTTAATTCTTTGTTTTCGTGGTATACCACAAAAGCCAATAAAATACCATAAACAGGCTCAAGGTTATAGGTAAGGTTTACCGTAAACGCTGATATTTTTTTAAGCGCATTGGCTGATAAATGAAAGGCCCACACTGAACAGATCCAGCTTAATACCAGCAACCAAAACCAATCGCTTAAAACGGGTATAAAATACTGCGTGGGGAAAAGATAAAGATATAAGGGCAACAAAGCAGTTAAAACTAAAAAGCCGCCACTCATTTGCCAGGTTAATAATGTTTCTGCATTCATGCGCTGCATAAACCGCCGGTTGTATACCGGAAATAAAGCACCTAACAATGCGGATACCAAGCCTACAGCTATACCAACTTTGTAAGAAGGATCAAACTGGAAAACGATATAGATGCCAATCATTACTAATACACCCAATAATAAATTGGTTTTATTAAACCGGTGTTTATTTATTAAGGGTTCAAACAGCGCTGTAAAAAAACCTACAGCAGAAAAACAAACCAGTGCTACTGATATATTAGCGTACTTAATGCTGCCGTAAAAACTTAACCAGTGCAGTGCAGCTATACCGCCCACAGCTACGATGGATGCAATTTCTTTTTTGCTGATGGCTTGTATTTTTCTCTGATAGCTAAACAAGCACCACATGGTAACTGCGCTCAGTAATAAACGATACCATACCAGCATGGCTTCATTAAGGGTTATTAAACGCCCCAGCAAACCAGTAAAGCCTGCTAAAAAAACAGCAATATGTAATTGTAGAAAAGCCTTCTTCATATCATACTAAGAAAGCAAAGATGCAGTTATTGGCGGGTTTTGGCGTATACTTCTTTATTTATAGAAGGAAAGATGCCATCTTCAGCAGCATTCTTAACCCTGTTGCGGTAGTTTTTAAACAGGCTTTGCCAGCGCAGGTTTAAAACACCCAATACCCCTTCTTTAATAATACCCTTATGCATTTTTGAGTTGCCCAGTTTTCTATCTTGAAAAAGAATAGGCACTTCTTTTATTTTAAAGCCCAGTTTCCAGGTAGCAAATTTCATTTCTATCTGAAAAGCATAGCCCACAAATTTTATTTCATCCAGGTTAATGGCCTCCAATACTTCCCGGGTATAACAAACAAAACCAGCAGTTGCATCTTTAACCGGTATCCAGGTTATTAGTTGTGTATAAATAGAAGCGCCTTTAGAAAGTAGCTTGCGATCCCAGGTCCAGTTAATGGTGCCGCCTCCTTTTACATATCTCGATCCAACAGCCAGCCCGGCACCTTCTATTGCACAGGCTTTGTACAACCTGTCAAGATCATTGGGGTTGTGAGAAAAATCGGCATCCATTTCAAAAATATATTTGTATCCTCGGTTAATAGACCATTTAAACCCGTGTATATAAGCAGTGCCAAGCCCCAGCTTTCCTTTACGCTCTTCAATAAAAAGTTGGCCAGTAAACTGCTGTTGCAGGTCTTTCACTATTTGTGCGGTTCCGTCCGGAGAACCATCATCAATTACCAGCACATGAAAACCTTTTTGCAAACCAAATACAGCAGCTAAAATGGCTGCAATATTTTCCTTTTCGTTATAGGTGGGTATAATTACAATCTTTTCCAAACCGGCTGGTATAAATCTGTTAGTTTGCGAAAATACAGTTTTTAGTGGCTTGTTTTTGCACTGTATTTCCACGGTATACAATTAGCCCTTTTTTAACAAGGTGCGGTTTAATATTTCTGTTAGTTTTTGCTTGGTGTGTAAAGGAAAATCGCCCTTCATCATCCAGTCGTAATATTGCGGCTCGGCCTTTAGTACTTCTGTTACAGGGCGGCCCTTGTGCTTGCCAAAATTAAACACCTCTATCCCTTTTTCCATTATAAAACGGCGGGCAAAATCAACAATCATATCGTCTCCAGTAAATTTCAATATGCTGTCTATATTATTGCCCAAATTAGGATAACGCTCTACCTGCGCTTCTAAAATTTCAAGCGTTGCCGTTGCATCTGCTTCAGCACTATGCGCATCCGTTAATTCTTTCTGGCAATAAAACTTATATGCTGCCCCCAACGTTCGTTGTTCCATCATATGAAACACTTTTTGCACATCCACCATTTTACGGCCCTTCATATCTAACTCCACACCTACTCTTAAAAACTCTTCCATTAATAAGGGCACATCAAAACGGTTTGAATTATAGCCCCCTAAATCGCAGGTATCTAAAAACTGCTTTATCTCACCGGCAATTTTTTTAAATGTTGGCGCATCTTTCACCATTTCATCCGTAATACCATGCACTTCGGTACTACCAGCTGGAATTGCCATTTCGGGGTTTACTAACTTACGATACACTTTGCGGCTACCATCTGAAAGTAATTTTACAATAGCAATCTCCACAATACGGTCGGCACTCAGGTTAATACCAGTAGTTTCTAAATCAATAAAGGCTAAAGGACGCGTTAACTGTAACATAAATAATTTGTTTACAAACTTTTTTAGGGTGTTGCCAGCATTGGTGGTAGTAGCAGCAACTGTTGCGTCGCACCCGTTAACCCCATAACACTAATCAACTTTTTTATGCCGGCAGGCTGCAAATGTAGGTATTCTAAACGGGCCTAACCCATTGCAGCAGAAAGTATTTAAGCTAACACTGCTCAATTTTTTACAAAAAATCTAACAACCACCTATTGCACAACCCAATTTTAAATTGTTTCTTTATGGCCTCATCTCACTATCCCCTGAAAACAAGTTAGCTTACTCCGCATCCTTCTTCCTTTAGAAACAGACCAAACAGTATCCGCATTACAACCACACTGTTTGTATTCTTAAACTTTAAATACCACAAAATGAAAGCTAAATTGTTAATTGTAATCCTGGTAATTGCCGCTGGCATGTCTTTAAGCTCATGTACTTCTTCAAGAAGTGGCTGTAAAGCTACCTCAGGTTATGTAGGTTACGGTGGCAGATAATAAAGATTTGTTTTAAAAAACAATCAACATATCTCAAATAGCAGGTTACCATGTATGGTTATACAGGTAACCTTTTTTATTTTTGTGGTATGAATTGGATTGAACTAACCACCCATGCAGCACTGGATGCTTTAATTACAGCATCGCAGCAACAGCCTCAGGTAATTTTTAAACATTCTACCCGCTGTTCTATCAGCACCATGGCCAAAGCCCGCTTAGAACGTACTTACCAGCCCATTAGTGCCAATTTCTTTTATCTCGATCTATTGCGCTATCGTGATTTATCAGATAAAATTGCTGAACACTTTCATGTGCACCACGAGTCGCCACAGATATTGGTAATAAAAAATGGCGTTTGTGTGTACACCGAAAGTCATAGCGGTATTAATATGGATGATATAGAAGAGCAGGTGGCGGCTTAAGTTTTTACTTTCTCTTTAAAGCCTCATACTTATTCTGTAGCTAACAGGTGCGACGCAACAGTTGTTGCCATGAAATAACAATGCCTGTAACATAATTATTACTGCCTGTTATAAAAAAATAATTGTTGTGGTATAGTACCAAACTGTTCACTCAATGTAAAAAAACCAGTATTATCGTTAGCAAAACTTATAGCCTCACCCTGGGGCTCTTGCTGGTAACTTAACAAAGTATAGTTTGTTTGTAACGCTTTATCTATCGCAACATTTGCAGTCTTTGTATAATAATATAAATTGGCATAGGTTTTAATTATTATTTCTGTGCCACTGGTATTTATGGCTGCGCTTACCACTCCAGTATATGCCAGAGTTGTAACTAATATGGCTGTATTAATTGTGCTGGTGCTTTGCGGGTAAGCAAGTTTATATACAAGGCTTTTAGTGTCTCTTTTAGTAATAATAAAAATATCTTTTGTAGCCGCATCTACTAAAAATGCTTCTGCATCTCGGGGGCCATCACTATAAACAAATTCAATTTTATCAAATGCAGTAATGGTATCTTTTGTTTGATCAGGTTCTTCAAAGCGGTAAAAGCAAGCAGTGCTGTAAGCCGCATTGTTATCACCAATATCGGCCAGGTATATATAATTTTTTCCTGCAACCGGGCCAGTGGAAATTGCAATATCTTCCCAATCACGGTTAATACTATTTTTTAGAAATATTTTTTTATTGAGCTGTGCGGCCCTGCTAATTAAATAGAGTTGTGTGTTGTTGCCGCCATCTTCTTGTACCCATAACATACCTGCATTTACCTTGCTGTCTGCAATGCCAGATGCTTCTTTTATTACGGTGCTTAATACTGCGGCGCTTGGTGAATTGCCAAACGGAAGCTGTATAGCACTATTTTTTTTACAGCTACTGGTAGCAAGTACACAAAAAAGACAAACACCTATAAAGCTACTGTAGTTACTATTTTGCATGCAGCGGTATTTTTAGATTAATACAACGTTTTAATCATGTCTAAATTTTGCACCCCGTTTAGCCAGAAATCACCCCTCTGTTGGTAGCCCTGTTTTTTATAAAAGTTAAGGGCCTTTTCATTTGCGGCTTGCACACCACCCCATAAAATAATGTGCCGCTGCTGTTGCAATCTCAATTGTAACTCTATATATTGGTTCATTTCTCTGCCTAGGCCACTACTTTGCCAATCATCTGCCACCGAAGGGGCAAAACTTACTGTTTCAGTATACAGGTAAAACTGGTTGCGGCTGGCATAGCGGTTAAAATCATCTAATAACAAGCCTTGCTTTAATAGCATATAAGCCACCACCGTTTTGTTGGTAGTATCAGTAGCTATGTAAGCAGCGTAGCCCTTACCATTGTTACGGCAAATGCCTGTTACATTTTTGCTATCAAAAGAATGTGGCGCATAGCGGCTTTGTGTTAGCGGAGATAGTTTTAAAAAGTAATTGTGCAGTGCCCCTGCTTCAACTAATGTTGCCAGGCTTACTACTATAGACTTATTATTACTAAGTATAATTTGCATACACACGTATTACACAAATATAACTGCTGGGTGTTAATTTTTTAATATACATAAACAAGGCTTTCGTTTTACATTTGCTAAAATTATTTTACATGCGTACACTATCTGTTGTACTACTTTTTTTTATAAGTATTTTTAGCATTACCCTGCAAGCCCAGCAAAAAATTGCTGCAAATAGCCAGATAAACAGGCCCAAATTAGTTGTAGGTATTATGGTAGATCAAATGCGCTGGGATTATCTCTATCGCTTTAATGATCGTTTTGCCACAAATGGTGGTTTTAAAAGAATGTTGCAAGAAGGCTTTAGCTGCGAGAACACTTTTATACCGTACACCCCTACCGTTACCGCTTGTGGTCATACTTGCGTGTATACCGGTTCTGTGCCTTCTATACATGGCATTACTGGCAATAGCTGGTGGGATAGTGAATTGCAACGTGCTGTTTATTGTGCAGAAGATAAATCAGTAAATACAGTAGGCAGCAATTCTACCGCTGGCAAAATGAGCCCCCGCAATATGCTTACTACCACTATTTGTGATGAATTGCGCCTTGCTACTAACTTTAAAAGCAAGGTTATTGGTGTTGCCTTTAAAGACAGAGGTAGTATTTTGCCGGCCGGACACAGTGCCAATGCTGCTTACTGGTACGACACCAAGAATGGCAATTGGATTACATCCACCTATTATATAGATGCGCTGCCTAATTGGGTTATACAGTTCAACAATAAAAAATTAGCAGATACCTTTTATACCAAAGGATGGAATACCTTATACCCTATTAACACGTACACTCAAAGTACTGCAGATATAAAAACATATGAAGGCAAACCTTTTGGTGCAGATCAAACAGGCTTTCCTTACAACTTCAGTAAATCAATTGGCACAAATTATGGCACTATTTATACCACGCCATACGGAAGCAGTTTTACTTTGGAAATGGCAAAAGCAGCTATTGAAGGAGAGGCATTGGGGCAAGATGCCGTTACAGATTTTCTGGCAGTAAGTTTTTCATCGCCTGATGCTATCGGTCATGTTTTTGGACCTAATTCTATAGAAACAGAAGATGCCTACCTGCGTCTGGACAAAGACATGGGTGCTTTGTTAGATTATCTGGATAAGAAAGTTGGAAAAAATCAATACACAGTCTTTTTAACTGCAGATCATGGAGTGGCGCATATACCTGGCTTTTTAAAAGAAAATAAATTACCCGGTGGCTTAATGGCAGACGATGTTTTTCTAAAAGAATTAAACAGTCAGCTAAAAGAACAATTTGGTATTGAAAAAGGGATTGTAAGCTTATACAATTATCAGGTGCATTTAAATCATCTTCTTATAGACTCTTTAAAAGCAGATGAAGAAGCTATTAGCAAACACATCATCAAATACCTTATGAAACAAGACTGTGTGGCTCAGGTAATAGAGATAGCTGAATTGATGGAAGCTCCATTAAATAACCAATTAAAGCAAATGCTTGCCAATGGTTACTTTCCTAAAAGAAGTGGTGATATACAGATTATTTTAAAACCCGGATACATAGATGGCGGTGCAACCGGCACCACACATGGTTTATGGAACCCCTACGACAGTCATATACCATTGTTATGGTATGGCTATGGTATAAAGAAAGGAAAACTAAACCGAGAAACTTATATGACAGATATTGCCCCTACCATGGCAGCCTTACTAAAAATACAAATGCCCAATGGTGCTGTAGGTAAAGTAATTGAAGAAGTATTAAAGTAAATCAGGCAAGCTGCGGTGTATATAATGTACTCTCGTTGTCTTCATCTTCCTCCTGATTTGTAAAAATGCTGTAAACAACCGTCATCTCTGCAGGCCTTTTATCGCCTTCAGGGGGTGATGGTACCATACTTTTTATAACATCTGGCAGCTGCATAACCTTGTTAGATAGGTGCGTAGTAAATTGAATAAGCTTGTTCATACATATTGGATTTTAAAAAATTTATGGTTATTAGGATATTCTTTATTCTTCAATTAAAATAGCGCAAATACCACAACAGGCATCTAAACACATTGTTTTTTTTCAGCATCTAAATGTTTTATTTAGCTAGTCATTTAAGCTTCCCTTAAAAAAGAAACTCAAAAAAAACATAAACCAGCTACAGGTAAACTCCTTAAGCAGGCAACATCATCTCAAAAACACCTGTTAGTTTTAATCAGAGTTTCAATTATATTTGCGGCCTAAATACCTGCAGTATGCATTTTCAACTGAACGAGGAACATTTAATGATTCAAAAAGCCGCCCGGGATTTTGCCCAAACAGAATGTTTGCCCGGCGTAATTGAAAGAGATGAGCACCAGAAATTTCCTAAAGAACAGATTTTAAAACTGGCCGACCTTGGTTTTATGGGCATGATGGTGAAGCCTGAGTATGGTGGAGCCGGCATGGACACCGTGAGTTATGTGCTGGCCATGGAAGAAATTAGTAAAATAGATGCCAGCGTTAGCGTGGCCATGAGCGTAAATAATAGCTTGGTTTGTTACGGCCTGCAGGAGTTTGGCAGCGAAGCACAAAAGCAACAATACCTTACACCACTGGCACAAGGAAAAAAAGATGGAGAACTTTATATTGGCGCTTTTCTTTTAAGCGAGCCAGAGGCTGGCAGTGATGCCACTTCTCAACGCACCACGGCCGAAGATAAAGGCGATTATTATTTATTAAACGGCACCAAAAACTGGATTACCAATGGCAGCAGCGCCAGCGTGTATTTGGTAATGGCACAAACAGATATCAGTAAAGGCAGCCGCGGCATCAACACTTTTATAGTAGAAAAAAGCTGGCCCGGCGTAACAGTAGGCGCTAAAGAAAATAAATTAGGTATTCGTGGCAGCGATACACACAGTATTTCTTTTCAAGACGTAAAAGTGCCCAAAACCCACCGCATAGGAGCCGATGGATTTGGTTTCACCTTTGCTATGAAAACGCTTGCAGGCGGCCGTATTGGCATTGCTTCACAGGCATTGGGCATTGCCAGTGGTGCGTACGAACTGGCATTAAAATATTCAAAAGAAAGAAAAGCATTTGGTACAGAAATAATGAACCACCAGGTAATAGCATTTAAACTGGCTGATATGGCTACTAAAATAGAAGCTGCCCGGTTGCTCTGTTTAAAAGCAGCATGGGATAAAGATCAGCATCAAGATTATACACTCAGCAGTTCTATGGCAAAGGTGTTTGCCTCAGAAACTGCCATGTGGACCACTGTTGAAGCAGTGCAAATACACGGTGGATACGGCTTTGTAAAAGAATTTCATGTAGAGCGATTAATGCGTGATGCAAAAATTACACAGATATACGAAGGCACCAGCGAAGTACAACGCATTGTAATAAGCCGTAGCATTTTAAAATAATAATGTAACCAGCCATTGTTTTTCAATTGTGCAGCCGTTGCCACGCTCGGTTCATCGGTATTGCTAATGGCAGCAGTTAACAATAAATAAGCCTTATAATAAAATACTCACATTAAAAATGGATACATAGTTTTGTATCCATTTTTAGTTATAAACTCTTTTGAAGTGGTAATTAATACAGCGCAATACAAACAAATTTTACAACTGGCAGATACCTGTAAAGCAACATTGGTTGCCGTATCTAAAACAAAACCAACTTCAGCTATAGAAGCAATGTACCAACTTGGGCAAAAAGATTTTGGCGAAAACTATGTGCAAGAACTTACAGAAAAACAAACACAGTTACCAGCAGATATACGCTGGCATTTTATTGGCCACCTGCAAAGCAACAAAGTAAAATTCATTGCACCTTTTGTGCATCTTATACACGGCGTAGATAGCTTAAAATTGCTACAGGAAATTAATAAGCAGGCACAAAAAAACAGCCGGATAATACCCTGCCTTTTGCAAATTTATATAGCAAAAGAAGAAACTAAGTTTGGGCTGGATGAGGAAGAGCTTACTAAAATAATTGAAGCACTGGAACCATTAACACATATAAACATTGCCGGCTTTATGGGTATGGCTTCGTTTAGTAACGATACAAATGTGGTGCGTAAAGAATTTAACAGCTTAAAAAAACTGTTTGATAAATACAAGCAGTTAAATAAACCCAATTTTCAATTGCAATATTTATCTATGGGTATGAGTGGCGATTACCAGATTGCTGTTGAAGAAGGGAGCAACATGTTGCGCATTGGTAGTTTACTTTTTGGTGCCCGTAGTTAGCAACAATAACAATCCACAAAAAGCTTATTTGTATTATGTGGCACAAGAGTGCGACGCAACAATGCTGACCAAAGTGCTAATGCCCACTACCCCTTAATTTTTTAATTAAATACCTGCTACTATCTGTAGTGTTTTTTGTATAAGCCCCTCAACAGTTGCTTGCCCTTTTTTTGAAAACTCTTTACTAATACGGTTGGCTACAATTGCACTGAGGCTTAGGCAATGATGCCCCAATAGTTTACCCAAACCATAAATGCCGGCTGTCTCCATTTCAAAATTAGTAATGCGGTGCGGGCCAAACCTAAAATCTGTTAACCGGTTTATGAGCTGCGGATTTTTTAACCCAAGGCGCAACACCCGCCCCTGTGGCCCATAAAACCCAGGGCAGGTTACCGTTATGCCCTGCTTAAACCCTTCTGTAAAGTGTTTAAGTAATGCCGTGCTGGCACGATTAATATAAGGCTGTGAGATTGATTGGTGCATTTGTGTATGCGTGGTAAATGAATGAAGTAACTGTATTTCATCATCACTTTGCTGCGACTGGTAAAAATTGAGCAGGTTATCTATACCCAGCCCGTGGCTGGAAACAACTAGTTCATCTACAGATATATCTTGCTGCAAAGAACCAGAGGTACCCACTCGGATGATGGTTAATGTGGTATGTTGTTCTTTTATAAGGCGGGTTTCAAAATCAATATTTACCAATGCATCTAACTCGTTTAATATAATATCAATATTATCGGTGCCAATGCCTGTTGAAACAACAGAAATTCTTTTGTTACCAATGTAGCCAGTATGAGTTACAAACTCGCGGTGGTGGCTACGATGTTCAAAGCGGTCGAAATGTTTACTCACTTCCCGTACTCGGTCGGGGTCTCCCACTGTTATGATAGTAGGAGCTATTTCTTCGGGTCTTACATCTAAATGGTAAATAGCACCCCGGTCATTAATAATTAGTTCTGAAGCGGCAATTGGCTGCATAATTTTTCTTTAAAAGTTAAAATATAGGCTGCTTTTGTTGTAAACAGTTATCAAAAATATCCTATTTTCGCAGCCTGCAAAAATGGTCCTGTGGCCGAGTGGCTAGGCAGAGCTCTGCAAAAGCTCGTACAGCGGTTCGAATCCGCTCGGGACCTCTACAAATGAAAGGATTGCGTAAGCAGTCCTTTTCTTTTACCCCCTTGGCAAGGCCTCCTGCATTTTAAACGAAAGGGTTGTATTTTTACGCTAAATAGAACAGCAAAGTAAATGATTATTGACTTTTATAAATATCAGGGTACTGGAAATGATTTTGTGGTATTGGATAACCGGAACGAACAATATAATGGCCTAACCACAAAGCAAATTCATTTTTTATGTGACCGCCGTTTTGGTATTGGCGCCGATGGTTTAATGCTTTTAAACCTGCAACAAGGGTATGATTTTGAAATGAAGTATTATAACGCCGATGGAAATGAAGGCAGCATGTGTGGCAACGGAGGGCGTTGTCTGGTGAAATTTGCGTTTGACAAGGGTATTCATAAAGACAAGTATTTTTTTATTGCCACAGACGGTGCACATGAAGCCAGTATAGACGACAAGGGTATTGTAAAATTAAAAATGAAAGATGTTTTTGAGGTAGACGACTGGCGGGGTGATAGTATTTTAAACACAGGGTCTCCACATTATATAAAGCGTGTTACCAATTTAGATGCGTTGGATGTTTTTAACAAAGGGCGTGAAATTCGCTATAACGATACCTTTAAAAAAGAAGGTATTAATGTGAATTTTGTTGAGCCAAAAACAATTGATGAGATTTTTGTACGCACCTATGAGCGTGGTGTAGAAGATGAAACTTATAGTTGTGGTACCGGTGTAACAGCTGCAGCGCTGGTTAATTATCACAACGAACTTGGCTTTAATAACGTTACCGTTTTTACAAAAGGCGGTAAACTATCTGTTGAGTATGAAAAAAACGGACCACAGTTGTATACTAATATCTGGCTATGCGGACCTGCCGTAAAAGTATTTGGCGGGTCAATCTCTTTATAAAAAATCTAAATACTTCATTGCCTGAAATACGCACCCACATGGGGCTTCAGCTATTTGCCCATCGTAATAGTACGATGTTTTTACATAAAAACTAATGTAACTACTTATTAAAAAGCAATTAAAAAAATTTCGCTCTAAGTGTATTTGTGTAGCATCTAAATTTTGTTAATACTTAGTAGAAAAAACAAAATGGTTTATTTTCTTGTCAATTGCAGGTTTTATTTTTATTTGTATCAACATGTTAAACTGAAGTTCAGTAATCATCCAGTATTCTTCCGTTAGTAAGTATCAGATACAAGTTAAACCACGTACATTTTTTGTACCCCTTTCTCCCGTACACTCTTGATTATTTTAATGCACACCTCAAATTGGCCGGCTTTAGTCGGGTAAGGAACTATTTGTTCAACCACAAAACCTATTAAACAATGAAACTTAATAATGAGTTATCAGCATTGCTGTCTCAAATAAAATTTAGTAAAATTATTGATGAGACCAGCACGCCTTTGGCGCCGTTTGGAAACCACTTTTCACATTACGATCATTCACCCGCAGTTGAGCCTATGATTCAATCACGCATTGCCTCTCGTTGGATACGAGACATACATGGTATGGTTAAAGAAAATGTATACGCTTTTCAGCAAACCATGCAGGGAAAATCGGGCCCGGAAGTATTTTCTAATAACCGGGAAATGTACATGCTTTCTTCATACGATTACCTGGGTTTACTGGGGCATCCGTATATTGAGAATGCGGCCATTAATGGTATTAAAAATTTTGGCACCGCAACCGGTGGGGCACGTATGCTTGCAGGCACCAACCAATTACACCGCAGACTGGAAGATAAATTAGCCAGCTTCAAACGCAAGGAAGCAGCAATTACTTTTTCATCGGGTTATATGGCTAACCTTGCTGTAGTAAATGGCGTGCTGCAAAAAGCAGATCGGATTATTGTAGATGAAATGATACACAGAAGTTTGTATGATGCACTGCATATGGCACAATTGAATTATGAAAAATTCAGGCATAATGATATGCAACACCTGCAGCAATTATTAGAAAGTAAAACAGACCACAAAAAAACTTTCATCATTGCAGAAGGTATTTATTCAATGGAAGGAGACCTATGCCCATTGCCTGAAATTGTAGCCCTTAAAAAAGAATTTGGCGCCTATCTTATTTTAGATGAAAGCCATTCTTTTGGCGTGTTTGGAGAAAATGGGCGAGGTGTGGATGAACATTTTGGTATAGACCCAAACGATATAGACATTTATACCAGCGCTCTTTCTAAAGCAATTCCGAGTGGAGGTGGGTTTATTGCCACTTCTCAACAAACGGTAATATTCTTACAGCATGCGGCATCGCCTTTTGTATTTTCTGGTGCCATGTCTCCGGCCAATACTGCAGCTGCATTAGCTGCTTTAGAAGTATTAGAAACAGAAGGCCCCGAAAGAATTAAAAAAACATTTACAAACACCGCCTATCTTAAAAGAAATTTAAAACGGCTAGGCTATAATATTGGCAAAACCCAATCGCCTATAATACCTGTTATTGGCGGTAATAAAGAAATTACGTTGCGCTTATCTGCTCGTCTTTATGCTTTGGGTATTATTGCCAATCCGGTAATATTTCCGGCAGTACCCCCGGGCGAAGACAGGCTGCGCCTTTGTGTAACCGCTGCTCATAACAAATACATTCTTGATGAAATTATTCTTGCTTTTAGCATGTGCAAGAGTATTATAGAATAATTTGTTTTGAGGTTGATACCAACCAAATCAACCCGGGGCAGCATTGTTGCTACGCTCAGTTCAACGGCAGGTTATTAATTTGAACGGTGTGCAACAGTTTTTTAAAATAATAAATTGAAGCAATAGTTAACCAGCAATTTTAAATGCCTGCACTGGCAGTAAAACCCCGACCACCACTTTCAGTGTAAGAAATAACCAACCAAAGCAAGCCCGTCTTGCTTTGGTTTTTTTTATATACACTGTTGAACAAAGCGTTGCTGTTAAACAGTGCGACGCAAGTAAAGCTGCCCAACGCGATGAAGCTGATTACCAAAAAATAACCCTTTACTCAAAAAGCCAATCCGTTATCTTTGCGCCGCATGATTCAGTACTTTAAAAATATCAATCATCAAACTGTTGCTATAGACAGGCCCGAAGATGGCTCTTGGGTTAATATATTGCCCCCACTGAAGCAGGAAGAGTTTTCTGAGCTTTCTACCGGCTTAGAGATACCGCTGGATTTTTTAACCGACTCATTAGATATAGACGAACGCAGCCGTTTTGAAGAAGACGATAATGTGAAGCTGGTGGTTATTAAAACACCTACAGAAAACAACTCGTTTAACGATAGTGATGCGCTTTATATAACAATTCCTATTTGTATTATTCTTACCCATAACCAGATTGTAACCGTAAATTCTTTTGAAAACGGTGCTATAAAAAAGTTTCTGAATACGTTTCAAAACCGGCACCCCGATAAAAAGAATATGATGGTGCTGAAGATTTTTGAAAAAATCATTCAGACCTATATGGAATTTTTGAAAGAAATTAATATTAAACGTAACAGCATTGAACAAAAATTATACGACAGCAGCGAGAATGAGCAACTGTTGCAATTGATGCGTATTCAAAAAAGCCTGGTATATTTTGTAACTGCCCTGCGCAGTAATGAAATGCTGCTAATGAAACTGGAACGCACCAATTTTTTAAGCCTGAATGAAGATGAACGGGAATTTTTAAACGACCTGGTGGTAGATAACTCTCAGGCCCTTGAAATGGCGAATATTTACACCAATATCTTAAGTAGTACGCTGGATGCATTTGCCAGTATTATTGCCAACAATCAAAACCAGGTATTAAAGCGTCTATCGGTAATTACCATTGTGCTTACACTGCCCGTACTGGTAGCAAGTATTTATGGTATGAATGTACCCATCCCTTATGCTAATTCTCCTTATGCGTTTTATATACCAGTGTTTTTATCTATGGCTATTTCTTTAGTTATTGGTTGGTTCTTTCTGAGAAAAAAAATATTCTGACAACGCTTGCGGGCTACTGTTCTTTAAAAGAAAAAAAATAAAAGCATGTTTAACGTAAGGGTATATGGACTGTTAATAGATACTGACAAAAGAGTATTGGTTAGCGATGAATATATACGTGGTAATTATTACACCAAATTTCCCGGCGGCGGCTTAGAGTTTGGAGAAGGTACCCGTGATTGTTTGAAACGTGAGTTTAAAGAAGAAATGGATTTGGAAGTATTGGTTAAAGCGCATTTGTATACTACCGATTTTTTTCAGATGAGTGCGTTTAACCCCAGCCACCAGATAATTTCTATTTATTATTATGTAGAGGCACTGGAGCTCATTAAAGCACCTATTCGCACCCGTGTTTTTGATTTTGATGCACACCAAATGGATGTATATGATAAAACCGGTGAAACAGAAACCTTTCGGTTTATAGATTGGAATGATTTTTCTGCTGCTGCTGTAACCCTTCCTATTGACAAGGTGGTGGCAGATCTTGTAAAAAATACCCCGTAAAAATGACCCGTAAAAAATTATTAAAGCAATTGCAACAAGATACCTGGGTAATGCTAAAGCCATCGCCCTTACACGGCATTGGTGTATTTGCTATAGCCAATATACCCAAGGGTTGCAAAACCATTTTTTCTGAAGGCATTGGCAAATGGAAAAAAATTGCCATTGACAAAATAGATGCATTACCGGCGCATACCAGGCAACTGGTAGAAACTTATTGTTTATACGATGACAAAAACTACTTTATTCCAGATTATGGGTTTAAACTGATGGACCTTGTGTTATACCTTAACCATTCTGCCACGCCCAATATTAAATCAGTTAATGACGGGGTTTATTTTGAAACATTGAGGGCCATCAAAGAAGGTGAAGAGTTATTAATTAACTACAACGAATTGGTGGATGATTTAGAAGCATATGATTAACCCGCCTGCTTCTATTATATTTATTATTTAACCTGTTTACCACCTTTAATAACAATGTCTACCCGTTGTAATAAATTAATATAACGTAACACATCCCCTTTAACGGCTATAATATCTGCAATTTTACCTTCTGTAACAGTGCCTATCTTATCATCAACGCCCTGAAATACGGCGGGCCAGTATGTAGCAGCCCGAATGGTTTTCATGGCATCTACGCCCATTTCCCGCACCCATATATCTAATTCGTTCCAGGTACTTTGGCTGTGAAATTTCATGGGTATGCCGCTATCTGTACCAATCAACATTATTACACCGCTTTCTTTTAACTGGTTAAACTTGCGTGTTAAAGTTGGTTTACGGTAAGGTGTTGCCTGAAAATAGGCTAGCTGTGCCGGTTTAGAAATAGACTGCTTAATATCGTTTATAATACTGTCTGGCAAGCCCAATTTCCAGGAAGGGTCATCCAGATTTTCACGATAGTTAATGGTGTACTCGTAATTAAACAATCCTTCTACAGTAGGGCACCAAAATAATTTATTACCGCTGTTTGCAGTGCGTTCTTTTATAAGCTGCATAATATCTTCAGGGTATTCTGGTGCAGTAGCTAACCCGGTATGTTCAAAACAATCTGCACCAGCTTTCAATCCTCTTCTTATTTCTTCGGGTCGGTGTGCATGTGCCACTACTTTCAATTTGTGTTTATGTGCTTCATCCACAACCGCCATTACTTCTTCCATGGTCATTTGGTCCTGGTCAATCAGTTTGATACAATCCACACCTGCTTTTGCAAGCAGTTGTACTTTGGCCCTTGCATCGGCAACCCCTTTTACGCCCCATCTGAATTGTTCTGTGCCGGGGTATGCTTCATGCTGAATAAATGGACCACTTACATACAAAGTAGGGCCATCCATTTTACCTGCGTTAATAGCATCTCTAACCCCTATAATATCATCCAGCGGTGCTCCCAAATCTCGGGCACTGGTAATACCTGCCATTAGTAATTGCTTGGCAGAAGCAGGCATTATTACCGATTTAAAAAGCGGTGGATATTTCTTATCCCAATACCCATAATCAGAGTGCCCGTTGATCATCAGATGCACATGCATGTCCCACAAACCGGGTAATACACTCATACCTTCTGTTGAAATAATTTTTGCGTCTTTGGGTATGTCTACACCACCTACCTGCCCAATTTTTACAATTTTATTTCCTTCAATAATAATAACAGAATTTTTTAATGGCTCGCCGCCATAACCATCTATTAAAGTGCCACCCACTAAAGCTTTTTTCTGTTGCGCAAAAGCAGGCAGTAATCCAACAAGCAGCAGTAAAAGCGGTAATAGTTTTTTCATACATTAGTTTTAGTATTTCTAATTTACTAAACCTTTAGGGCAACCAACAAATTATTTAAAAGGTTTTAGCTGCTGTATTGTGGCAAGTAATTTTGTGGCATCATTTTTTCAGGCATTCACAAAATTTTTAAGTATGAAAAAGCAGTTAGTTGCATTTGTATTGTTTGTTTTTTTTGCACTTGTTACCACAGCGGCTCAGGCACAGGCTTTAGGCAGTAACTACAAAACAGCAGCCGGCGTTAAATTTTACCCCGGTGCCATTAGTGTAAAGCATTTTACCAGTAAAGATGTTGCTTTAGAAGGTTTGGCTTCTTTCTGGAATTATGGGTTTCGGTTTACCGGCTTGTATGAATACCACGGCGATTTTAAAAATGCTGCAGGGTTAAAATGGTATGTGGGACCCGGAGCCCATGTAGGTTTTTGGAACAGCGATTGGAAAGATCGTTACCCCGGCCGTGCCAACGGTATAATGATTGGCGTTGATGGCGTGTTGGGTATTGATTATAAAATTAAAGATGCCCCTATTAACTTAAGCTTAGATGTACAACCCAGTTTTAATATTGTTGGCTACACTTATTTTGATGTTTGGGGGGGCTTGGGTATACGATACACCTTTAAATAAATGCATAAAAAGTATCTTAATACCACCTGTATCAATCCGGTACAGGTTTTTTATTTAATACTAAAAAGGCTATCTACAAATTCATGCTTATCAAATACCAATAAATCTTCCATCTTTTCACCCACACCTATAAATTTAACCGGTATTTTAAATTGATTGGCTATTGCCAGTACTACACCACCTTTGGCAGTACCGTCTAATTTTGTAATAGTAAGTGCCGATACTTCTGTGGCAGCCGTAAATTGTTTTGCCTGCTCTAATGCATTTTGCCCGGTAGATCCATCCAACACCAGCATTACTTCATGTGGTGCATTAGGTATAACTTTTTGTATAACTCTTTTAATTTTACTCAACTCCTCCATCAGGTGTGCTTTATTATGCAATCGGCCAGCAGTATCAATAATAATTACTTCAGCCCCTCTGGCAACTCCGCTCTGTACAGTATCAAATGCAACTGCGGCAGGGTCTGAGCCCATATCTTGCTTTACTATTGGTACACCTACCCTTTCGCTCCAAATGGTTAGTTGGTCTACTGCTGCTGCCCGAAAGGTGTCTGCGGCGCCTAACAATACACTCTTACCTGCTTTTTTAAAATTATATGCCAATTTACCAATGGTAGTGGTTTTGCCTACACCGTTTACACCTACTACCAGCAACACAAATGGTTTAGCCGGCAACGCAGATTCAAATGAATACTGATTATGTGCAGTGGCATCTACCAGCAAACCTTCTATTTCTTCTTTTAAAATGCCATTCAGCTCTGAAGTATTCAGGTACTTGTCTTTTGCCACTCTTTTTTCAATACGTTCAATCAGCTTCACAGTTGTATCTACACCTACATCAGCACTTACCAATGCTTCTTCTAAATTATCCAATACTTCTGTGTCTACCGTGCTTTTGCCAGCAATTGCTTTGGTAAGTTTAGATAAAAAGCCTTCCTTGGTTTTTTGCAAACCCTGGTCTAAGGTTTCTTTCTCCTTTTTACCAAACAGTTTATTTAAAAATCCCATGTGCGCAATTTTATGCTAAAGTATATTAAAACAGAAAAAGCTGTCGTGGTTAATACCAAGACAGCTTCATTATCAATCAAAGATGAATTCATTATTTCTGAGCCAAAAAGTCTTTCACTTTATCCTTATGCACAATTTGCTCTTTAAAGGTGTAAGCACCCGTTTTAGGACTGCGAACGGCTTTAATAACCTTTGTCCAGTTTTTAGCTTCTGCTGAAGCCTTAGCGTCTTTAATCTTCGCGTTTTTTGATGCTGATTTTGCCATATATCTGTAATTTGAAGTAGTTAGAAAACAACAGGAACACTGTGCTTATACCAATTACTTGATTTCTTTGTGAACAGTTACTTTTTTAAGAATTGCGTTGAACTTTTTCAATTCAATACGCTCAGGTGTATTTTTCTTATTCTTAGTAGTAATATAACGGCTGGTGCCGGGCTTACCACTGGTTTTATGCTCAGTGCATTCTAAAATAACCTGAACCCTGTTACCTTTCTTTGCCATTGTTATGCAATTTAAAAACTATTAAATATGTTGACCTTTAGCCCTTAGCGCTTTTACTACACTATACAAACCATTTTTATTAATGGTGCGGATAGCATCTGTTGAAAGCTTTAAAGTAATCCACTTATCTTCTTCTGCTAAGAAAAAGCGCTTGGTTTGCAAATTGGGTAAAAATCTGCGTTTTGTTTTAATATTAGAGTGAGAAACTTTGTTTCCACCCACCGGCACCTTACCCGTTACCTGACATACTCTTGCCATGACGTACAAAATTTAGGACGGCAAAGGTCGGGATTGGCAGCGAATTATCAAAAATTAAATTGAAGTTTTTAAAACTATTTATTAAACCCCGCTGTGGATAAGCCTTTTCTTTATGGTAACCAGCAGCAAAACCTTGCGCAGCGCCGGTTGCGTCGCACCCTTCAACAGTAGTATTTCTATTTTAAGAAATGAGAATTAAAACCAGAAACATCAAAATATCAAAAGCTGAAGTGTGCGACGCAACGATGCCCTACCGGAGTTACAAATGCTGGTATCATAATTTGTCTTTTGTGCCTAAAAGATTTAATAATTATTTAATTTCAAGCAGTTAAAGCGCCTTTACCTTCGGGTAAAAGGGTTTGTATGACAGAAATGGAAACTATGAAGCGCAAAACAATTGCAAGAGATATCAGCTGGTTATCGTTTAATGCACGGGTGCTGCAAGAGGCTGCCGACCCTAATGTGCCTTTAAAAGAGCGGGTTAAATTTTTAGGCATTTTTTCAAATAATATGGATGAGTTTTTTAGGGTGCGGGTGGCTACCTTAAAACGGATGATTGAATATGTAAAGGGAGGCAAGAAAAAATTGAATATGCATCTGGAGCAGTCTCCGGAAATGATTTTAGGGCAAATTCAGCGGATTGTATTGGAGCAGCAAAACGAATTTAACCGTATTTGGGAGCAGCTTAGAAAAGAAATGGAGCTGGAGCGGATTTTTTTGGTGCCAGAAAAACGGCTAAACCGAGATCAGCAAAAATTTGTGCAGCAGTACTTTGAAGAAGAGATAGAAGACAATGTAATACCGCTGATGATTGAAAGCATTCACCAGTTTCCTTACATCCGCGAAAAATCTATTTACCTGGGGGTGTTGATGAGTAAGAGAGATAACTCGTTACCTGCCCGGTATGCCATGATAGAAATTCCCAGCCGTGTGCTGGGGCGGTTTATAAAATTACCAGCGCCAGCCGGTGAGCATCATATTATGCTGCTGGAAGACATGATACGGTTTAACCTGCCTTCTGTGTTCTCTTATTTTGGATACGATAAGTACGAAAGTTGGGTATTTAAAATAACCAAAGATGCAGAAATGGATATTGAAGACAACGGCGATATTGCGGTTTCTGTAAAAGATAAAATAGAAAAGGGTTTAAAAAACCGGCGCAAAGGCAAGCCAGTTCGTTTTGTATATGACAAAGACATGAACCCTGCCTTTTTAGACTACCTCATGCGCCGCCTGAACCTGAGTAAAAGAGACAACCTGATACCGGGTGGGCGCATTCATAACTTTAAGCATTTTATGGATTTTCCGGATGTGTTTGCAAGGAAAAGTAACCGTAAAAAACCTTTTTTACACCCACTACTGGCTAAAACTAAACGTGTATCAGATATTATTCTTACCCGGGATATTATGCTGAACTTTCCCTACCATGCATTTACATCTGTAATTGATTTATTGCGTGAGGCTGCTTTTGACCCCGAAGTAACCACTATTAAAATAACCTGTTACAGGCTGGCTTCTCAATCTAAAGTGATTAATGCACTTATTAATGCGGTAAGAAACGGTAAAGAAGTAGTGGTAATGATGGAACTGCGGGCCCGCTTTGATGAAGAAGCAAATCTGGAATGGAAAGAACGCCTGGAAGAGGAAGGCGTAAAGGTTTTAATTGGGTTGCCCAATATGAAAGTGCATGCCAAACTATGCCTTATAAGAAAAAAGACGCCCTCTAAAACATTGCATTATGGTTTTGTAAGTACCGGAAATTTAAATGAAAAAACTGCCCGCGTTTACGGAGACCATTGTTTACTTACTTCTAACCAAAGAATAATGGCTGATGTGGCCAAGCTTTTTTTGTTTTTAGAAAAACCCAAACAAAACACAGAGTTAATAAAACGTTGTACCACACTAATACCCTGCCCGCTAAACCTGCGCAAAGAAGTAATAAAGCTAATTGAGAATGAAATTAAGATAGCCCGTAAAAAGAAGCCAGCTACGATTACTTTAAAAATGAATTCGCTGGCGGATGAACAGTTGATTGAAAAATTGTATGAAGCAGCTAAAGCCGGCGTGGTAATTAGAGTTATTATAAGAGGTATTTTTTGCATGATAACACAAAACCACAAATTTACAGCACCTATAACAGCCATTAGTATTATTGATGAGTATTTGGAACATGCCCGTGTATTTGTGTTTAATAACGGCGGTAAAGAGAAAGTTTTTATATCATCGGCAGACTGGATGGTGCGCAACCTGGACCATCGTGTAGAGGTAACTTGCCCCATTTTTGATAATGGTATTAAAAAAGTGTTGAAAAATATATTGCACATTCAGTTGGAGGATAACGTGAAAGCCAGAATTTTGGACAACGATTTAAACAACCGGTACGTAAAAGGTAAAGGCATCCGCAAAATACGCTCTCAGGTAGAAGTTTATAATTACCTGTTTCGTAAAGTAAGAACAGAAGAAACAGAAACCCTTACAAAAACGCCTGCTGAAACTGACGCACCTGCCGGGCTTTTATAACCTACTCAAAATATAAAACTTGAGACTGGCAGCAATAGATATTGGTAGTAATGCAGCACGGCTTTTAATTAGTAATGTGGTTAAAAACAGTAATGGCAAACCCGACTTTAATAAGTTAAACCTGGTAAGAGTACCCTTACGATTGGGATTTGATGTGTTTGAAAACAAAGAAATCTCTAAAGACAAAGAAGAGATGATTGTAAAAACCATTAAGGCCTATAAATACCTGATAGATATTTACGATGTAAAATATATTAAAGCCTGCGCCACATCTGCCATGCGGGATGCACACAATAGCCAACACATCATACAAAGGGTTAAGTTTGAAACAGGCATTGAAATAAAAGTTATCAGCGGCGATGAAGAAGCCTCTGTTATTTACGAGAATCATATTGCAGAAAACCTTGACAAAGAACACAGCTACTTATACATAGATGTTGGAGGCGGCAGCACTGAGCTTACTTTTTTTAACGACAACCAATTAGTGTTTAAAGAATCTTTTAATGTGGGTACTATTCGTCTATTAAAAAATCAGGTGGTTGATGCGCAATGGGATGCTATAAAAGTTTTTATCAAAGAAAAAACAAAAGGCTACAAAAAAATTGTGGCAATAGGCAGCGGCGGCAATATCAATAAAGTTTTTTCTTTAAGTAAAAGAAAAGATGGCAAGCCACTTTCATTGGATTTATTAAAGGACTATCATCGTGAGTTAAGCAGCTTTCCGGTATATGAACGCATGCAGCGTTATAACCTGCGTGAAGACCGTGCTGATGTGATTGTACCCGCACTTCAAATTTACCTGAATGTAATGCGCTGGGCAGAAATTGATGAAATTTTTGTACCAAAAATTGGTTTGGCAGATGGCCTTATTCATACGTTATATGAAGAAGTGCGGTTGAAAGAAATAATAATTTAATAGTGTTACCAGCAGTAGTCCCGAACGTTCGGGATCATAGCCCATCGTTGCGTCGCACCCTTCAGCTGAAGGGTGCGACGCAACCGGAGATGCCACCTGCACCGCTGCTGGCTTCATAATATTTTCTCCCCCGCAACAGATTATGTTTTAATTTGCTTTTTCTATTTAACTGAACCACTATGCAAAAAGAGGTAAAAAAAATAACCACGCATACCCTACAGAAAATGAAAGCCAATGGCGAAAAAATTGCCATGATAACCGCTTATGATTTTTCTTTTGCAAAAATTTTTGATGCCGCTGGTGTTGATATTATTTTAGTAGGTGATAGCGCCAGCAATGTAATGGCCGGGCATGAAACAACAGTGCCTATAACCCTAGAGCAAATGATTTATCATGCACAAAGCGTGGTAAGAGGCATTAACCGTTGTTTGGTAGTGGTAGACCTGCCGTTTGGTACTTACCAATCTAACACAGAAATTGCTTTAGCCTCTGCTGTTAGAATTATGAAAGAAACCGGTGGGCATAGTATAAAGCTGGAAGGTGGAGAAGAAGTAGTGGATAGTATAAAAAAAATAGTATCGGCAGGCATACCTGTAATGGGGCATTTAGGCTTAACGCCGCAATCTATATACAAATTTGGCACTTATAATGTAAGAGCAAAAGAAGAGGAAGAGGCTGATAAACTTAGAAGAGATGCGCTGCTACTGCAGGAAGCAGGTTGCTTTGGTATTGTATTAGAAAAAATTCCGGCAATGCTTGCCAAAGAGGTTTCTGAAAGCTTACACATACCAACTATTGGTATTGGCGGCGGTAGGCATTGCGATGGCCAGGTATTAGTAATGCACGATTTGCTGGGCATTACTACAGAATTTAAACCACGTTTTCTTCGACAATACCTGAATTTGCAAGAACAAATAACTGGTGCTGTGCAACATTATATTAAAGATGTAAAAGACAAAACATTTCCAAACGAGCAGGAACAGTATTAGCAGCTTTTAATTACGGGCTACCCATTGCAAAGCATCTACATTTAAAACAGTTACTTTTTTAAATGTTATACCCTTTAGTTTTAAATTTTCTGCTAAAGAAGTACAATCTGCTTTAATTTGATAGAAAGCCACCGGTATTATTTTTATAATAAATCCTTTTTGCAGATAGGTTAGCTCCTTCTTTATATAGGTTTCAATCCACCTAAATGTTATTTTACTATTATAGTCCGCACTTCTTTCTGCAAAAACAGCAAGTTCGTCAGAGTGCATACCATCATTTATAGTAATTATCTGACAACCACAATACCTATTTGAAGCTGTATTAGTTTGAGAATTTGCCCGTTGCCAGAAAAATATGACTATAAAAAACATCCATAAAAGGGGTATCAATTGCTTCATAAAATGCATTTTACATTAACCTTTCTAAGTAGCTATGTTTTGAAGGATGCCCAATAACAAAGTTTAGCGTAGCCGGACATTGAAAAAGAGGAAAAAAAATAACAAGCTGAAAGCCAGTAGCTTACTATCTATAAATTATTACAAATGAAACTCTGATTTTTAGCTATTTTGCCTTACCTTTGCCCACCCTAAAAAGTATTTATTCATGGGTCGCAGGGATTATGACATAGCATTTGTGGGATTGAGACCCGGCATTCATGAATATGAATACGCAATAACAGATCAGTTCTTTGAGGCTTACCAGGAGCAGGATTTTAAAAACTGTAATGCTCAAATTAAGCTAACCCTAGATAAAAAAAGTGGGTTTATATTGCTAAAATTTGAAATTGGGGGAGCATTACATGTAACCTGTGACCGATGTGGTAGCCCGGCTTTACCGCTGCAATTATGGGATGAATTTAATATTGTGGTAAAGTTGGTGGATGACCCCGATGTAATGAATAACCAGGAAGAAGACCCGGATGTTTATTATATAAACCGTGGAGAAAGCCATTTACATATTGCCGATTGGATATATGAGTTTATTAACTTAAGCATTCCAATGCAGAAAATGTGCGATGAAGCCGAAATAGGAAGTGAATTTTGTAGTAAAGAGGCATTAGACATTTTAAAAAAGATGGATGATATGCCCGAGCAACAAGAAAACCCTATTTGGAAAGATCTTGAAAAATTGAAGAAGAATTTGGGTGAATAACCCGTAAATATATTTATCAGAACTTTTAAAAGTTGAGTTATGCCAAATCCGAAACGCAGACATTCTCAGCAACGCAGTGCAAAACGCAGAACACACTACAAAGCTGAAACTGTAACATTAAGCAAAGACACCACTACTGGTGAAATTCATGTTCGCCACCGTGCGCATGTTAGTGAGGGAAAATTGTACTACAAAGGACAAGTAGTTGCTGAAAAAGCACCTATCAAATAATTTCACTCACTCACATAGCTAGTTTTGCGGAGATGAATATTGGTTTAGATATTATGGGAGGAGACTATGCACCGCTTGAAGTGGTGAAGGGTCTTCAAAATTTTTTATCGGAACACACCACTCCGGCTCATTTTTTCTTATTTGGCAATGAAAGCCAGATAATGCCCCTCTTGCAGGAATATAATATTCCTGCTTCGAGCATCACTGTTGTGCATGCCCCCCAGGTAATAGAAATGCACGAACACCCAACTAAAGCGCTGAAAGAAAAACAGCAATCTTCCATTGCAATTGGTTTTCATTTCTTGGCTACCGGAAAAATTGACGCATTCATCAGTGCCGGAAATACAGGTGCTATGTTGGTAGGCGCTTTATTTAGCATTAAAGCAATAGAAGGTGTGTTAAGGCCCACTATTTCTACCATTATACCCAAAGAAGATGGCAGCAATGGCCTATTGCTAGACGTAGGCTTGAATGCAGATTGCAAACCTGAAAATTTGAACCAGTTTGCATTACTAGGTTCTTTATATGCTAAACATATACTGGGCATAGACAACCCAAAAGTGGGTTTAATGAATGTAGGTGAAGAGGAAGGAAAAGGCAATTTATTAGCCCAGGCTACCTACCCCCTGTTGAAAGAAAATAACGCTATTAATTTTATTGGCAATGTAGAAGGCAGAGATGTACTTACCAATAAAGCAGATGTTATGGTTTGTGAGGGGTTTACAGGCAACATTATTTTAAAACTGGCAGAATCTCTGTACGAAATCACTCACCGCAAGAATATTCAGGATCCTTACCTTGAACGATTCAACTTTGAAAATTACGGCGGCACCCCGGTACTAGGTGTTTCAAAACCTGTAATAATAGGCCATGGCATTTCTCATGCTAAAGCTTTTAAAAACATGATTGCTTTAGCAAAAAAAATGATTGAAGCCAATCTGATGGAAAAAATGAAAGACTCTTTCACCAGCAAATAACTACCTTTCCGTTTTATCAATCACATGACTCAGATTCTATCGTATCTGCGAGAATACGCCACTTCAATAGATAAATGGCTTTTGATTTTTAGCATCATTTTTATTGGCGTATTTATTGTAATTAATTACAGGTTTGGTTTAGAAACAAAAATTATTAGCAATCTTAACTCACGTTGGGATAAGTTTATTGGCTTCTATCTTGTTTATGCAACAGCCTTTATAATACCCTATTTATTTATATATTTTTTTAGGCCACACCAAATTACTTCACCCTCTTTTTTTTGGATATTATTATTAATTGCACCTGCCTTATTTGCCTTAAAAGTAACTGTGCCTAACCCTTTTAACTTACTGCCGGCTTCAGCAGTCAATCGTTTTATTGCAATAGTAACCAACTTACCTTTTAAGCTTTTAATACTTTTAGTACCACTATTTATTTTGTATTGGCTTACACCCGGGCAAACACATTTCTGGGGGTTAACTACCACTAATTTTAAATGGCAGCCCTACTTTTTAATGTTGCTGTTCATGTTACCACTAATTGCATTTGCCAGTTCACAAGCTGACTTTTTAGCCACCTATCCAAAACTAAAGCAGATAGCATTTATACAACCGCATACAAAAAATATGTGGTGGTATAAGTTGTTGTATGAGATAAGCTATGGCATTGATTTTATAAGTATAGAACTTTTCTTTCGCGGCTTTCTGGTGTTTGCTTTTGTAAAGTATGCCGGACCTTCAGCCATTATTCCAATGGCTACTTTTTATTGCAGTATTCATTTCGGAAAGCCCTTATTAGAATGTATCTCGTCTTTTTTTGGAGGAATGCTATTAGGCATTGTTGCCAGCAACACACAGTCAATTGCAGGAGGCTTGGTCGTGCATTTAGGTATTGCATGGTTAATGGAAGCAGGCGGTTTCTTGGGTAATCTAATAAAGAAATAGGTGTAAACAAGCTTACTGCTCTCTTTTCAACAGTCGTTGCGTCGCACCCTTCAACAGCATCAAATCATTCAGCAAATGATATATATTAAGCAACGGCCGCTGCTTTTCTATTTACAATTAGTTCATACGGGTCTTGTCGTAACAAGTTTACCATTGCTGCATATAATTCTGGCAACTCATACTTAAACCTAAAAGGGTTTTCAAAAAACATTTCCACGCTTACCGCCCAAAATTCATGGTAGTTCGTGGCGGCATAATCGCCCAATAAGGTTTTACGGCCTTTTTGCATTTCCATAAATACAGGGCGGGCCACTTCCGAGAAATTTCTAAACTCTGCAGAAAAATGTTTGTCTTGTTCTGTTTTGGTAATGAAGTTTACATATGCCAGCGCATGTGCCATTTCATGTAAACCAACATTACTATTATCTGCTGCACGGTGGATGCCTTGTAAAAAATTATCCCAGCTTAAATAAATACCCGTACTATCTACATGGCCCATAAAGGGAAGTGAATAATAGCCGTAATGGTAGTCGTGCTTCAAAACATAAATATCTCTGAAATAGTCTAAAGAAAAGCTTTCTAGGCCAAGTGTAAGTTGTGCAGCAACAGCACTTATTAATACAGGCATTTCATCCTTTTTCTCAACACCCACATAGTGAAACTTTTTACCTCTATGAATAAGAAAGGTTCTGAACAACATACGATGTTGCTCTTCTTTATTTAAGCGATGAAAATAAGCAAGGTGCTGACAGATGATATTTCTGTAATACGCTTCCACCTTTATAAATGATTTGTAATGGCGACGCATTAACCAACGCTCTGCCGGGGCGTGTAATACACTGTATAATGAAACAATGCAAAATACCAGAATACATATAAAAATAATTTCCATAAGGGATCATTTTTGTGGTTTAGAAACAGGTATTGCTGTTCCGGTTAAACACGGATGGAAATGATTCTTTACGGTCTTTAAAAGGAAATAAGAAGTAAGCTTAGAGGAGCTGTGGAATGATCAGAGGAATGGATAGATGCGAACAAAATAGAAAGTTTTTTTGAAACCTAAAAGCCCTGCCTATTTTTTTACAAAGAGTTTAGAGCCTTTTTTTATAAGTTATTGCGGCACAGTACAAAACATTCATCCTTTTTTTAAAAAAATGATGAATATATGTAGCGACTATTTAATTGGTTAGCATAAAAAGCAAAATACAGTAGCGGGGCAACGCTGTTAATGCGGGTGGTGCAGCGCTGTTCATATTTATTCTATAGTACAAGTGAGTGACACAACAGTAGCTGAGTTTTTGCTACTGCCGGCTAAAAAATAAATCCTCCATAAAAATGGAGGATTTTTTCTTTAACCCTTAAAACAACCAACATGAAAAAAATTTTCATATTAATATAACAGTAAAGGAAATGATTAGTTTATTACAAACAGTAAAATCATCAAATCTTCTTATAGCTTTTGGCTATACAATGGCAAGATCAAGCACCTGCTGCATTGTTTTAACATAATTAAACTTTAAGCCCTTAATAAATGAGGATTCTATTTCTTGTACATCTTTCTCGTTTTGCCAGCAGAGTATAATTTCCTTTAAGCCGGCTCTTTTTGCGGCCAGTACTTTTTCTTTTATACCTCCAACTGGCAGCACTTGTCCGCGTAGCGTTATTTCTCCTGTCATTGCCAGATAAGGCTTTACTTTTTTGCCGGTTATTGCAGAATACAAGGCAGTAAGCATGGTAACGCCTGCACTGGGACCATCCTTTGGCACAGCCCCTTCCGGCACATGTATATGAATATTTTTTTTCTGAAAAATTTCCTTATCAAGTGCCAGTTTTTTTGTGTTTGCTTGCAAATAAGTAAGTGCTGTGCTGGCACTTTCTTTCATTACGTTGCCAAGATTACCTGTTAAACGCAATTCTCCTTTTCCATCGCTTAATGATGTTTCAATAAAGAGAATATCACCACCTACATAAGTCCATGCAAGGCCTACAGCCACACCGGGCATTCCCACGGTTTTATAAATTTCATTACTGTACCGCGGCTTACCCAATATGTCTTCAATAGCAGCTTCTGTAATTACAGATTTTACTTTTTCATTTGTGGCATATTCTTTAGCAAGGTTTCGCATAATAGCAGCCAATTGCCGGTCTAACTCTCTTACACCACTTTCACGGGTGTATTCTTCCACCACTTTCTCTAAAACATTATCGTTTATTTTAAATGAAATGTTTTTTAAACCGTGTGCTTCTTTTTGCTTGGGCACCAAATGGCGTTTGGCAATTTCAACTTTTTCTTCAATAGCATACCCACTTAAATCAATTATTTCAAGCCGGTCTCTTAACGCCGGTTGTATGTTAGCAATATTATTTGCAGTGGCTATAAATAATACTTTGCTTAAATCATATTCCAGCTCCAGGTAATTATCATAAAAAGTATTGTTTTGCTCGGGGTCCAGCACTTCTAATAATGCAGATGATGGGTCGCCGCGTTGATCGGCGCCTACTTTATCTATTTCATCTAAAATCATTACAGGGTTGCCAGACTTTACTTTTCGCAGCGATTGCAAAATGCGCCCCGGCATAGCACCAATATATGTTTTTCGATGACCCCGTATTTCGCTTTCATCGTGCAAACCACCTAAACTTAACCGCACATATTTACGGCCAATAGCATTGGCAATACTTCTGCCTAAAGAGGTTTTACCAATACCAGGAGGGCCTACAAAACAAAGTATCGGGCTCTTCATATCTCCCTTTAGTTTTAGCACTGCTAAATATTCCAGTATGCGTTCTTTTATTTTATCCATACTGTAATGATCCGCATCTAACACTTTTTTTGCTTTCTTTAAATCATAAGAATCCTCTGTGTATTCATCCCATGGCAAATCCAGCAACAGATCGCAGTGGTTATATACCACTGAATAATCAGGCGTACTGGGGTGCATACGCTCCAGCTTCTCAATATCTTTTTGAAATAATTCTTTAGCAGATTTTGGCCACTTTTTTTGTTCGGCCTTTTTTTGCATTTCTTTTATTTCCCGCTCGTTGGTATCTCCACCCAGTTCTTCTTTAATACTTTTTAATTGCTGCTGCAAAAAATACTCCCGTTGCTGCTTATCTAACTCGGTGCGGGTTTTATTGGTAACCTTATTTTTCAGCTCTGCAAACTGCAATTCTTTTTGTAGTAGTTGCATTAATACATCAGCACGGCTTTTAATATGGTTTATCTCCAATATATGCTGTTTATCTCCCAAACCAGTATTCAGGTTACTACTAACAAAGTGTATTAAAAAAGCAGGGTTTTCTATATTTTTTAAAATAATAGAAGCTTCTGAAGGAATGTTAGGCGATAGCTGAATAATTTGTGTGGCCAGTTCTTTTATATTGGCTACATATGCTTCAAAATCCTGGTCTTTGGGGGCTTCTTCTTCTTCCAGCAAATGAATTTTTGCTTTAAAATATGGATCGTCGGAAGTAAGCACTCCCATTTTAAAGCGTCGCTTTCCCTGTATAATCACCGTAGTGCCGCCATCAGGCATTTTAATTTGCTTAATAATTTTAGCAACCGTTCCAATATCTTCCAAATCATCCATGGCTGGCTCTTCTATATTGCTGTCTTTTTGCGCTACCACCCCAATAAGCTTATTGCCTTTATACGCTTCTAAAACAGCTTTAATACTTTTATCTCGGCCAACAGTTATAGGCAGCACCACCCCCGGAAATAATACAGTATTTCTTAATGGTAATATTGGTAACTCTTCCGGAATATCAAGATCCTGCGTTTCGTCGTTATCACTTTCGTTCAACGGAATTATCGGCATAAAATCCATCTCGTCTTCGGTTCTGAATAATATATTTCTTTCTTTCATTCTATAAATTTCGGTGACAATTTAACAGTACTTCCCCAAAAGTACAAGGTTTTAAGGGTAAAGGGCTATTGGTTCAAGTATAATGCCAGTGCCGGTTTTGGCAGGGTTTATTGTGTGTTACCAGCATGGGCCACTCCGGTTAGGCATCGTTGCGTCGCACACTTGTGCAGGAAGTCCGTAAGTCGGCAAAACGGAAAGTCTGAAAGTAAATGATTTTGGTTTACATTACTTTAAGACGTTCTGACATCTGACTTGCTGCTTTATATTTAACTGCACAAGTGTGCGACGCAACCGAAGCTGAAAATTGTTACTGCTGCCGGTAACATAAAAAAGCCCCGCCATAGGCGGGGCTTCATTAATAGCGAACTTGTAATTATGGATCAACTTTAAATGCATTGGCAATAGCGTCTTCAGACTGTGTTTTTTTACCTACAATGCTTGAGGCTAAATTTACATTATACCCCGTCATAGAAGCATCTACCGTAAAAGTTACAAACATAAACGGAACTTCTCTTAAGTCTATTGGCACATTAAGGGTTGCTGCTGAGGCATCAGTAGATGGAACCCAGTTGTAGATACCCAACACACTGCCATTCACATCATCTGTTAAGGTAAGGGTTGAGGTAACAATATTGTCGTTAAAAACACCATATGGCATGTAAACAGTTACCTCATCTCCGGCATGCAAGGTGGTATTGGTAGTGCCCAAATCCATTGGTGCCGGCTGATTTATAAACGGGTAAATTTTTGAAGTAATTACCGGGTCTCTGAAAATAGTATCCGGTACAGGGTCTGCAACTGTTTCTTTTTTGCAGGAGAATAATACAACAGACATAATAGCAAGAAGCCCTAAGCGATGTAAGGTTTTCATAAGGTATTTTTTTGGGTACGTTAATAAATGCCCAACAAAATACAAAGCTGCTTTTTTAAAAGCAAGCATTTTGTTATTGTATTTATAAACAGCTTTTTTTACAATTTTTGCTGCGCCCATTGCATGGCCAGCTCTAGCTGCTCTTTCATGGTAAGGTGGGTATTATCTAACTCTATGGCATCTGCCGCTTTACGCAAAGGACTTACTTCTCTATGAGAGTCAATATAATCTCTCATTTCCAAATTAGCTTTTACTTCTTCAATGGTAATATTGGGGTTTTTCTCATACAATTCTTTAAATCGGCGCTCAACCCGTACCGCATTATCGGCAGTCATAAATATTTTTAATGCTGCCGCCGGAAATACCACGGTACCTATATCTCTGCCATCCATTACAATCCCTTTTTTTTCGCCCATTAATTGTTGCTGTGCCACTGCAAAATCTCTTACTACTTTTATTGCAGCCACATCGCTTACTTTTTCTGCCACCACCAGATCTCTGATTACATATTCTACATTCTCACCATTCAGATACATTTCACTTTGCCCGTTTTTATGATTGGCTTTAAACTCTAATAGAATATTTTCCAAAGCAGTTATTACTTCTTTGTCTTCTGTCCAGTCTATATGATTTCTTAAAAAATATAAAGTAATGGCCCGGTACATAGCGCCGCTATCAATATAGGTATAGCCTAGCTCTTTTGCCAATTGTTTGGCAAGAGTGCTTTTGCCACAACTGCTCCATCCATCTATAGTAATGATAATTCTGCTCATGCCTTTTACCGTAATTTTCTTTTGAGTGCTGAAACCGGTTGTTTAGATGCGGGTAAAAATAGGAAGTATTTGTTTACTACACGTTAAGAAGCCCCTGCAATTAAAAAGTTTTAGTTGCAATAAAAAAGGAGTGCCGTTGCACTCCTTTTTATTTTTAAAACCCAGCTATTTTATGCTTCAGATATTTCTTTAGCTTTTTCTTTAAAAGTAAACCGTATGCGGGCATTTTCTTTATCTAAATCTGCCACCAGCACATCTCCTTCTTTTATCTTTAAGTTGAGAATTTCTTCGGCTAATGGGTCTTCTAAATATTTTTGAATAGCACGGTGCAGTGGTCTTGCTCCAAACTGCTGATCGTATCCCTTATCTGCAATAAAAGTTTTTGCATCTTCAGTAAGCTCCAACGAAAATCCTAAATTATTAAGGCGTTTAACAACCCCTTTCATCAGAATATCAATAATCTCAAAAATATGTTTTTTCTCCAATGAGTTAAATATGATCACATCATCAATACGATTTAAAAACTCAGGAGAGAAGGTGCGTTTTAACGCTTTTTCTATCACTGCCTTATTATTCTCTTCAGCATTTAATGTACGAGACGCGGTTGCAAACCCAACACCATCTCCAAAGTCTTTTAACTGCCGAACGCCTATGTTTGAAGTCATTATAATAAGCGAATTTTTAAAATCAACCTTACGCCCCAGGCCATCGGTTAATTGTCCATCATCTAACACCTGTAACAGAATATTATAAATGTCCGGGTGTGCTTTTTCTATTTCATCTAACAAAATAACACTGTATGGTTTGCGGCGTACCTTTTCTGTTAACTGGCCACCTTCTTCATAACCCACATACCCCGGAGGGGCACCAATTAAACGGCTTACGGTAAACTTCTCCATGTATTCGCTCATATCAATGCGAATCAATGCTTCTTCTGAATCAAACATATGACGGGCCAATGCACGGGCTAATTCTGTTTTACCCACACCAGTAGGACCTAAAAATATAAATGAGCCAATGGGTTTTTTAGGGTCTTTCAAACCTACGCGGTTACGCTGTATCGCTTTTACCACTTTTAAAATAGCTTCATCCTGCCCAACTACCATTCCTTTCATATCCTCACTCATCTTCCGCAACTTCTCTGTTTCTGCCTGCACCATCCGCTTTACCGGAATGCCCGTCATCATACTTACTACTTCAGCAATTGCCTCTTCATCAATAGGGTAACGTTTATGTTTACTTTCTTCTTCCCATTTTGCTTTTGCCGCTTCCAGTTCTTCCTGCAGTCTTTTTTCTGTATCACGCAAAGACGCTGCTTCCTCAAACTTCTGGCTTTTTACCACCTTGTTCTTCTCATTCTTTACGTCTTCTATCTTTTTTTCCAGCTCTACAATCTCCTGAGGCACGTTGATGTTTTTTAAATGCACCCTTGCACCCACTTCATCCAGCACATCAATAGCTTTATCTGGCAGTAAACGATCCGTCATATACCGGTCGCTTAATTTTACACAGGCATCGATTGCGTCTTTGCTATAAGAAACATTGTGGTAATCTTCATACTTGCTCTGTATATTGGTCAATATCTGTATGGTTTCATCCACACTTGGTGGTTCTACCATTACTTTTTGAAAACGACGGTCTAAGGCACCATCTTTTTCAATGTACATTCTATACTCATCTAAAGTAGAGGCGCCAATACATTGCAACTCTCCGCGTGCCAATGCCGGTTTAAAAATATTAGAAGCATCTAAAGAACCGCTGGCACCACCTGCACCAACAATGGTATGTATTTCATCAATAAACAAAATCACATCCCTGTTCTTCTCCAGCTCATTCATAATAGCCTTCATGCGTTCTTCAAACTGGCCACGGTATTTGGTACCTGCTACCAGGGCTGCAAGGTCTAAACTAACCACCCGTTTATCAAATAACACCCTGCTTACTTTACGCTGTACAATTCTTAAAGCCAAGCCTTCTACAATGGCTGTTTTACCCACACCGGGCTCTCCAATTAAAATGGGGTTATTCTTTTTTCTTCTACTTAATATCTGAGATACTCTTTCAATTTCTGCCTCTCTGCCAACAATGGGGTCTAATGAACCAGATTCGGCTAAGCGGGTTATGTCTCTTCCAAAATTGTCCAGTACGGGTGTTTTACTTTTTACAGCTCCCGCAGATTTTGACTTTTGTTGCTGAGAAAATTTCTTCTCCTCATCAAAATCGTCTTCATTTTCCTCGTTGTATTCACTACGTACATCGTTCCCTTTTACGGTACTCAATTCGTTTCTGAATAAATCATAATCCACATCAAACTGATTTAATATTTGAGTAGCAATATTTTCTTTGTTCTTTAAAATAGACAGCATCAGGTGTTCTGTTTCCACCGTTTGGCTTTTAAGTGCCTTGGCTTCTAAAACAGTTACACGTA
The DNA here is from genome assembly GCA_004295245.1 of Sphingobacteriales bacterium. Classification (GTDB taxonomy): domain Bacteria; phylum Bacteroidota; class Bacteroidia; order Chitinophagales; family Chitinophagaceae; genus JACMLD01. Next base: position 11,140 of record REAR01000060.1, on the reverse strand, counting down.
TTACTTTTTCGGCCTGCTTGGTTAAGGGTAGGCTGTTAATATTGGCAATGTTTTTACCAGTCTTGTCTTTAACAGCCAACTCTATCTCCTTTCGCAGCTCATACAAATCCACATTAAAACTTTTGAGTATTTTAACGGCGGTATTGTCGCCTTCGCGTATCATGCCTAACAAAAGATGCTCTGTACCTATAAAATCATTACCTAGCCGAAGGGCTTCTTCTCTGCTGTACGATATGATTTCTTTTACCTGTGCTGAAAAATTATTATCCATGTTTTCAAGGATTTATGGGTAATACAATAATAACGAATATTTTTGAGAATAGTTGCAGGCTGTTGAAGCCCTGCACCGTTATCAACAGGTACGTATCAAATGTGAAAAAGTTTCTCAAACCGGAACGAATTAACAGGCCTTTAATTGTAAGTAACATGAATGTCAAAACAGATACCAAAGAAAAATTCCATGTCATAACCATTCAAGAAAAGAACATCTCTGCTAATATGACAGCAGAACTGGAGCAATTACTGGGCTCCTATCTTCAAAAAGATGTCAAAAACGTAATTCTGAATTGTAAAGACATTGAAACCATTGACGATGCTGCGGCAGAAGCATTGGTTAATTGCCAGCAAGCTTTTTATGAAGCCAATCACTCTTTTGTAATTTGCCATTTGCCCGCCAAAACCGAAGCGCAGTTAGATGAACAGGGGCTTTTAGAAATTATGAACACCACCCCCACAGAAAGTGAGGCTTGGGATATTGTGCAAATGGAAGAAATAGAACGAGAACTTTTAAACGGAGAAGATTAATAATAACAGCCCACTTATAATAAAGTGTTGTTTTTATGGGTAACCAGCATCGGTAACTCCGGTTTTGCATTGTTGCGTCGCACACGTCAACGGTAGTAGCGCTGGTCTGATATCTGCAATTAAACCATAGATGCATCCAATTACAAATGTACAAGTGTGCGACGCAACCGCAGCCGATGTTTGTAACACTGCTGGCTACATAAAAATATTAAAACAGCTCTGGCTGATTATCGGTACCGGCTTTTTTCTCCCACTCCATTTTTACACTTTTACTAAAATCGAGCAGCTTGGCACCAACGGCTTTCCAGCCCATTACTTCCACCACTTTGGCAATTTTAAATTTGCCTTTTCGCACTTGGTCGCCACGGCCCTGCTGCACCGCTAAAATAGGTTCAGCATCGGTTGTTACAGCTTCTAGCACATTGCCCTCGCCTTCTTTTATAAACAGAAATTTATTGCGCAATGTGGTGGTTTCTATTTTAAACCGTTTTGCATTGTATTGCAGATTTTTTTTATCAAGATAGATGGCAGATACAATTTTTTCTGCACTAAACTTTTCAATCAGTAATACTTTTTCGGCGTCAATTTTTTGCGTCAGTTCCTGATCGGTTATTTCATAATTACCGTCAATTTTTTGCGTCAGTTCCTGATCGGTTATTTCATAATTACCATCGTTGTAAAAAACCAGCACTTTATCCTCGGGGTCAAAACTACCAAGGTATTGTCCCTTCTGTTCGCTGTTTAATCGTCCAAACTGGGTATCAAACCATAATTTTTTTGCACTTAATGTAGAGCGGCCTGCTTCTTTAAACTTAACCGATTTAATTGCATACTTAGTAACCTGGTACCCATACTGCTGCGGCCTTTTATCTCTAACTCTTCAAAATAAAACTCAAATTCTTTTATACGTGCCGTGCTTGATGGAGTTAATACCACTTTCACCATTTCTGCTTCGCCATTGGCATTTACCGAAAAGTAATGCACTTTACTTTTATCATCTCCTTTGGTAAGATCATACTCTTTATCTCTGGTAATGCCCGTTACATTAAAGCGCTTGGCATAGCTGATACCGGTTTTACCATCTGCATAAATCATATTATACGTGGTGCGCTCATCATTTTTTTGAAAGATAGCCACATGAATAATGTCTTTACCTATATAAGCTTTATCAGATACTTTTACCACCTTCATAATACCCCGTTTGGTAAACACTATCACATCATCCAGGTTAGAACAGTCTGCCACAAACTCGTCTTTCTTCAGACTGGCGCCCACAAAACCATCTTCTCTATTTACATATAATTTGGTATTAGCAATAGCCACTTGCTTTGCCTGTATGGCTTCAAATTGTTTTATTTCTGTTTTGCGTTCTCTCCCTTTACCGTATTTACTCAGCAAACCTTCATAATAAGCAACTGCATAATCTACCAGATTGGCCAAGTGGTATTTTACCTGTTTAATATCAGCTTCCAGGCCTTTAATCTGGTCGTTCAGTTCATCAATATCTAATTTATAAATGCGCCTAACGGGTTTTTCTGTTAGTTTGATGATGTCTTCTCTTGTTATATCCCGGCGGAGTTGTTTTCTAAAAGGTGCAAAAGCGTCAGCAATTGCTTCCAGCACTTTATCCCAGGTGGCATGCTTTTTCTCCAGCTCTTTATAAATCTTTTCTTCAAAAAATATTTTTTCTAAAGAAGTATAGTGCCATTTTTCCTGCAGTTCGCTCAGTTTAATTTCCAATTCACGCTGTAGTAGCTCTTTGGTATTATCGGCACTCACCCGCAACAATTCCTGTACCCCTAAAAACTGTGGTTTATGAGCTACAATAACACATGCGTTGGGAGAGATGCTAATTTCACAATCGGTAAACGCATACAGCGCATCAATGGTAATATCCGGAGAAATGCCGGGTGCCAGATCTATCTGTACTTCTACATTGGCGGCCGTGTTATCTGTAACTTTTTTAATTTTTATTTTTCCCTGGTCGTTGGCCTTCACAATGCTATCCATCAATTGCGTGGTGGTAACACTATACGGCACATCTTTTATCACCAGTGTTTTTTTGTCTAACTCTTCTATATGGGCCCTTACCCTAACTTTTCCACCCCGCTTCCCTTCATTGTAATTGGTGGTATCAATCATACCGCCGGTCTGAAAGTCGGGAAACAATTCAAACTTTTTACCACGCAGGTATTTTATGGAAGCATCAATCAGCTCGCAAAAATTATGAGGTAAAATTTTTGTGGATAATCCTACCGCAATACCATCGGCCCCTTGTGCCAGCAGCAAAGGAAATTTCATAGGCAATACTACCGGTTCGTTTTTACGACCATCATAGCTCAATTGCCACTCAGTAGTTTTGCTATTAAAAGCAACCTCTAACGCAAATTTAGAAAGTCGTGCTTCAATATAACGGGCCGCTGCCGCATCATCACCCGTTCGCACATCGCCCCAGTTACCCTGGGTTTCTATCAATAAATCTTTCTGCCCAAGGTTTACCAACGCATCACCAATACTGGCATCTCCATGCGGGTGATATTGCATGGCTTGTCCAATAATATTTGCTACTTTATTAAAGCGGCCATCATCCATTTCTTTCATGGCATGCAAAATGCGGCGTTGCACCGGTTTTAAACCGTCTTCTACCGCAGGCACGGCACGTTCTAATATTACGTAAGAAGAATAATCAAGAAACCAATTTTTAAACTGGCCTTGTATGCCTCCCTCCTGTTCAAAAACATTTTCCTTTTTTTTGGCTGCACTCATTTCAATCGTATCTTATTATGGTACTTATCTTTTGTACTACTATTAAACATTGTTGCGTCGCACTCTTCAACAGCAACGCTTTACTCAACTATTTTTCTTTTCCTATTTCGCCCAAATGGGTAAACTTAAAACCCTGTTCATATTTAAGGCCATAACCAAAAAAGCGATCCATGCTGGAATGACCTAATAAAACGATACCAAATATTTGTAGCCAATAATTATGGCTATACCACCCTGCTAAAAGCACCAATACCCCAACTCCTTTGTGATGAAACAGGTTATAACTGTATGCCCCAACTTTATTACCAGCTAAATAGCCCAGCATACTAATATCTGGCCCCAACACTAAAATTAAGTACACCCACCAGGTTGCCTGCAAATAATATAACCCCGCAATGGCCAAAAGCAGTATGCCCAGTTCTTCTAATTTTAAAGCTATTTTCATTCTGCTGTTGCAGGTTCGGTTTGTTTTTGCTTTACTTCAAAATCTTTCATATTCTTCTGTTCTCCCTGCACATCCAGCAAACCTGCCGCCACCATTTTCTTTAAGCGCCACAACATAAACATATCGCCTGTTGTGTTTTTATTCTTACTTAAAAACTGGTTAATTATTTTACTGCCCTTTTGCCAATCGGTGGTAATATATTTTTTCAAATCGGCATCATAAAAATCATAATCATATTGCGCCAGTTTTTTGCCACCTTCTAAAATGCGCACACCTTTTTCTTCGTTGCAAATTTTTGTCCATTCATCGGGGTCTACTTCAAACTCACTTAGTGTAATTGGGCGGGCCAGTTTACGGGCTTTTAAAAACTCTTTCGGCGGTATGGCAGATAGCCACTCCGGGTAAAATATAAACCCCTTTTCATTTATAAAAGGCAGGTTGTTTAAATATAAAATATATACCCTTCCCTGAAACTCTTTCATATAATGCAGCATCCAGTAATAGCCGCTTACATCGTGCTTGTTTTGCGCAGCCCATATCCATACTTTTTCTTCTTCATTCCTGCGCAAGCAGCCCACTAGCTCTGCTACTGTTTTATAATCATCTACTTCACCACTATCTACTTTGCCTTCCATATCTGTGCCCGCTAATACTTCCTTCCAAAAAATTTTACGGGCTTCAATACCTTCTCCCACATAAATGTTTGCCAGCGGACCTACTGCATAATCATCCTTAATCTGCACTATGGTGCCTTGCAGGCTTTCATCCAATTCAATGGCTTTTTGTATAACTTCTACATCGGCTTCGTTAAAAACAATATGTATCATTTGTAGTTGATAATTAAAAATTAAAAATTCATACCCTGTTGTGTTACTTTATAGATGCTGCCTTATGGGTTATAGCACAAGTGTGCGACGCAACAATGTTGCTGCTGGCACAGCTGCCGGTATCCTACCCTTCTTCTACCAAATCCAATTCTACTTTTAAATTATCTATAATAAACTCTTGCCGCTCTTGTGTGTTTTTACCCATATAATATTCCAGCAACTGTTGTATATGTGTTTCTGGCAATAACATTACAGGCTGCAGGCGCATCTGCTCTCCAATAAAGCGGGCAAACTCATCCGGAGAAATTTCTCCCAACCCTTTAAAGCGGGTAATCTCTGGTTTGTTACCCAGTTTTTTTACGGCTGCCTGCTTTTCAGATTCATCGTAGCAATAAATTGTTTCTTGTTTATTGCGTACTCTAAAAAGTGGTGTTTCTAACACATACACGTGGCCGTTTTTTACAAGGTCTGGAAAAAATTGCAGAAAGAAAGTCATTAACAACAAACGGATGTGCATGCCATCCACATCTGCATCGGTTGCAATTACAATGTTGTTAAAGCGTAAGCCTTCGTAGCCTTCTTCAATATTCAGTGCATGTTGCAGCAGGTTAAACTCTTCGTTTTCGTATACCACCTTTTTGGTTAGGCCAAAACAGTTAAGCGGCTTACCCCGCAAACTAAATACGGCTTGTGTTTCTACTTTTCGGGCCTTAGTAATAGAGCCGCTGGCACTGTCTCCTTCAGTTATAAAAATGGTACTTTCTTTGGCCATTTCTATAATGGTATCTTTTTCTTTACCGGTGGGTTCATCGTTGTAATGATAGCGGCAATCTCTCAGCTTGCGGTTATGCAGGTTGGCTTTTTTAGCTCTTTCGTTGGCTAGCTTTTTAATACCAGCTAATTCTTTTCGCTCCCGTTCGTTCTGCTCAATTCTTTTCTTTAATGCCTCTGCTACTGCGGGGTTTTTATGTAAGAACATATCCAGGTCTCTACCCAAAAAATCTCCTATAAAGTTTTTCATGGTTGGCCCGCCTTCATACACCACTTGTGAGCCCAGTTTTGTTTTGGTCTGGCTTTCAAATACCGGCTCTTGCACTCTTACAGAAATGGCCGCACTAATGCTGCCGCGTATATCGCTGGCTTCATAATCTTTCTTATAAAAGTCGCGAATGGTTTTTACAAAACCTTCTTTAAAAGCCTGCAGATGTGTGCCGCCTTGCGTGGTAAACTGTCCGTTTACAAAAGCATAATATTCTTCGCCGTATTGATTCTCGTGGGTTATGGCCACTTCAATATCTTCTCCCTTCAGGTGAATGATGGGATAGCGTAACTCATCTTCATTGGTTTTGCGTTGCAACAAATCCAGCAGGCCATTTTTAGAAACGTATTTTTTGCCGTTGTAATTAATAATAAGTCCGGCATTCAGGTAACAGTAATTCCACAACTGGTTATCCAGGTACTCGTGTATAAAATGAAAATTTTTAAACACCGTTTCATCTGGTATAAAACTTACCAGCGTACCATTACCCTCTGTTGTTTTGGTTTCTTTATGATCTTTTACCAATATGCCTTTTTCAAACTCCGCTGTTTTTTCTTTGCCTTCTCTAAAAGCGGTTACTTTAAAATAACTGCTCAGTGCATTTACGGCTTTAGTACCCACACCGTTTAAGCCCACCGCTTTTTGAAACACTCTGCTATCGTACTTGGCACCGGTATTAATCTTACTCACCACATCCACCACCTTACCCAATGGTATACCACGCCCATAATCCCGTACCGTAACGGTTCCTTTTTCAATGGTAATTTCAACCTGCTTGCCGTGGCCCATAGTGTGTTCATCAATACAGTTATCCACCACCTCTTTCAGCAGCACATAAATACCATCATCGGCACTGCTGCCATCACCCAGCTTACCAATATACATACCGGGGCGCAGGCGTATATGCTCCCGCCACTCCAGGGTTTTAATACTGTCTTCGTTATAATCAAACAGGTTCTTTTCTTTTTCTGCCATGTTTTAATGCACTATTTTTTGTTGTTACCAGCGGTAGCAAAATATTCAGCAGCCGTTGCGTCGCACCCTTCAGCAATAATGTAAAGCCGGGCAAACCCCATTTTTTGTGTACGCCTGCAACAAGCTAAACCGGGCAAATATAATGCTTGCCCATTGCAGGGGGTAAAGTATAGTTATTAACGGTTGTGGAAAAATTGAGATGGCCATTTAAAAGTCAACTTTAAAATATATCAAAGTAGTTGCAGCAAAAGCCGGCAGGCCGCTGTCAAGCAATACAACCAATAAGCCAACTGCGTATGAAAATGCACCACTATTTTTTCTTGCTGGCTGCCTCTATGGCTTTTAGCTGTACCACTTCAGAACCGCCCTTATCAGACACACAGGCATGGGTGCCGGTGTATGCACAGGTAAAAGACTTTACAGACATAAGCATTAATGGCCCTTCCGCCACCAGTCGGGCAGGTAAAATTTATGCATACAACAGTTATCTCTTTCAAAACGATCTTGGTACCGGCATTCATGTGGTTGATAACAGCAACCCGGCTGTCCCTAAAAAAATTGCCTTCTTGCAAATACCCCTTTGTACAGAAATTGCTATAAAAAATGGCTACCTCTATACTAATAACGGGCCCGACCTTGTAGTGCTAAACCTGGCCAACCCCGCCAATGCCAGTTTAGTAAAAAGAATAAAAGATGCCTTTCCGGTAGTGCAAACAAACTACCCGCCATTTAACGGTGCCTTTGTATGCCCCGATCCGTCAAAGGGCATAGTGGTTGATTGGGAATTAAAAACAAATATTAAAGCTACCTGCCGCCGTTAACTATAAAATCTATCCATCATGAAGCAGTTACTATTGTTAGTATTAGTTGCAGGCCTCTATTTAAGTTGCAGTAAAGATGCCAGCAACGGCGTTAAAACCACCACGGGCAGCGGGGGCAGTTTGGCCCGGTTTACTATTGTAAATAACTATCTCTATTCGGTAGACAAACAAAACCTGAACGTATTTAACATTAGCGATGCCGCTAACCCGCAAAAAGTAAAAACAATACCGGTTGGTTTTGAAATTGAAACCATATTTCCGTTTAAAGACAAATTGTTTATTGGTTCTACAAGTGTGGTGCATATTTTTTCTCTTGATATGCCCGATAACCCGGTTAAACTCAGCGAAGCAATTTCTCCGACAGTAATACGCCGCTGCGACCCCGTAGTAGCTAAAGACACTGTTGCCTATGCCACACTGAGAACGAACGAAGCCTGTGGCGGTGGCATACAAAGCATATTGGCCGTTTACAATATAAAAGATGTAACCAAGCCAGTACAGGTAGACAGTTACAATTTATCTGAACCATTAGGCCTTGGCTACCAGGATAGCGCCTTGTATGTGTGCGATGCTCAAAAAGGCCTTGTGGTTTTTAATATCAGCAAGGCATATAACCCTGTTTTTAAAACAGCAATAGTAAACGGCCAGTCTTTTATTGATGTTATACCCTACAATGATTTATTAATTTGCTGGACCAAAAGCGGAATGAGTGTATATAACATCACCAACCGTTTTCAACCAACTTTACTTTCTTCTATTAATTAAATATGCACATTAACAGCCTGCCAAAAGCAGCCATCACCAGTTGTTTTGTTATGTGCTGCCTTTTAAGCCATGCACAGTTTAATAAAAGCACACCAACAGATACTGTTTTCACCACCCCATGGAAACTGCATTTTAACCCCTTAGCACTAGCAGATATTGGCGACCCCAATATTAGCGGCGGTGTTGAATACAGAAACAATAATAAAGCCCTGCACCTAGATGCGGGTTATATTTTTACATCCGTTTATCACACATCAAAACGGGCGGCACAGCCTTATGGTTATTACTTTAGGCCCGCATACCGTAAATACAATAAAACAACCAGCACCAAAAGTAATTTTTGGGAACTACGCGGTGGCATAAAACAAGTTTGGTATACCATTACAGACTGGGTAGATAAAGACCTTGTAAACGGCGTGCCTGCTTACCAATCTTATGAAACCTTTACGCTTAAAAAAATTGTTTTAAATGCAAATTTCATTGCTGGCACGCAGCACCTTTTAAACACCAAAGGCAAAACAATTATTGAATATTATGTGGGTTGCGGCCTGCGCTATAAAACTTTTCCAATGCCCTTAGAAGGCGGCGGTATTTACAGCGATATTAATTTAATAACTGCTATTACAGATGCTGATGGCAATACCAATAATGCCGAAGTATTAATAGATATTAAAGCAGGCATCCGCCTGGTTTTTCCACGCAAAAAATGGTAACTATTTAGCCGCTTTATCTATTTGGGCACCCAGCATATATCCTGCGCCGGCACCTAAGAACAATGCGGCAAGCAGCCAAACAATAGCAAAACCTTTAGCCAATAATACAACTACCACGGCCATAATAGCTAAGCTAATGGCTAATAAAACGGCAGCACTTCTTTTTGTTTTGCTTTTACCAGCAGCATTGGTTTGGTTATGTGCACCTGCCGCTTGGTGTGGGTGTTTGTGGCGGCTGCGTGAGTGGGGCATGGCAATATCGTTTTCTTAAAGTTAGCCATTTAATATGGATTGTTTTTTATGAACCCAGCAGTTGTTTTTCAATGTAACTTTTGTTGCGTCGCACACTTCAGCTATTGTATTACTGATTTGAGATTTAAAATTTCATATCAGAAACATCAAATTTTCAAATGCTGAAGTGTGCGACGCAACGGCTGCCCAATAGCACTGCAAAAGCTGGCTACACAAAAAATACTATCTTGTGCTTCTTCTGTAACGACGCCTGCCTTATTTTTGAATCAATCATTTGCTATGAGATCATTTTTTACGCCAGTAAGCTGGAGTGTGCATACGAATATTTATGAAGTAAACCTGCGGCAGTACACTACCGAAGGAACATTTGTTGCGTTTAGTAAAGAACTGTACCGCCTGCGAGACATGGGTGTGGAAACACTTTGGTTTATGCCCATTACCCCCATTAGTGAACTAAATAAAAAAGGCACTCTGGGCAGTTATTATGCCTGCAGCAGTTATGTAAATACCAATAAAGAATTTGGCAGCATTAAAGACTTTAAAAAGCTGGTAGAAGAAGCACACCGCCTGGGTTTTAAAGTAATTATTGATTGGGTGGCCAACCACACGGGATGGGATCATGAATGGACCACCACTAACCCCGATTTTTTTGTGCAGAACGATAAAGGCCAGTTTGTGCCACCGGTAGAAAACTGGGAAGACACCATTAAACTTGATTTTAATAATAAACGCATGCGCCTGGCCATGATTGCGGCCATGGAGTTTTGGGTGCGTGAATGTAATATTGATGGCTTTCGCTGCGATATGGCACACCTGGTTACTTTAGACTTTTGGAAACAGGCCCGCACGCATTTAGACAGTATAAAAAAATTATTTTGGCTGGCAGAGTGCGAAGAAGCTAATTATCATGAAGCTTTTGATGCTACCTACACCTGGCATTGGATGCATGAGAGCATGCAGTTTTACAGAAAACATATTAACCTGCAGCAACTGATGCAGGTATTAGAAAGATATCATACAGATTTTCCGCCGCAGGCACAACGCGTTTTTTTTACCAGCAACCACGATGAAAATAGCTGGACGGGAACTGAGTTTGAAAAATACGGAGATGCCGTAAAACTATTGGCTGTTTTTAATTGCACCTGGCAAGGTATACCGATGCTATACAGTGGTCAGGAAATGCCCAATCACAAACGACTGAAATTTTTTGATAAAGATGCCATAGAATGGAATGGCCGTTATGAGTTGCATGATTTTTACAAACGCCTGCTAAAACTGCACAGTATTTACCCTGCATTGGGGGCAGATAGCAGCACCACAACCATTGTATTAAAAAACGAAGCCGATAAATTTGTACTGAGCTACCTGCGAAAAAAAGATGACCGGGAAGTGCTGGTACTTTTAAATATGAGCGATGCCGATAAATCGTTTTTTGCTATTACAGATGACCGCCTGAAAGGAAAATTCACCAACCTGTTTAGCGGCAACGAAACCGATTTTACCCACCAGAAAAATTTTGCCCTGCGCCCCTGGGAATACCTGGTATATGTAAAAAAATAAGATGGCCGATTGAAAGAACAAAAGCGTTTTAAATTTGTAATTGTAATTCCTATTACGGATTTTTAATTTTATAGCATAAACCAACTATTATGGCAAAGGGCGTTTTTAACCAGCTGGCAGAATATTTGTTTATAAAAAAGAAAGACCCAAATGCTGTTAACACACAATGGATG
>REAR01000119.1 GCA_004295245.1 Sphingobacteriales bacterium | reverse complement strand
AATATATTTTCTTTAGGCAGTTTTACATTATCAAAAACCAGTTCGCCGGTGGCGCTGGCACGCAGGCTCCATTTACCATGTGTAGTAGGTGTGGTAAAGCCTTCCATACCTCTTTCTACAATTACGCCGCGTATAATGCCGGCTTCATCTTTAGCCCAAACAACAGCCACCTGACTAAAAGGTGCGTTGCTAATCCACATTTTAGCACCGTTTAATACTACATGGTCACCCGCATCTTTAATATTTGTCAGCATTCCATCGGGGTTGCTGCCGTGGTTAGGTTCTGTTAGTCCAAAGCAACCTAACCATTCACCACTTGCCAGTTTAGGTAGGTATTTGTTACGTTGTTCTTCGCTGCCATATGCATATATTGGAAACATAACCAGCGAGCCCTGCACAGATGCCGTTGAGCGTACACCGCTATCACCCCGTTCCAGTTCCTGCATCATTAAACCGTAGCTAATATAGTCTAAACCACCGCCGCCATACTGCGCCGGAACGGTTGGGCCAAAGCAGCCCAAATCTCCTAATTGCTTAACAATATGCTGCGGAAACTGAGCCCGCTGCGCAAAATCTTCAATAATAGGAGAGATTTCTTTTTTTACATAACTCCGCACAGCATCCCGCACCAGCTTATGCTCGTCGGTTAATAAATCATCCAGGTTGTAATAATCCGGGCTTTGAAACAAGTCTTGGGCCATAACAAGCTATTTAAAATTTTATATGAACCGGTCATTGGTAACAAAATCAGCAGCCGTTGCGTCGCACACTTGTGCCAAATAACCAATGGGCAGCTAATTAATAAACAAACGGTATTTATTATTTGCTTTGCGAAAGTAAGAAAAACAGGCTGCAAGTATAAATACTGTAGAATTCTTCTTTAAAGTATTGTTTTTTAAAACTTATGAACTGTGCACAAGCCTTATTTTTCTAGTTTTCTCCATTCATACCACGGTTTCATCCGCCTGTACAACCGCTTCATAAACCTGTAACCTCAGGTGCCGCTTTACGTCACACACATGTCATTAAAAACGCCAGATATCAGAAAAATCAACCATCCAGCACAAAACAAGGAAGTTTGCATTGCATAGTACTTAGTTTTGAGGCGTAATATTTAACAAATAGTACTAAATAAACCAAAAAATGAAAAAATTGATGACTCTGCTGACGGTCTTATTAACCTTATCCCTTGTCGGCCAGGCGCAAACCAATACCGGTAAAATTTCCGGTAAAGTAATAGACGGATCTACGAAAACAATTGAAGCAGCCACCATTACACTGCACAAAGCCAAAGATTCATCTGTGGTAAAAATAAGTGTGGCAAACAAAGAAGGAGATTTTGTTTTTGAAGCTGTAAAAGAAGGCAGCTATTTTGTTTCAATAACTGCAGTAGGCCATAACAAAGGTTTTTCTGAAACGGTATCTATAACAACGGTTTCAACCGCAGTTACATTAAAGACTATTGAGCTGGTACCGGTATCTAAATCGTTGGGCAACGTAACCGTTACCGCCCGCAAGCCACTGATTGAGCAAAAAATAGACCGCACCATTGTAAACGTAGAGGCTTCTGTTACCAATGTGGGTGCAAGTGCTTTAGAAGTGTTGGAGAAATCTCCGGGTATAACCGTGGATAAAGATGGCAATGTCAGCCTCAAAGGGAAACAAGGAGTACAGATATTTATTGATGGTCGTCCTTCATACTTATCAGGCCCAGATTTAGCGAATTACCTACGCAATCTGCAAAGCCAGCAATTAGATCAAATTGAAATTATGACGAATCCGCCGGCTAAGTATGATGCTGCCGGAAACGCAGGTATTATTAATATTAAAACAAAAAAGAACAAACAGTTTGGGTATAATGGCAGCCTTACACTTGGATATGGCCAGGGGCGGTTACCTAAATTTAATGAAGGGTTTAATTTCAACTACCGTCATAATAAAATCAACCTGTTTACTAATCTTAGTCACAACTATCGTAAAAATTTTCAGGAGTTATCTATACAAAGAAAATTTATTGATGCAGCAACAAAGAATGTGGTATCACATTTCAACCAGGTAAACCATCTTACAGATTTCAATCAATCGTACAGTGGTAAAATTGGGATGGATTACAATGCATCTAAGAAAACGACAGTGGGGGTAGTAGTAAGTGGTTTTATTAACCCCGGAGAATTTGCCAGTCGTGGTATCATGTTTATTTCAGACCCCAACATGATGCTACAAAGTGAAACAAGAGCCCGGGCTGCTAATAAAGAAAAATGGAAAAACGTGAGTACTAATTTCAACATAAGACATACAATTGATTCTTCAGGCAAAGAAATTTCCGGAGATATTGATTATATCCGTTACAGGGTTAGCAACAATCAGCAGATAACTAATTCATATTATAATGCGGTGGGGGTACCTAACAAAATTTCAGATAGTCTGGTTGGTAATTTGCCTCAGCATATTGATATTTATTCGGCTAAAGTGGATTATATACACCCGCTAAAGAAAGGTGCAAAACTTGAAATGGGTTTTAAAACCAGTTATGTAGAAACTGATAATGATGCCCGCTATGATAGTTTATTAAATCGTGTATATATTTTAGACAGCGGCCGCTACAATCATTTTACCTATAAAGAAAATGTGAATGCTGCTTATGTAAATTATAGCAAGCAATTTTCAAAAAAGTGGAGCGGGCAGTTTGGGTTAAGAGTAGAAAACACTAATATAAAGGGCCACTCTACTGGTTATACCTATAATGCAGGTAGTAATTTTGGAAACTTTGATTCTACGTTTAAAAGAAATTATACCCAGTTATTTCCTACAGTGTATATGCAATACGCCGCTAATGAAAAGCACAATTTTGGCATTAATTATGGCCGCCGTATCCGCAGACCCGATTATGAAAGCCTGAACCCTTTTATTATGTTTTTAGACAGGTATACTTTTGAACAGGGTAACCCTAATTTATTGCCTCAGTTTAGCCATAATGTGGAGTTAACACACACTTTTAAAGGCTTTATAACCACCACACTTAACTACACTAAAACCACTGATATTATACAACAGATATTAGTACAAAACAATGAAAAGAACCAAACCTTTGTTAAGCAGGCAAATATTGCCAGCCAAAGACAATATGGTATAGCTGTAAACATAATGCTGCAGCCAAAAAAATGGTGGAATGGCAATATTTACCTGAATGTTTATAACAATAATTTTAAGGGCATTATTAACAACGACTTTGTAAGTGTAGGTGCTACAACAGGTTTAATTAATGTTTCTAACCAGTTTAAATTTAATAAAGGCTGGGCAGCAGAAGCCGGCGGTTTTTACAGAACTGAAGGTGTTGATGGAATTTTTAGAGTGAAGGGATTAGGAATGGTGAATATGGGCGTTAGCAAAACTATTTTAAAGCAAAAAGGCAGCCTGCGTTTTAGTGTAAGAGATGTTTTTTGGACAAACCGCATAAAAGGTGAAAGTCGCTATAGTAATATAGATGCTTCTTTTCAGCAATACCGGGATAGCCGCGTAGCCAATCTTAGCTTTACGTATCGTTTTGCAAAAGGAAAAATGAATGGTGGCCCTAAAAGAAAAGCCGGCGGTGCTGGCGAGGAGCAAAGCCGTGTAAAAAATGGTGGAGATAATTAATAGCTTGTACCAGTAACCATTAAACCTTTTTATAAATAAGCTTTCTTATTCTTTATAAAAGGCATGTATGGCGGGCCTTTTATACTAAGTTCTTAAAAGATTAAAGAAACGTTAAGTTGCATTAAAAGCAGTGGGTGCCATGTAACCTTGGGGTGTTTGCAACGTCTGATATATAAAGCCGCAAGAATGAAAAAAGTAATCCTGATAGTATTAGTATTGGTGTATTTGGCAGGTTGCACTTTTTCTTATGCCGCTTAAAACACTCAAATAAAAGTTTTCTCATAAGCAGTTAGTTTTGGTTATCGGCCCCGATTTCTATCGGGGCCTTTCTTTTATGTACCTTATGTTTATATTTGTTGAAACCAAACATTGTTTTATGCCATCTTTTGATATTGTAAGTAAGGTAGAAGCCCAGGCACTGGATAATGCCATTAATGTGGTTAAAAAAGAAATAACCAACAGGTTTGACTTTAAGGATGCTCACGTTGTGATTGATTTGAATAAGAAAGAATATAAACTGCAACTGGAAGCAGATGACGATATGAAAATGCGTCAGATTTTAGATGTCCTTATCAGCCGATCGCATAAGCAGGGTATTGCGCCTGAAGCGTTTGATTTTTCTAAAGAATCTTACCAAAGCGGTAAGCATACTAAAAAGGAAGTACAGGTTAGAAATGGCCTGAAGCAAGAAGATGCCAAAAAGGTGGTAAAGCTTATTAAGGACAGCGGCCTTAAAGTACAGGCAGCCATTATGGATGATATGGTAAGGGTTACTGGAAAGAAAATTGATGATCTGCAGGATGTTATACAATTGTGTAAGGGTAGTAGCCTGGGCATACCGATGCAGTACGAAAACATGCGCAGCTAGTGCATTTTAGCCAAATTTGGTTTGGCAAATCATTTTTTTCAAACTATTTTTGCGCCCTTAATAAAAATTGTACGGCAAAATCCGTACAGCCTTAAATTTAAAAAATATGAAAAAAGGTATCCAACCACAGAACTACAAATTTGTGGTATTTAAAGACATGAGTAATGGTAAAACGTTTTTAAGTCGTTCTACTGCTTATTCAAAAGAAATGATTACATGGGAAGATGGTAATGAATACCCGGTTATTAAATTGGAGATTTCTAATACATCGCATCCTTTCTTTACTGGTCAGAAAATGCTGGTAGACACTGCTGGTAGAATTGACAAGTTCAAGAAAAAATACGCTAAGAAGTAAAGAATTCTTAATATTGATACGCTCTTTACCGAGCGTAAAGAGTTTTTGTTTTTCATGGCTATACTTTCCCGTCCTGATTCCTCAGGATGGGATTTTTTTTGCCTTTATTTGAACGGTTATCTCTTCTTTCTTTGCCCATCCATATTCTATTTCACAAGGGTGCGACGCAACAACTGTTCATTATCATTCAAAGTTTTGCACCCAAAAACTTACTCTATTTTCCACAATTCTGGATAGATTTTACCAATCTCGAACATTATCTATACTTTTTTGTATAAATGAATCTGTACTTTTGTGTATAAATTAAAATAAACACTTTTAGACCAACGATTAAATAGAGGAAATCATGAGTGAAATGCTGACTACCCTGGAACAAACGGCCCTCAGCGAGTACAAGTATGGCTGGGTTACCAATATTGAGGCCGATGAAGCCCCTCCGGGTTTAAGCGAGGATATTGTGCGTTTTATAAGCGCCAAAAAAAATGAACCGGAGTGGATGTTAGAGTGGCGCCTGAAAGCCTATCGTCAATGGCTTAAAATGACAGAGCCTGAATGGGCCAATGTGCAGTACCCAAAAGTAGATTATCAAGGCATTAAATACTACAGTGCTCCTAAACAAAAGAAAACTTTAAACAGCTTAGATGAAGTTGACCCGGAACTGAGGGACACTTTTGAAAGACTGGGTATTTCTTTAGACGAGCAAAAACGTTTAAGCAATGTGGCTGTAGATGCGGTGATTGATTCAGTTTCTATTGCCACTACATTTAAAACACAATTGGCTGAGCTGGGTATTATTTTTTGCAGTATGAGTGAGGCCATTAGAGAGCACCCCGATTTAATAAAAAAATGGTTAGGTTCTGTAGTGCCTGCAACTGATAATTATTTTTCTGCTTTAAACAGTGCTGTGTTTAGCGATGGCAGTTTCTGTTATATTCCTAAAGGTGTAAAATCGCCCATGGAATTGAGTACTTATTTCCGCATTAATGCTGAAAATACCGGTCAGTTTGAACGTACTTTAATTGTTGCAGAAGAAGGCAGCTACGTAAGTTATCTGGAAGGTTGCACCGCACCCATGCGAGACGAAAACCAGTTACATGCTGCAGTTGTAGAAATTGTAGCGCTTGATAATGCTGAAGTAAAATATTCTACCGTTCAAAACTGGTATCCCGGCGATAAAGAAGGAAAAGGTGGTATTTATAATTTTGTTACAAAACGAGGGATCTGTGCCGGTGTAAATTCAAAAATAAGTTGGACGCAGGTTGAAACGGGCAGTGCAGTAACCTGGAAATATCCTTCTGTTATTTTAAAAGGAGATAACAGTGTGGGCGAATTTTATTCTGTAGCAGTTACCAATAATAAACAACAAGCAGATACTGGTACCAAGATGATGCATATTGGCAAAAACACCCGCAGCCGCATTGTATCAAAAGGTATTTCTGCCGGTTACAGCCACAACTCTTACCGTGGGCTGGTGCAGGTGGGTAAAAATGCCGTAAATGCCCGCAACTTTTCTCAGTGCGATAGTTTGTTACTGGGCGATAAATGCGGGGCACATACCTTTCCATATATAGAAGTAAAAAACAGTACTGCACAGGTAGAGCACGAAGCCACCACTTCAAAAATTGGCGAAGACCAAATTTTCTATTGCAATCAACGCGGTTTAGATACAGAGACTGCGGTAGCACTCATCATTAACGGTTTTGCCAAAGAAGTAATGAACCAATTGCCAATGGAGTTTGCAGTAGAAGCGCAAAAATTATTGGCCATTTCATTAGAAGGTAGTGTAGGGTAATGTTACCAACTACAGTGCAAAAAATCAGCAACGTTGCGTCGCACACTTGTACGGCAAAATAATAATCAACAAAAGCAATCAGAAGAAGAAAAAAATAAATCATGTTAAGTATTAAAAATTTACAGGCACGTATTGAAGAAAAAGAAATACTAAAAGGTATTAATTTGGATATAAAACCAGGAGAAGTACATGCTATAATGGGCCCTAATGGTAGTGGCAAATCAACGCTGGCAAGTGTATTAGCAGGCCGCACAGCCTATGAAGTTACTGGCGGAACCGTAAGCTTTTTAGGCAAAGATCTTTTAGAACTGGCACCGGAAGACCGTTCAAGAGAAGGGCTTTTCTTAGCATTTCAATACCCCATTGAAATACCCGGCGTAAGCACCACCAACTTTATAAAAACAGCTGTTAACGAAGCCCGCAAATACCATGGAGAAGAGCCATTAGATGCCGTACAATTTTTAAAAAAGATGAAAGAGAAAATGAAGCTGGTGAATATAGATCAATCTTTATTAAGCCGCTCTTTAAACGAAGGCTTTAGCGGTGGCGAAAAAAAGCGCAATGAAATTTTTCAGATGGCCATGCTGGAACCCAAAATGTCGATATTAGATGAAACCGACAGCGGATTAGATATTGATGCCTTACGCATAGTAGCAGAAGGTGTAAACAAACTAAGAGACGGTAAACGTTCTTTCTTGGTAATTACACACTACCAGCGTTTGCTGGATTACATAGTGCCTGACCATGTGCATGTGCTGTACAAAGGCCGTATTGTAAAAAGCGGTGGTAAAGAATTAGCACTGGAGCTGGAAGAAAAAGGATATGATTTTATTAAAGAAGAATTGGGCGAAAGCGTAGAAGCATAAAATTGAAAAGTATGGCAGACTTAAAAGAATTAATACAAACTAAATATAAAAGTGAACTATTTAATGGTAATGGGTCACTACAGGCATTAAGCCAGAAAGGAATACAGTTATTTACAGAGCAGGGCATACCCACGGTTAAACACGAGGAATGGAAATATACCCGCATCAGCAGTGTGTTAAATAAAGAGTTTTCTTATGCGGCTGCAACCACTGCAGTAACAAAAGCAGATGTGGATGCTATTCGGTTGCCCGGTTATGAAACAGCTAATGAACTGGTTTTTATTAATGGCATCTACCATCCTGAATTGTCAGTAATACATTCAGGGGCTGATGCATTGCTGGTGCAGCCTTTAAGCGAAGCAGTAAAAGGGCCTTATAAAAATATTATTGATAAAAACTTGGGCCATAGCGCCAATTACCATGCAGATGGTATTAATGCTATGAACAACGCATTTGCATACCAAGGCATATTTATAGCAGTATTAAAAAATAAAGAACTGCAACATCCATTGTATTGCTATTATATTAATGATGCCAGAACAGCCAGCGTGTTATCGCAGCCACGTACTTTAATACATGTGGGCGTAAACGCAAAGGTATATTTGGTAGAAGAAGAAATAACACTTGGTACCAGCGATTCTTTTATAAATCGTGTGAGTGAGGTGGTGGTGGAAGAAAATGCCAATGTGCATATTTATAAAATACAAAATGAAGACAGCCATAGCAGCTGTGTTAAAACAACACATGTTCGCCAATTGGGGGTTAGTAAAGTAAACTCTGTTACCATTACGCTAAACGGAGGAATCATTCGCAATAACCTCAACTTTATATTAGAAGCACCGGGCTGCGAAAGCAATATGTATGGTTTGTATTGTGTAAAAGGAAATACACATGTAGATAACCATACCGTTGTTGATAACCAGCAACCCAATAGTTTAAGTAACGAACTTTATAAAGGTATTATTGATGAAAATGCCAACGGTGTTTTCAATGGTAAAATATTTGTTCGTCAGGATGCGCAAAAAACCAATGCCTATCAAAGTAATAAGAATGTTTTGCTAAGCGATACAGCAACAGTAAACACCAAGCCGCAATTAGAAATTTTTGCAGACGATGTTAAATGCTCTCATGGCTGTACCATTGGCAAGCTGGATGAAGACGCTTTGTTTTATTTGCGTGCCAGAGGAGTGGGAGAAAAGGCTGCAAAAGCATTGTTGCTGCATGCGTTTGCAGGAGAAATTCTTGAGAAAATTGAACTGGAATCTATTCGCTCTTACGCCGATGCAATTATTTCTGAGCGGTTGGGTTTTGAAATATAAAATGTCTATCCTTTAATAATTAATAACATGCAAGCAGTTGCAGAAAATATAGGGTTTGATGTGATGGCTGTTAGAAAACAGTTTCCTGTTTTAACCCGGATGGTAAAAGGAAAACCACTGGTTTATTTTGATAATGCAGCCACAGCACAAAAACCACAGGCTGTTATTGATGCTCTTGATAATTATTATAAGCTGCACAACGCCAATATTCATCGCGGCATACACTCTTTGGCAGAAGAAGCTACCGCTGCTTATGAAGCCACCCGGGATACGGTACAGCATTTTATTAATGCACCGCAACGGGAAGAAATTATTTTTACCCGCGGCGTTACTGAAAGCATTAACCTGGTAGCCTATACCTGGGGCAGAACTAATTTAAAAGCAGGTGACGAAATTATCATCAGCGGGATGGAACACCACAGTAATATAGTGCCCTGGCAACTGATTGCTGAAATGACCGGGGCTGTATTAAAAGTAATACCAGTTACAGAAAATGGAGAATTGGAAATGGAGGTGTTTTATACGTTGTTAAGTACTAAAACAAAACTGGTTGCTATTGTTCATGCTTCTAACTCTTTAGGCACTATTAACCCTGTTAAAGAAATAATAGTGGCGGCACATGCTAAAGGCGCCGTGGTGTTGGTAGATGGGGCGCAATCTACCGTGCATTTAGATATTGATGTGCAAGATTTGGATTGTGATTTTTTTGCCATTAGCTCTCATAAAGTATATGGCCCAACGGGTACAGGTGTCTTATATGGCAAAACCGTTTTACTGGAAGCAATGCCTCCTTTTATGGGTGGTGGTGAAATGATAAAAGACGTGAGTTTTGAAAAAACCACCTGGAACGATTTGCCTTATAAATTTGAAGCTGGCACACCTAATATTGCAGATACCGTTGCTTTTAAAGCTGCTATTGATTTTGTAAACAGTGTTGGCAAAATAGCTGCTCTTAATTACGAAAATGATTTACTGCAATATGCCACCAATCAACTGGAGCAAATAGATGGACTGCGCATTGTTGGTAAAGCAAAACACAAAGTAAGTGTGGCTTCATTTGTAATAGAAGGGGTGCACCCACAGGATATTGGTATTTTACTGGATAACCAAGGGGTGGCCGTACGCACCGGACACCATTGCACACAGCCTTTAATGCACCGACTGGGCTTACCTGGCACCATACGTGCCAGCTTTGCAATGTATAATACCAAAGAAGAAATTGATGTATTAATAGCAGCCCTTACAAAAGCAATTAAGCTGTTGCGCTAAAATTGCTGATAACTGCTATACTGTATAAGAGTGCGACGCAACAACTGTTTTATAGTACTACAAAAGCCGGTTACATAAAAATGGTAAAAACAATAAACCAGATAGAAGAAGAAATAACAGACGAGTTTTCGCTGTTTGATAGTTGGGAAGACAAGTACGAGTACATTATTGACATGGGAAAAAAACTGTTGCCTCTTGAGCAAGTGTATAAGAAGGAAGAAAATAAAATTAAAGGTTGCCAGAGTACGGTATGGATGGTTAGTGAGTTTAAAGAGGGAAGGGTTATTTACCGGGCAGAAAGTGATGCGGTAATTGTAAAAGGTTTGGTAAGTATGTTGATACGGGTGCTGAGCGGACAAACACCTGACGCTATTATTAATGCGCAACTGGGTTTTATTGATGCCATTGGCATGAAACAACACCTGGCACAAACACGCAGTAATGGTTTGCTTAGTATGATTAAGCAAATGAAAATGGATGCGGGGGTTTATAAAGCGCAACAACAAATGAATTAAGTTATGCTGGATACAGAAAAACTAAAAGAGCAGGTAATAGAAAAAATCAAAACCATTTTTGATCCGGAGTTGCCTGTAAATATTTATGATTTGGGCCTTGTTTACGAGGTAAATATTTTGCCCATTAATAATGTGCAGGTGGTAATGACGTTGACTGCACCGGGTTGCCCGGCGGCACAAACACTGCCTGTTGAAGTGGATCAGAAATTAAGAGAGATAGAAGGTGTGAATGATGTGCATGTGGCTGTTACCTGGACACCAAAATGGGAAAAAACAATGATGAGTGAAGTGGCAGCACTTGAATTAGGATTTATGTAGCCACAACCCTGCATGGGAAGATGGAACTGCAGACTTTAAATATTATCACTGAAAAATAATTTCTTTATTAAGGATAAAAAAATATTATGGCAAAAATTTCTTTAGATACTTTAATGGGTAATAGTGGCCCATCGTACCCCGAACAAATTGTAGCACCCTATCGCAAAGAATTAGCGGATGCTGGGTTTGAACAACTGATGACCGCTGCAGATATTGACCGCGTATTGGGTAACAACAACAATGGCATTGTGCTGTTGGTATTAAATAGTGTTTGTGGTTGCAGTGCAAGAGTTAGCCGCCCCGGTGCTATTTTAAGTTTGCTTAATAACCAGGTGCCTGATGTGTGGGCTACTGTTTTTGCCGGAATGGAAAAAGAAGCAGTGGCACACCTTAGAGAAAAATACCTTACAGGACTTACCCCCTCATCTCCCAATATTGCTATTTTTAAAAATGGCAAACTGCAGTTTATTCTGCATCGCTATCAAATAGAAAGTAGTTCTGCAGAAACTATTGCGGCCTCATTAACAGAAGTGTATCATCAACTTTGTAAACGGCAACTAAGCGCTGCCGAAAAATTGCAGTTGCAAACTTTTATTAATAACCAATACAGCATCAACGATATTTCTGTAGAGCATTAAACCATTCAACATGAAAATAACCGCTTCAGAAGAATACGGCATACGATTATTAATACGCATTGCGCAAGCTGGTAAAACAGATGGCCTCAGCATTCCTCAGCTTAGCGAAGCAGAGGGATTGAGCGAACCACATGTTGGCAAGCTATGCAGAACATTGCGCCTGGCAGGTTTTATTAATAGTACTCCCGGTTATAAGGGTGGTTATATTTTGTCTAAAATGCCAGAAGCAATTATTATTAACGATGTTTTAAAAGCATTGGGCGGCACTTTGTTTGATGATGAGTTTTGCGAAAGCCACTCAGGCATTGGCCGTTTATGTACCAATTCGGTTGATTGTGCCACTCGTTCTTTGTGGCGTATGGTACAGTTTACATTAGACAATTTGCTTAATAAGCTAACCCTGCAAGACCTTATGGCTAAAGAAAAGCAGGCAGAACTTACCATGGAAAATATTTTAATACGAAACCTGCCTTTGCTAAAAGAATAGTTGGTTGCAGCCAGCAGTATAACCAGTAGCAACATTGTTGCCACAGTCTATGCCGACCAATCGGGACTCGTTTTATCGGCAACGCTCTGTGCAGCGCTTCATCTTTTAGTTTGTTTGTTTTATCAAATTATATATTCGCAACTATTTAGTGTCATTTATTAATTGCTGATTCAACTCACAATTATCTCCATCGCAACAATCACAATATTGTATTTGCATCATCTTGCTTACTAGCTTCAACAAAAATGCTTCCTGTAATTGGAAGCATTTTTATTATAAGAAATTAGCTGTTATATTATTGCACACCCTGCATACTATTCTGCATACCTTCACTTTCGCCACGCATGTTTTTACGCTTAAATAAGTTTACATCAAACTTGCCAAAACGATAGCTGAAGTTTACACGTACAAATTGAGGGTCTCTGCGGCGTAGTGAGTATTGCTCAAAACCCTCCGCTGTAGAATACACACGGCTGCGGCGTGTTCTAAACATATCACTCCAGTTTACACTAATAGTAGCGGTGTTGGTTTTAATTTTAAACTCTTTACGCAAACCTAAATCTGCATAATAATTCTCATCCACATAACCTTGTGTGGTAGAAAGTTGGCCACCGCCAAAACCACCGCCACCACCACCAAAACCACCGCCGCCGCGGCCACCACCGCCACCGCCTCCACCACCACCATTGCTGGTGCTGATAGGTAAAATGGATTTAGATAGGTAATCACCGCTTAATTGAACAGTCCAGCCTTTACCCAATTTAAAAGTGTTATTAATTTTAGCAAACCAACTGGTACGTTCGTTTTCTAAACCCGGTACATCTGCACTACCGTTAATTTTAGAGTAGTAAATGTTTACGTTATAATTAATTTCCCACCAGCTGGCAAGGGTGTTTCTAAAAACCAATTCAAGTCCGGCAGCATAACTGCTATTGGCATTAATATAGGTGGTAATGTTAGCACTGTCTGGTATTACCGGGTTGCTTACAAAAGAAGTACCACCTACTTTATTTGGACGTTGGTAACGAGAAATTAAATCGGTTGTGTATTTACCAAATAAAGTAGCCAGAAAAGTATTGTTCTTTTCTCCATACTGCTTTTGGTAAGATATCTCAAGAGAGTTGGTGAATTCTGGTTTCAAATCGGGGTTGCCAGTTTGAAAGTTTAAAGGATCTGAATAGTCTGTATTAGGAATTAGCTGAAAAAAGTTAGGACGGTTGATGCGTCGGGTGTAGTTCAGCTGCATATCCTGGTTGTTCTTAAAAGTTTTGGTAACAAAGGCACTGGGGAACAATGATAACGGAAACTCATTTGCAAAAGAACCTTTGCCAATTTGTGTGGCATCATATTGAGAACTCTCAACCCTTAAGCCTAACTGGTAATTAAGATTTGCCTTTTTAACTTTTTCTGAGTAGCTGGTATAGGCAGCAAACACATTGTCTTTAAAATCAAACTCATTACTTAATTGAGAAGCCAGTACGCCATCAAAATAGTTAAACTGGCGGCTCTCAAAGCGGCGGATTTGCGCTCTTAATCCCATTTCAATTTTCTTATTTTCTGAAAGCGGATTTGTATAATCTGTTTGTGCAATTAAAAATTTATTAGAACCGCCACCATCTATACCCTGTAAAATTTCATTGAATTTTGGGTTGCCATTCATGTCAAAAGAACGGATACTGATGTCAGCATCATTATTACTCTTACTCTGGTTAAAGTTTACATCTGCGGTCCATTCTTTACCGGGTTTGGCAAAATTATGTTTAAAGCTTACCTGTGTGCCGTAATTACGAAACATATTTTCGCTGATTGTATTTCTGTATTGCGTTTCAAAAACAGATGGAGTAGAAAGTGTATCATAGCGAAAATTATTCAGATCTTCTCCATTAAAGGTACCCTTTACAAATGTTTGAGAAAAAGTAATGGTGTTTCTATTGTCAATAAAATAATCGGCACCTACCCGTGCAAATGCAAAATAGCCTCGGTTAATATTGTCGTTCTCCTGGTTAATCTTCACATCCGGCTCTCTGAAAGAAATTAACTGATCTGTAGTACCAAAGCCAATTGATTTACGCTGACTGAAATTGGCATTGGCAAATACGTTTACTTTTCCCTGTCTTGCATTCACATCGCCACCCAAGTTAAGGCGGCCACGCATATCCACACCAGCTCTTATACCGCCGCTATAACCGGTACGTTTATTTTTCTTTAAAACAATATTAATTATTGCAGACTGTCCGCCACTTGCATCAAACTTGGCAGACGGGTTAGTGATCAATTCAATACTCTGTATAGCATCTGCAGGTATTTGCTCAAGTGTTAGGGTAGTGGGTCTGCCGTCAACAAAAATTTGAGGGGCATTGTTACGCAGCGTAATATTTCCATCCACATCCACATTAACCGTAGGCACATTGCGCATTACATCTATAGCATTACCACCCGCAGAAACAATATTTTTATCTACATTAAAAATCTTGCGGTCAATACCCATTTGTAACAGCGGTTTGCTACCTGTAACCGTTACATTGTCTAACACCTGGGCATCTGTTTCCATTTTAATATTTCCTAAATCCTTATCCACTCCGGCTAATGCCTGAGACATATCGCCACCCTGACCCATCTTCATTTCAAAGGCAACTTTCTGGTCAATGGTTTTATACCCAATGGCGGTAACCTTCAGGCGGTAGTTACCACCAATAGAAAGGTTTTCTAAACTAAACTCTCCGTTGGGGCGGGTAAGCATACCACTAACAATGGTGTCTTTGCGCTTGCGCAAAACAGTATCAAACTTGCTTTGAATTAATTGTACGGAAGCGGCATCAACGCCTTTACTCGTTTTTGAATCTAACAGCTTACCATAAAATCTTCCAATGTTCATATTTCCTCCGCCCACACCGCCGCGGCCGCCACCAGTAAACTGGGCATTGCTGCTAACTGCGAACAAGGTAAAAATGGCTAAAATCAATAATTGCTTCATAAAAATGATCTGATTAAAAGTGGCTGTAAAGTTCAAACATTAAAACTTGACATTTGAGTGACAAATGATGAGCGGTTATTAAAGACCGTTCACAAAAATCAATTGTTTAAGCAGCTTATACGTAAGGCATTCATCAGGGTTAAACGGGGCTTAAGGTTAACCAATGTTGCAAGTTTTTTTAACGTTCATTAACACACAGGTATTTGTTGTCTACTTTTTCCAGTAAAATCGTTTAAAATGACTTTGCCCAAAAAGTATTTTGGCCAATACAAAAATTACTAACAATTGCACGCACAAATTTCGTTTTAAATCTTATGCTAGTTACAAACGCAGTAAACCAATAACATCAGTTATCCGTAACTTTCTTATATGAAGGAGTATAAACTACTAAAATATTTACACACAATTCAATCTTTGCTGTTTACAACAAGCTTACTTATTGCAATAACCAGTAATGCACAAGATGCCAGCAAACCAGTAAAAGATATTACGGCGCTGGCAGCAACCCACCCTGCACTGGCAAAAATTTATGGCAAACACAAACAAATACCTGTCGGTTACCAGCAACCTGTACTAACAGCCCTCTCTTATTTTCCAGAATTAAAAGACACCCGTATAAAATTTAAACTCAAAAAAAATAACAAAGGCATTATTTCCACCAGACCCACAATAG
>REAR01000215.1 GCA_004295245.1 Sphingobacteriales bacterium | reverse complement strand
GGCGACAGCTATCCTGAATTTGGTATGGCGGTATTGATGGCTGGGGGAAGTTTACCGGTACTGCCAGCAGATATGGATAAGGAAGTTTTGAAAATAGCAATAGGTATGAAACCTGCTGCATTAGCTAATGGAGCATATGTACTGACGAATGGCAAGAAAAAAATTGTATATAACAGCAACACAAAAAAAATAAGTATTCAATAATTCACCATACAGAAACACCACCAACGATGCAGCCAACAGCAACAACTAATACCACTTACGGCGAGGGAAAGGGTAAATACCTGATACCTTTTATCTTGATTTTATTTCTTTTCTTTTTGTGGGGTATGATTCACAATCTGAATGGAATATTAATACCACACCTGAAGAAAGCGTGCCAGCTTAATAATACACAGAGCATCTATATTGACCAGGTAGTATACTTTGCTTATTTTTTAATGGCGATACCTGCCGGAATGATTTTGAAACGCTGGGGGTATAAAAATGGAATTATAACTGGTTTAGTATTGGCGGGTATTGGAGCACTTTTGTTTTTACCGGCAGCAAATTCAAGAACCTATACACTTTTCTTATTGGCATTATTTATTGTGGGTTGTGGTATTGCTATTTTAGAAACAGCAGCCAACCCGTATGCCGCTATATTAGGTAATTCAAAAAATGCCAGCAGTCGGTTAAACCTGGGCGCTGCTATTAATGGACTGGCCGTGGTGATTGCTCCTTTGATTGGTTCTGCATTTATATTCTCAGGTATTAATCATTCTCCGGAAGAATTAAATGCCATGAGTGTTTTAGAAAGAACTACCTATCTGA
Source organism: Sphingobacteriales bacterium (assembly GCA_004295245.1). Lineage (GTDB taxonomy): Bacteria > Bacteroidota > Bacteroidia > Chitinophagales > Chitinophagaceae > JACMLD01. The sequence goes on along the minus strand of REAR01000215.1, from coordinate 3,509 downwards.
ATACAGAATCAGCTGCTGTTAAAACACCCTACCTATTTATAACAGCAGGCTTTCTTTTGGTGGCGCTGCTATTTCTATTTTTTAAACTACCTGAAATAAAAGATGATTCCAAAGCGGCAAGCTTTGGTGAATTCATGAAGGCCTTCAGGCACAAACATCTTAAATGGGCTGTAATAGCACAATTTGCTTATGTGGGTGCGCAGGTATGTGTTACCAGTTTTTTTGTGCGGATGGCTATGAAATATGGCGGCGTGGATGAAAAAATGGCTGGGTATTATTTGGGGGGTATTTACGGTACGCTGTTTTTAGTGGGCCGCTTTGCGGGTGTGGCACTTACCAGGTTCTTTGCTTCTGAAAAACTGCTAACCATTTTTTCGCTGGCTGCAGCGGCATTGTGCACTGTGGCAATATTTACAGAAGGTAAGATGGTGATTTATGCTCTAGGTGTTATGGGCTTTTTTATGAGCATTATGTTTCCCACCATTTTTGCATTAGGCCTTGCGGGGCTGGATAAAGAGACAAAAATTGGAGGATCGCTACTAGTGATGTCTATTGTAGGTGGGGCGTTAATACCGTTTATTATGGGTCGTATTATTGATGCTACGAACGATAATATTCAAATAGGTTATGTGGTTCCGTTGGTTTGTTTTTTAGTGATAATTTATTTTGGATGGAAAGGCTATAAACCCGTATTAAAAAAAGCTGAATAGAATTACATATGTACAAGAGTGCGACGCCAATGAGGCTGAATGTTATTACTGCTGCTGGTAACATAAAAATTAAACTTACTGGTTTAATGTTATTACTGTGTTTGAATGTGTTTACACAAATGCAGCCTTTAAAAATATCGGCTAACAAAAGATTTTTTCAGACAAAGGATGGCAAGCCTTTTTTTTGGTTGGGGGATACTGGCTGGCTGTTATTTGTAAAGTGTAAACAGGAGGATGCCATATTGTACCTGGATACAAGAAAGCAACAGGGGTTTAATGTGGTACAAGCAATGTTACTACACGATTTTAATAATACAAAAAATGTGTACAACGATTGGGCTTTGACGGATTTTGATGTGAGTAAACCTAATGTTACGCCGGGAAATAACTTTAATGATGCCATGCAGTACGATTATTGGGATCATGTTGATTTTATTATTGAGGAAGCTGCAAAGAGGGGGATTTATATGGCTATTGTGCCCACTTGGGGAAGCAATGTAAAGAGTGGCAAAATAAATGAGCAGCAGGCAGAAGCCTATGCAAAATTTTTAGCAAAGCGTTATAAAAATAAAACCAATATCATATGGTTGAATGGCGGTGATATTAATGGCAAAGATGGCTATGCAGTTTGGGAGAAAATTGGGAGTACCATTAAAAATTTCGACAGCAATCATTTAATGACCTTTCATCCGAGAGGAAGAACCAGCAGTACCGATTGGTTTCATCAGTCGCTGTGGTTGGACTTTAATATGTTTCAGAGTGGACATAAAAGTTATGCGCAGGATACAGCAACAAAAGAGCGCAGAAAGTTTGGAGAAGACAACTGGAAATATGTGGAAGAAGATTATAAGATGGAACCGGTGAAGCCAACTTTGGATGGGGAGCCGAGTTATGAAGACATACCATACGGGTTGCATGATACATTGAGCGGGTACTGGAATGCGGCAGATATTCGTAGGTATGCTTACTGGAATGTGTTTGCTGGGGGTGCCGGGTTTACATACGGACATAACGCGGTAATGCAGTATTACGTGCCCGGAGATACTGGCATTTCTTTTTTTCCGAGACAGCATTGGAAGAAAGGATTGAATGCTGAAGCTGCTACACAAATGAAACATTTAAAAAAGCTAATGGAATCATATTCTTTTTTTGACAGAGTGCCTGCACAGGAATTAGTTATTGATAACGGAGTAAAATATGATAGAGTAGTAGCTACCATGGGGAAGAATTTTGCTATGTTTTATGTGGGTAATGGAAAAGGGTTTAAAATTGATTTCACGAAACTAAATTTTGTTCCTAAAAGATCCTCTTGGTTCAATCCAAGAAATGGGCAGAAACAAACTATCAATACCTATCATTTTAATACGCATTCTACTTTTTACCCCTTAGGTAAAATTGAGAATGAGTATGACTGGGTATTGATTTTAGAAAAGTAATAAACTATGCGTTTTATTTTTTTACTTTTTACTTGTTGCTTTTCACTTCTTTTTGCTTCCTGCAATAAGAACGCCTACCTGTTCACTTCTTTTCATGAACCGGCAGACGCTGGTTTAAGAATGCTTTACAGCTACGATGGTAAAAATTGGAATGACCTAGATAGAGTTTTGTTGAAACCAGAAGTGGGCAATCAAAAAGTAATGCGTGACCCCAGTATGGTACAAGGACCAGATGGTACTTTTCATATGGTGTGGACAAGCAGCTGGCGGGGCGATAAGGGGTTTGGTTATGCTTCGTCAAAAAATTTGATCAGCTGGAGTGAGCAGCAATTTATTTTAGTAATGGATAAGGAGCCTGCTACAGTAAATGTGTGGGCGCCTGAATTATTTTATGATGAGGAGGAAAAAAGGTACCTGATTATTTGGGCAAGTTGCATACCCGGCCGGTTTGAAAGAGGCATAGAAGATGTGATTGATGCGGTGATAGTTAAACGGTCTGTAAAAGATTATGCACTGGTATTGAAAGATAATACTAGACCTGAAAGAACTATTAAAGTGGCATTTGCCGATAATCCGCTGGGGCCATGGACAAATATTTCAAAACCCTTTAGCGATAAATTCACCGAAGGGCCGTCGGCAATAAAATTAAAAAATGAGTGGTTGATTTATTTTGACAGCTACCAAAAGAAGATTTATGAAGCGATGGTGACGAAGGATTTTGTACAATTTGAAAATGTAACAACATCAGTACAAGTGCCGAAAGGACATAAGCATGGAACGATAGTCCCCGTGAAAAAAAAATTTATTAAACAACTAAAAAGAAACGTTCTAAAACCCCGTCAGCGGTTTTAGAAAAAGTAAAATGCGGATAACTCTTACGATATTATTAATTATTAATTATTCATTATTAATTGCTCAGGATACTGTCCGCAACATTGGTACTACACTATCCAATGTAGATTATCACCACGGACAATTATCTCCTGCAATAGGCGTACACAATGTACAAACCATGCGAGCCAACAGGGCTGATAAAAATGCCGCTACTTCATGGACATACAATCATGCGCCCATGCTGGCCTGTTGGAACAATATATTCTATTTAGAGTATTTAAGTAACCCCGTTGGTGAACATATTGCACCGGGGCAAACTTTATTGCAAAGTTCTAAAGATGGTTATAACTGGACAGAGCCAGTAATTATTTTTCCGCCGTATAAAATACCCGATGGATTTGTGAAGGAAGGAAAAAAAGACACTGCAAAAAATAATTATGCTGTCATGCACCAGCGCATTGGGTTTTATACATCCAAAAGTAAAAAACTGTATGCTCTGGCTTATTACGGAATTGCCCTCGGACAAAAA
>REAR01000118.1:7919-24091 GCA_004295245.1 Sphingobacteriales bacterium | reverse complement strand
TTTTTCAGGTATAAACTTAAACTCTCAATATTTGAAAGGCCTTATTCCTGAAAACAAAAAGACTAATATTGAATTAAACCTAAAAGCATCATTAGATTTTTCGGATGACACTGCTAATGTTAAATTAAACGATTTAAACCGGCAAGTATTTAATTTTTCAGGGGGCTTTAACTGGATTATATTAAGAAACAGCCGGAGTAAGTCTTTGCTGGAATTTAAAGGTGCGGTATCTTATTTTAATGTTTTAAAAGGAGGATATGCTGGAGAAACAAAAAGTTTACGATTGCGTATTACCAATGATATTTGGCTGCCCATTCAAATAAACTATAATCCAAAGAATGGAGATCTTTTTGGCTTCTTAAGTATCCGATCTAATTTTGATTGGCTTAAGTAGATTCCCCTACTTCAATATATTATAATATGCAGCATGAAAATATCTGTGCTGTATATTATTTTTTAAAATGATTAGTCATTTAATTTTTTAATATCCCCTATAAAATCACTCTTGGCTACACCAACGCCTCAAACAAAACCTCTACGGGGTGCAATGCTTTTTTATACGTACCATCTTTTATTTGGTGGCGACAGCTGGTGCCGGGGGCGGCTATAATGGTATCATCTGCTTGCTGGCGCACGGTGGGGAATAATACTAGTTCTCCTACCTGCATACTCAGATCATAATGTTCTTTCTCGTACCCAAAAGAACCGGCCATGCCACAACAACCCGATGGAATGGTGCTGACACTGTAATTAACCGGAAGCGATAGTAACTGCACAGAAGGGGCTACACCGGATAATGCTTTTTGCTGGCAATGCCCGTGCAATACAATTTTTTTAGCAGCTGTGGTAAACTGCCCGGCATGTATATGGCCTTTACTAATTTCGGCAGCTATGAACTCATCAATTAAAAAAACATTTTTGCTGAGGGCTTTGCTGGCTGCTAACAATTCATCGGTGGCAAGGTCAATATACTCATCTCTGAAGGTGAGTATTGCTGAAGGCTCAATGCCAATTAAAGGCGTTTCTGCTGTAATAATATCTTTTAACAGCGCTACATTTTTATTGGCAATAACCTGTGCTTTGCGCAACAGTCCTTTACTTAACCAAGCTCTGCCACTTTCAATATGTGTTGGTATAAACACACTGTAGCCCAGTCTATCTAATAACCGTATGGCTTTAATACCAATTTCGGTGTCATTGTAATTAGTAAACTCATCGGCAAACAGGTATACTTTTTTGCCATTGGGCTTTGGCTGGTAATTTTTTTTGTACCAGGCCATTAGGGTACTGCTATGCATGGTAGGCATAGAACGGGCAGTTGCAAACCCACTAAAGCGCTTCACCAGTTTACTGATGATGGGGTTGGTCATTACAAAATTATATAAGCCCGGCACCAACGCACCCAGTTTGGCAGAGTTGGTAAAATTGGCAATTAAAGTAGAACGGAAGGGTACACCATTGGCATCATAATAATGTTGTAAAAACTCAGCCTTTAATTTAGCCACATCCACATTGCTGGGGCACTCGCTTTTGCAACCCTTACAGCTTAAACACAAATCCATTACCTCATAAATTTCTTTATGGTTAAAGCGGTTTACCTGGGTTGAGTTGGTTAGAAATTCTCTTAAAATATTAGCACGGGCACGGGTGGTTTCTTTCTCGTTTCGGGTAGCCATAAAAGAAGGGCACATGGTGCCGCCGCTTAAATGTGTTTTTCGGCAATCGCCACTGCCGTTACACTGCTCGGCATGTTGTAATATATCCTGATTGTTAAAACGAAAAACTGTTTTAAAGGCTGGTGTTTGTTGGCCGGGTGTATACCGCAGCATTTCATTCATTGGTGGTGCGTCTACAATTTTGCCGGGGTTAAAAATGTTTTTGGGGTCCCATATTTTTTTTACCTGCTTAATAAGTGCATAGTTTTTTGCGCCAATCATCTGGGCAATAAACTCACCCCGCAGGCGGCCATCACCATGCTCGCCACTTAAAGAGCCTTTGTATTTTTTTACCAGCGTGGCTATTTCTTCGGCTATAATTCTAAAGAGGCGATTGCCCGCTGCTGTTTTTAAATTAATAATAGGGCGTAAATGCAACTCGCCGCTGCCGGCATGTGCATAGTGCACAGAATAGAGCTGATGTTTTTTCAAAATCTCATTAAACTCTTCAATAAAATCGGGCAGGTCGTTTACGTCAACTGCCGTGTCTTCAATTACAGCAACGGCTTTTTCATCGCCGGGCAGGTTGCTTAATAAACCCAGTCCGGCTTTGCGCAGCGTCCATATTTTTTTAGTGTCATCGCCAAACAATAAAGGAAAATGATAGCCCAAACCTGCAGCACGCATGGCTTGTTCTACTTGATTGCAAATAGTGGTTATTTCTTCGCGGGTATTGCGTAAAAACTCTACCACTAAAATGGCACCGGGGTCGCCCTGTACAAAAAAGCGATTCTTGCTTTGTTCAATATTATCCTTGGTGCATTCTAAAATATAATGGTCTATCAGCTCGCAAGCGCTGGGTTGGTATTGCAGCGCAATTAAGTTGGCTCTTAAACTTTCATTAATGGTATTAAAATGCACGCATAATAAACCCGCTTCTTTTGGGGGCAGCTCGTTTACGTGTAGTTTAATAGAAGTAAGAAAAGCCAAAGTACCCTCGCTGCCGGCAATTAAAGAACAAAAATTAAAATCGGGTCCGCCGGCAGTAAAGGGTGCCATATCAATTAAAAGATCTACTGCATAACCGGTGTTGCGGCGTTCTACTGTTTTCTTCGGAAACTCGCGGCGTATTTCTTCCTGTGCATCGTAATTGCTTAATAGCTGGCGTATACTTTTATAAATGGCTGCTTCTAAGCTATCACCTTCACATTTGGCATGAAAGGTCTCCAGGTCTATTGCTTTAAAAGTAGTTTCAGTACCATCGCTTAAAATAGCTTCCACTTCCAGCAAATGTTCTCGGGTGCTGCGGTACACTACGGAGTTAGAACCACAACTGTTATTGCCCACCATGCCACCAATCATGGCGCGGTTGGCAGTAGAAGTTTCCGGGCCAAAAAACAAACCGTGTGGTTTTAAAAACAAATTCAGCTCATCTCGTATCACACCCGGTTGCACTTTTACCCAATGTTCTTCTCTATTCAGTTCCAGTATTTGTGTAAACTGTTTTGATACATCTACCACAATACCATTGCCTACCACCTGCCCGGCTAATGAAGTGCCTGCCGTACGTGGTATAATGGAAGTGCCGTTGGCCGCTGCAAAAGCAATCAGCTTTTTTATATCGTCTTTTGTTTTTGGTATGGCCACCGCCAGTGGCATTTCTCGGTAGGCCGAAGCATCGGTGGCATACAGCGTACGCATGGTGGTATCAAAAAAAAGATCACCGGTTAACTCATTATTCAGTTGCTGCAACAGCGGCTGCATAGGGGCTTGCTTCATTGGCCGCAAATTTAATTTGTTTTGGCCTATTTGCTTACTATAAAAATGCAAACAGGTGTTAGAGCCTGTTTGGTATTTTATTGATACCGGCATTTATTTTTCATAGCGGTACCGTTGCGTCGCACACTTGTACGTAAGTCAGTAAGTCGGCAAGACCGGAAGTCAGAAAGGTAATTGCAAATAGTGTAAAATTCTTTCGGTCTTTCCAACATCGGACTTGCGGACTTCTATTCTTCAGTTCAAGTGTGCGACGCAACGATGTTGAGTAGAGAACCGTCTGCCGGGTACAAAATTTTTATGGCTATTGCATCAATCTTATTACTTTCAATTTTAAAACAGTATTATGGCAGACCAGGCAGCATTTTTAGAAGCAGTTAAAAGCGGTTACAGCTTTAAAGGAGAAGCTGTAAAAATTGGTGCGGCTATGTTAGATGGACAGGTAGTACCCGGCGCAGATGTATTGATGCCTTTAAAAACTATGAACCGCCATGGTTTAATTGCAGGTGCCACAGGTACGGGTAAAACCAAAACCCTGCAGGTTATAAGCGAGTGCCTGAGCGATAATAGCGTGCCGGTTTTACTAATGGATATTAAAGGCGACCTGAGCGGTATTGCAGCGGCCGGTGCCGCTAACGATAAAATAAATGAACGCTACCAAAAACTGGGGCTTACCTATACACCGACCGCTTACCCGGTAGATTTATTAACGCTGAGCAACCAGAAAGGTGTGCGGCTGCGTGCCACGGTAAGCGAGTTTGGTCCGGTGTTGCTTAGTAAAATTTTAGGTTTAAACGATACGCAGGGTGGCCTGGTGGCCATGATGTTTAAGTATTGCGATGATACAAAATTGCCATTACTGGATTTAAAGGATTTTATTAAAGTATTGCAGTTTGTAAGTAATGAAGGCAAGGCGGAACTAGAAAAAACCTATGGTAAAATATCTACCACCAGCACAGGCACTATTTTGCGTAAAGTGGTAGAGCTGCAACAGCAAGGAGCAGATGTTTTTTTTGGTGAAAAAAGTTTTGAGGTAGACGACTTAATGCGGATTGCTGATGATGGCCGGGGTATGATAAGTGTGCTGCGGGTAACAGATTTACAAGACCGCCCCAAACTATTTTCAACGTTTATGTTGCAGTTGCTGGCAGAATTATATGCTACCTGCCCGGAGGAAGGCGATTTGGATAAACCTAAACTGGTGCTGTTTATTGATGAAGCACATTTAATTTTTCAGGAAGCGAGTGATGCTTTGTTACAACAAATTGAAACCATCATAAAACTCATTCGTTCAAAAGGGGTGGGTATTTTCTTTTGCACACAAAACCCTATGGATGTGCCGGCTGCTGTATTGGGTCAGTTGGGTTTAAAAGTGCAACATGCGTTAAGAGCTTTTACTGCGGCAGACAGAAAGGTAATTAAGCAAACAGCAGAAAACTATCCGGAAACCAATTTTTATAAAACAGATGAATTAATAACGCAGCTAGGTATTGGCGAGGCGCTTATTACTATGCTAAACGAAAAAGGCGTACCAACACCGCTGGTTCATACTATGCTGATAGCCCCGCGCAGCAGGATGGATGTGTTGAGTGATAGCGAGATTGATGGTATAGTTGCAAAATCTAAAATAGCTGCTAAATACAACCAGATTATAGATAGCCAGAGCGCCTACGAAATACTAACTGATAAATTAAACGAAGCCGCCGAAAAATCTGCTGAGCAAAAAGAAGCTGCTGAAGAAGAGAAAGCCGGGAAAAAGAGCAGCAAGAAGGAGGAGGGCTTTTTTGATAACCCCATGGTTAAGCAAGCGGGGCGTACGGCTGCCAATGTTATTACCCGTAGTTTGCTTGGCGCATTGGGGTTGGGCGGCAGAAGCAGAAAAAAGAGCAGCTGGTTTTAAGGCAGCTTTTACGCTAAGCCAACGCCGGGTTGCAAGTAAGGATTGTGTTTTCTTTCAAAACCTATAGTGGTGCTTTGGTTGTGGCCGGGGTACACTTTAGTTTCATCTGGTAATATCAATAATTGTGTTTCTATACTTTTTAATAATTGAGGTCCGTTGCTACCAGGCAAATCATACCGGCCAATACTACCTCTGAATAAAACATCTCCACCAATAATAAAGTGTTGTGCTTTGCAATAAAAGCAAACATGGCCGGGGCTGTGGCCCGGGGTTTCTAAAATTGTTAACACATCTTCACCCAACTTTATTTCTTCTCCACCACGTATATAGTGTACCGTGCCATTATAGTTTGTAAAAGGCAGCCCCCATCTTTCACCAGCCAGTGCAGCGTTATTTAGCATTATTTGTTCATTGGGATGAATATAGGGTTGCAACGCCCATGTATCATACACAAACTGGTTGCCAAAAACATGATCGAGGTGACAGTGGGTATTTAACAAATATTTTGGGGTTAATTGGTGTTGAACTATATAATTTTCAAGTTGTGTACGTTCATTATCAAAATAGCAACCCGGGTCTATAATAATACAGTCTTTTTGCTGATTATATAACAGGTAAGTATTTTCTGCAATAGGGCTAAAAACAAAAGAGTGGATGGTGAGCATGGTTACTATTTTAGGGTGCTTTCATGTCACCCAAATAACATAATTTTATTTACTAAATACCGGCTATGCAATTTCAGAAGAATGTTTTGACGCAGCAATTTTTTACAAAGAAGATTTTTATTGCAGCAATACTTGTTGTAGGGGTGCTTTCAACCGGGCTGGCCCAGGTGGCATCGGTAATTTACGGAAAGAACAGGGTACAGTACAAAAAGATGGTATGGTCTTATATACAAACAGAAAATTTCAATTCTTATCATTACCAAGACGGTGAAATACTTGCCAAAATTGTGGCACAGGTAGCAGAAAAGGAATTATCAAGTGTTGAGAATTTTGTAGAGTATGGTTTACAGCGCCGCGCCAACTTAATTGTTTATAACAGTTTTGAAGACATGCAGCAGTCTAATATTGGCTTGGGGATGGATTTGCAAATTACAGGTGGGGTAACCAAACTGGTAAATAATAAAGTAATGCTGTACTATACCGCAGACCATGCTGATCTGCGCCGCCAAGTGCGTCGTGGTATTGCCCGCATTTTAGTAGACAATTTATTATTTGGAGATGATTTGGGGGAATTTGCTGCTAACCAGGCACTATTAGATTTACCAAAATGGCTGACAGATGGCTATGTAAATTATGCTGCAGAAAACTGGAGCACAGACCTGGATGACCAATTAAAATCGGCCATTCTTTCTGGCAACTATAAAAATTTTTACGAGTTTGCTTTTGAAGAACCCGATTTAGCCGGTCATTCTTTCTGGCATTTTCTGGCAGAAGCTTACAAAAAAGAAAACGTTACTTATTTCTTATATCTATCCAGAGTTTACAGAAATGTAAACAGTGCCAGTAACCGTATTGCCAAAAAGAAGTTTAAAGAGTTGCTGAAAGATTTTATGAATTACCAGCAAGAGAAGTACGATAAAGATATTCGTGGCAGAAGAAATGCACCCCGTGGCACGGTGCAAACAGTAGAAGAAATTAATAAGTACAAAAAATTCTTTCATTACGCACCCAACCCGGCACCCCGCAGCCAAACCTATGCCATTGTTGAGTATGAAAAAGGGCAGTATTGTGTGGTGTTAAACGAAAACTTTATCAATCGCAAAATATTGCTGAAAAGCGGCGTTCGTAATTATGAAAACGAACTGAACCCCAATTACCCCATGCTTGCCTGGGATGGTAAAGGCACCAACCTTGCCGTAGTGTATGCCAAAGAAGGCAAAGTGCATTTATTTGTGTATGATGTTATAGCCCGGTATAAACGCATTGTGCAGGAGCTGCCTTTTGACCAAGTGCAGGACATGAAATTTATGCTGGATAAGAATACACTGGTTTTAAGCGGCGTTAAAAAGGGCCAAACAGATATTTTTGTGTACAAAATAGATAAGCAAACCGTTGAGCAAATTACAAACGATGTGTATGACGACCGGGATGCTTCTTTTGTAGCCTTTCCTAATAAGAGTGGTATTATTTATTCTTCCAATCGCCCCTCTGCAATGGCAGTTACAGGAGACACGGTGCTGCCATCAGACAACCGGTATAATATTTTTCTGGTTGATAACTGGAACAAAAGCGAGTTTAAACAAATTTCTCAACTAAGCTATTTGCGTTTTGGTAATGCCCGTTTTCCAACTCAATACAACAGTGCACATTTTACTTTTGTTAGCGATGAAAATGGTATTGGCAACCGTTGGGCCGGATTTTTTCAAACGGAACGTGCGGGGTTGGATACTATTTTCAGAATAGGAGAAGATATATTACGTAACCCGGATTTGAAAGAGCTGGATTCTACATTAAAAGCAAATAAGGTAAGTGAGCCCGATTCTGTATTTACCATTTCTATTACCAACGACTCTGCGTATGTATTTCCGCTAACCAATTATCAAAGCACATTAAAAGAAACAAAAATTGCCGGAGATGCCGGGTTGGTAAGCGAAGTAAGGCAAGAAGGAGATTTATTGTTTTTATACAAATTAAAAGTGGACGAACGCACTTTACTACGCCGCAACGTTAACCAGCGGCCCACAGAATACAGAAGAAAAACAGTAGAAGCCGCCCGTGTAGCTAATGCCACCAGCAGTATGTATGCACCTAAAGTAACAGAAGAAGCGCAAAAAAAAGGAGATGTATTTGAAACAGAGTTTGACAATGAAAAGAAAGATAGCACAACGGTAAACATCATTACAGAGAAAGAGCCAATTGAGCCTTCTATGATTGCTAAGGCCAAGCATTACAATTACAAGCTCAAATTTTTTATAGACAATGTTTCTGCTGTATTTAATAATGATGTGCTTATAAACCGTATGCAACCATACACCGGCTCGCTGCCAGTTGTATTAAATGCCAATGGCGGTTTTAACGGATTAATGAAGGCCACAGTAATGGATGTAATGGAAGATTTACGTTTTACCGGCGCCATACGATTGCCCATTATTAATACAGTTGGTGCAGGCTCTCCATTTATCGGGCTTCCCGGAGATCCGTTTATTACCAGCAATAACTCATTATTTGATGCTGGTGGCGAATGGTATGCAAGAGCTGATTATCTTAAAAAACGTATTGATTATTCTGCCTTGTATTACCGCCAAACGCAAATAGGTTCTATTGGTAATTATGGCGCCAAGCTATACACCAATTTATACCAGGCCATTGTTAAATATCCTTTTGATAGGGTTAGAAGTTTCAGAGTATCTGCCGGCGTAAGAAAAGATAAATTTGTAACCCGCAGTTCAGATCGTATTTCTTTAAATACTGAAGATTTTAAGCAAAGCTATTTATTAACACGTTTAGAATACGTACACGATAACTCATTAAACCCCGCAATGAATATTTACAAAGGGGTGCGTTACAAAGTGTATGCAGACTATAACTCTCAAATAACTAAAAACCCCCAACAAGCAGGTAGAAATAATTTAAACATTGGGTTTGATGGTCGGTACTATTACCCCATTTACAGAAACTTTATTTGGGCCGGCCGTGCATCGGCAGATTTTAGTTGGGGCGATCAAAAAACATTGTATTACCTGGGTGGGCAAGATGGATGGTTATTTCCTAAAGCAAATTTAGCAGCACAACCACAAGACCCTACCTACGCTTTTCAAACATTGGCTGTAAATATGCGTGGCTTTAACCAAAACGTAAGTAATGGTAACAATGCTATTGTGCTTAACAGCGAATTTAGATTGCCTGTATTTACAACCTTGTTTAGCAAACCCATTAACAATGCGTTCTTAAGAAACCTTCAGTTAACGCAGTTTATAGACTTGGGCTCTGCATGGAATGGCGGGTACAATAAAATTGCACGCCCCAATGTAATATATGGCAACCCACCAGTGCAGGTAAATATTAAGGCAGGTGGTATTGGGCCTTTTGTGGGCGGTTATGGCTTTGGTGCCCGCAGCACGTTGCTGGGTTATTTTATGAAATTAGATGCCGGTTGGCCAATGGGCGGTTTCTTTAGAGGCAAACCCATTTGGTATTTTGGCATGGGCTTAGACTTTTAATAAATAACTACCCAACTATATAAAACGGCGTTGCTTAGGCAGCGCTTTTTTATTGGTTGCCGGCAGCAGTAACTCCGGTTGGGCAGCCGTTGCGTCGCACCCTTCAGCTGAAGGGTGCGACGCAACGATGTACTATTGAAATACTACTGCCGGAAACAAAAAACCTTCTGCAGTAATGGCAGAAGGTTTGCAGAGAGGAAGGGATTCGAACCCTCGATACGTGTTACCGTATAGCCGCTTTCCAGGCGACCCCCTTCAACCACTCGGGCACCTCTCTTTAAAGGGCGGCAAAAATACCTATTATGCGCTAAGTACCGAAGATTTTTTCTGCATTAGCAGTGGTTACTGCGGCTACTTCTTCAATAGTTATATTCTTAACGGTAGCAATTTTTGCTGCCACCAGGGGCAAATAACTGCTTTCATTTCTTTTACCGCGGTGTGGCGTCGGAGACAGATAAGGTGCATCTGTTTCTAAAACAAGTGTACTCAGGGGCAGTTGTTGCACAACTTCTGCAAGGCCTGCATTTTTATAAGTTATTACGCCGCCAATACCCAGATAAAAGCCCATTTCAATTATTGCATGGGCTTGTTCTATTGTGCCGCCAAAGCAATGAAATATACCAGTAATGCTATTGCCGGCTATTTCTTTTACAACTGCTATACACTCATCGGTAGCATTTCTAGAATGTATAACTATGGGCAATTGATATTGCTTAGCCCATTGTATTTGTATTTTAAAAGCGTGGTATTGTTGAGTGGTAAAACTTGTATCCCAATAAAAATCCAGCCCTATTTCACCAATGGCTGCAAATTTTCTTTTGGCAAGCCAGGTTTCAACTTTACGCAATTCTTCTTCGTAGTTTTCCTTTACATAGCAGGGGTGCAGGCCCATCATGGCAAAACATTGGTTGGGGTATTGGGCCTCTAAATGCAGCAGGGCTAAGGTGGTTTCGCTATCTATAGCAGGTAAATAAAAGTGTTCAACATTTTCATTTTCAGCTCTTTTAATCATGGCATCTCTGTCTTCATCAAATTCTTGGGTATATAAATGGCAGTGTGTGTCTATCAATTTCATGCTGCAAATGTCAATAAAAATTGGCCAGCAGTTAAACTCTTACCAACTATTGTTGTCTCAATGGCCGTATCTTAATTATAATCATCACAAAAAAACTCCCTATTTATGAAAATGCTGCATACAACTAGCAGATTGCTTCTGGTAATAACAATGGCCATTTTTAGTTTTACGGCCTGCCAAAAAGAAAGCAGTACCACCACCACAAACGTAGATGAAACAACTTTTGCAAATGCAACTTCAGAGTCTGATGCTGAAGCCGAGGTTGTTTTTGAAGATGTGTTTGATAATGTTATGGGCACGAATGATGAAGTAGGTATGAGCGGTGTGGGTATTTTGGGTAGTGTAAATAATGGTACAAACGATTTTACATTAAATGGTGCAGACAGTTTAAACCCGCGTTGTTTTACAGTTACAGTTACTAAGCTAAACCCACCGGCACCTTTTCCTGTAAAAATTGTAATTGATTTTGGCTCTGGCTGCGATGGCAGAGACGGAAGAACCCGTAAAGGAAAAATAATTACAGAATACACCAACAGGTTGGTAGTACCTGGTGCTAAAGCAACCACCACTTTTGATGGCTATTATGTTAATGGTATAAAAGTGGAAGGCACGCATATAATAGAAAACAAGAGTACTCAAAACGCACTCATTTTCAGAAATCAGGTAATAGGCGGTAAGCTTACAAAGCCCAATGGAAATTTTACTGAGTGGAGTAAGGATAAAACTTGGGAGCAGGTAGAAGGTTTTGGCACACCCTTTTTCCCTTTAGATGATGTGTTTAAAATAACCGGGCAGGCTAATGGAGCTGTTAAAATTGGCACCAATTTTATGCAGTGGTCGCATATTATTACAAAGCCTTTATTTCGCAAGTTTACCTGTCGTTACACAGTAAAAGGAGAGGTTACTATACAAAAAACCAATAGGCCAGTTGCTGTTTTAGATTATGGTACCGGAGCCTGTGATAATAAGGCAACCATTACCGTTAATGGGGTAACGCGGGAAATTACTTTGTAGGAAATAAAAAATAATATACCTTTAAATCAGTTTTCATAGGGTACGGATTAAAAACGGGCCAGGGTTTCTACCCAGGCCCAAATTTTTTTAAGAAACATAATAAGCTGAAACTCAATACAGGCAAGTGTTTCATCACATCTTACACGCCAATAAAACAAAGTTCGCAACTACTTTTTCTACTCAATTTTTTCAAAAGAAAACCCTTTGCCGCTAAAATATTCTAAAGTGTTTTTTAAGGCTGGTAGCATGCGTGGAGCTGCTTTTTCGCTATCGTGAAAAACAATTATAGCGCCTTTTTTAGCTGATTTTTGAATATTTCTCCAGCATTGTCCTTCGGAAAGGCTGGTATCAAAATCGCCACTTAAAACAGACCACATAATTATTTTAAAGCCCAGTTTCTCTTGTAAGTGTTTTGCTTGAAAGCGGGTGATTCTGCCATAAGGAGGGCGGAAAAGATTACTATCTATATATCGGCAAGCCAGTAATGTGTTGTCAAAATATTCGGCTTCAGTTGTATGCCACCCATTAAGATGATTATGAGTGTGGTTACCAGTTGCGTGGCCTTCATTTAAAATACGCTGATAAATTTCTGGGTGCGCAGCTACATTTTTACCAATACAAAAGAAAGTGGCTTTGGCCTTGTATTTTTTTAGTTCATCTAAAACATAGGGGGTATATATGGAGTGCGGGCCATCATCAAAACTAAGGTAAAGGCTTTTTGAAGTACTTGCAATATCCCATGTATAAGAAGGGTAAATAATTTTTTTTAACCACCAGGGGCTTTTTACCAGGTAAAACATGTTTTTTAATATGTAGTTAAATGTATTACCTGTTGGTTAATTTTAAACTGTTTGCCCTGCTTAATTACATATTGAGTCTGGGCTGCTTCATCTTTCAAAAACGCTTCCACCTTGCTGGCTATTTGTTGGCGGCTTAATTGTGGGTTGCTGCCAAAACCGAGGGCTTCGTCTATATATCCTGGCAAAAGGCTGGCCAACTCTCCGTAAAATAAATGTGATGCAATAAAAATATCTGAACCAATAACCGTATTGCCAGATACGGCTATAAAGCCCACGTAGCTACTGTCTGTTGTTTTAAATTTTTGAGAAAAGAAATTGAAATACGCTGTAAACTGCTGCAGGTATTTTTTATCTTTTTGGCGGGCCAGGTAAGCAATTGTTTTTGATTGAATATTCTGAAGATTCAACTGGTTGTTAATCTCACGCCATACCTGTACCTGGCTTTTTGTTTGATCTAACACTTTTCTTAAACGGCTATTAGCCATTTTTGAGTAAGTAAATTTTTTGTCTTTCTCACTCCACCTGCCTTCTTCAACGCACATTACGGGCAAATCAATTCTGCCGCTGCGGGCTTTAACAAGGGTGTCTTTGGTTACCATCCTATCCTGGCGCCCACCAGCCATTACCTCACCAGAAGTGATGTAAATATTTTTATCAGAGTTATTGATAAGAGAAAGCCAATGCACATTCTCTATAGCGGTGGTGCCTCTTTCTTGTACCGTAACAAGTCCTGCTTTTAAAGCAGTTTGCAGGCTAATTGTATTATTAAGAGTGGCGGCAACATTACCGGCGGGTCCCTTATAAATAACAGGTATCAGTTGCAGGTTTTCATAGGTGCAGGCACTATCATATAAAATAGTAATGTTGGGGTAAACCAACTGTGCCCGGCTTACCAAACCTGCCATTATTAATATGAAAGCTATAAAACGGTGCATGAGTGCTTAAAACGTGAAAGTATTGTAATTATTTAAAAATTGATATTGCTGCCGTTGCTGTTTATTGACAGGGGTTAACTAATTTGTATACAACAAAGGTTGCTGGTTATTGAAAAATAAGGCTGAGTAGGGTTATACAGTTGAAGGGTGCGACGCAACCATAACTGAATAAAGTGCTAAAGCTGGTACCTAGTTGATTTAATTTTACCTAACGGCCAGTAGTACCAAAAAATGGGTATTTTAATAAAAACGCTTTAAATCATTGTGATTAGTTCAAAAACTATATTTTTGCAGCCGTAACTAAACTTTACTAAAATGTCAGACATCGCAACAAGAGTTAAAAAGATTATTGTTGACAAATTAGGTGTTGAAGAAGCAGAAGTTACCAACGAGGCTTCTTTCACCAACGACCTGGGTGCCGATTCTTTGGACACCGTTGAGTTGATTATGGAATTCGAAAAAGAATTCAATATTTCTATTCCGGATGAGCAGGCCGAAACAATCACCACCGTGGGTCAGGCTGTCGCTTACCTGGAAGAACACGCCAAGTAAGAACAATTTTCCTTTTTATAGGAACCAACGAACAATCCGCCTTTCGAAAGCGTAAGCAATAAGAAGGCGGATTTATTTCTTCATTTATTCCTGATCACCATATGGAATTAAAAAGGGTTGTAGTAACCGGTATTGGAGCGTTAACCCCTGTGGGTAACAGCTTATCTGAAACCTGGAATAACCTGGTTAACGGTGTTTCTGGCGCAGACATGATTACATTGTTTGATGCCACTAAATTTAAAACGCGGTTTGCTTGCGAGGTAAAAAATTTTGACCCCACCCAATGGATGGATAGAAAAGAAGCCCGCAAAATTGACCGCTTTACACAATTTGCATTGGTAGCCAGCGATCAGGCAATGGCAGATGCCGGCCTTAACAAAGAAAATATTAACCCAGATAGAGTGGGCGTTGTTTTTGCCAGCGGCATCGGTGGGCTTATAACTTTTCAAAACGAGGTTACTGAGTTTGCCAAGGGCGATGGTACTCCCCGTTTTAATCCCTTTTTTATTCCTAAAATGATATTAGATATTGCCGCAGGGCAAATATCTATGCGTCATAATTTACGCGGCCCCAATTTTGCCGTTGTAAGTGCCTGCGCCAGCAGCACCAACGCAATTATTGAAGCATATAACCTGCTACGCTTAGGCAAAGCAGATATTATATTAACAGGCGGCAGCGAAGCTGTAATTAGCGAAGCTGGTGTGGGCGGTTTTAACGCCATGAAGGCAATGAGTGAAAGAAACGATGACCCCAAAACAGCCAGCCGCCCCTACGATAAAGACCGCGATGGTTTTGTTATGGGAGAAGGCTCGGGCGTTTTGGTTTTAGAAACTTTGGAAAGTGCCCTTGCCCGTGGTGCTAAAATTTATTGTGAAATTGCCGGCGGCGGCGCTACTGCAGATGCCCATCATATAACAGCACCACACCCCGATGGCTTGGGGGCAAAAAATGTAATGTTTGCTGCCTTAGATGATGCTGGTATGAAACCAGAAGATATTGATTACATCAATACACACGGCACATCAACCCCGCTGGGAGATGGCGCTGAAGCAAAAGCAATTACCGACGTATTTGGAGAACATGCTTACAATATAAACATCAGTGCAACAAAATCTATGACCGGGCATTGCTTAGGTGCTGCCGGGGTAATAGAAGCCATTGCCTGTATTATGAGTGTTGTTCACAACGTGGTACCCCCCACCATTAACCATTTTACAGACGACCCCACCCTTGACCCTAAACTGAATTTTACATTTAACAAAGCACAACAAAGAACCGTACGTGCCGCCCTTAGCAACACGTTTGGTTTTGGAGGCCACAACGCCGCCGTAATTGTAAAAAAATACCCGGCCTAAAACTGTAAAATTTTAATATAGTATTTTCGTTAAACAAGCAACAGCCGCATAAAAGTTGTTGTAGGTAGTTAATAGTTATTTTGGTACCAGCACCAGTACCCCGGGCATCATCGTTGCGTCGCAAGCACTTTTACCGCAGTACAAATGGCAACCAAAGTATTATTAAATGCAGCACTCAAAAAAAAGTAAAAACACATTGTGGGATTTTTAGACCGATTTATTGCCAAAGAAGATAAAGCGCCTTCATTTAAAAAACAACTGCGCAATGTTTTGGGTTTTTCGCCCAGCAATACATCGCTATACAGGCATGCACTCACCCACCGTTCAGTAAAAGACAGCGCCGATCAGAACAATGAAAGACTGGAGTATTTAGGAGACGCCATTCTTAGCGGCATAGTAGCCGATTTTTTATACAAAAAATACCCCTACAAAGAAGAAGGATTTCTTACAGAAATGCGCAGCAAAATGGTAAACCGTGCCACGCTAAATGATATTGCCATTAAAATGGGGCTTAAAAAAATAACCCAGTTTAATAGAATTGACAGCAGCCTGCGCATGAGCCAAATATTTGGTAATACCCTGGAGGCTGTTGTAGGTGCCGTTTATTTAGACAAAGGGTATAGAAAAACCAAACGCTGGGTAATAGAACGCTTAATATTACCCCATCTTTTTATGGATGATTTAGAAAACCTGGAAATTAACCACAAAAACAAACTCTATGGCTGGGCCAATAAAAATGGCAAAAATCTTGAGTTTGAAACACTGGAAGAAAGAATAGAAAGCGGCCGCAGGTTGTTTACAGTAGGTGCCGTTGTTAATGGAGAGCTGATAGCACAAGGCAAAGCATATAATAAAAAAGATGCTTCGCAGGTTGCAGCCCAAATAGCGGTAGAAAAATTGGGCTTAAACAAACTAGAAGGTATGGAAGAACAACCATAAACTACC
>REAR01000118.1:0-7914 GCA_004295245.1 Sphingobacteriales bacterium | reverse complement strand
CATTCCCCCAGTTGTTGATTATATCTTACTAAAACAATTTACCTTTTTAACATTTTGGAATAGTTTTTGAAATCAGTAGGTGCTTACCTGCCTATACCATATTCAGAAAATTCAGTCCAACCTCCTTTTTAAAGCCTGAAGCGTTTATCGTTATTCTGTACCTATACTTTTATCATCCACTTTATTGAAAAAAACACACGGAACCTATGCGATTGTTCTTTACACTGGTAATGGCTTTTTCTCTGGTAGCAAGTTTTAAAGCCCAGGCACAAAACGTTTTTAACCCCAATGATGTAGTGTACACATATAACAGTGGTGCACCTTCCGGAAGCGCAACCAACCCAACAGTACCCGCAAATGGAGTAATGGCAAAATGGGTGCGGTCTACCTCTCCAGATATTACATGGAACACAAATAACTACAAGTGTTATATATGGAATGGTCTGGTGTTTCGGCTACGCTTTCCCAATAACTATACTCCCGGAACCAAATATCCGGTTGCTTTGTTTTTGCATGGTATAGCAGAAGGGGGTAATGGTATTTACGATAACGAATACCAGTTAAAATGGGGTGGCAGAACTTTTGAAGAAAGAATAAACTATGGAGAGTGGAATGGTTTTTTGCTATTTCCACAGCAACGGGATGGTGTTTGGGGCGGTCAGCATTTTCCTAGAATCAATGAGATTATAGACACACTGCAGAAATATAACAGCGCCGACCCGGATCGTTTAATTGTTATGGGTCTTTCTTCTGGAGGCTATGGCACCATGGCTTATGCTTCTGCATACCCTCAAAGAACGGCTACAGCCATACCCTCATCACCTGTGTTTATTAATGGGTTTGCTGGTGCTGTAAATGATTTAAAATATATACCAATTTGGGAGGCAAACGGTGGTTTAGATGGTAACCCATGGCCCAATGATGTAAATAGTTTTGTTAGCGAATATGTAAAGGCAGGCGGCATTATGCAACACCAGTATTATGGCTATGAGTATCACTCGGTTTGGTTTAGGCATTGGGATCAAACCTATGCAAACGGCCAATACATGCTTAGCCGTTTTTGGAACAATGCGCACAAAGCGCAGCCGCTTTTGTATTTTGGTAACGATAAATTTTGCCCTGGCACAACCATTAATGCCCGCATGGGGGTTAGCAGTGGGTTTAACAACTATGAATGGCAAAAAAATACCGGAAGTGGTTTTATAACTATAAATGGTGCAAACAGCAATGAGTATACTGCTACAGAAGCTGGCCAGTACCGTGTTAGGTTTAAAAGAAACAGCAGCAGTGCCTGGAGCGATTGGAGCCCCAGCCCTATAAATATTACAGTAAAAGCAAGCTGCATAAATAGTGATACTTTGTTTGCTGAGCATTTTAATGCAGAGCCCAGCAATTTTAATGCTGCTGCTTCTTATACACGCAATAATTTTAATTGTGGCAACGGTATAATAACTAATGGCACAGAAAATATTAACAGAGACGCCACTGGAACAGATGGCGGACGTTTTTTGGTTGGTTATACCAATGCAAACGGTGGTTGCAGCTTTACCGCCGATGCTAAGATTTGGGAAAACACAACAGCAGTAACCGTAACCCCAAACACCAATTATGTTTTTAGTTTTTATATGGCTAACCAAATTACCTACCAGGCAGCACAGGTGGTGGCAAAAATTAATGGAGTTGCTTTAGGCGCTGCCGTATCTCCTGCAGGAGAGGGTAATAATAGTTGGACCCGTTATATTTTTACCTGGAACTCTGGTGCCAATACAACAGCAAGCATCGGCCTGCACAATAACACTACACAGGATATTGGTAACGATTACGCCATTGATGAAATTACTTTAACTAAGGCGCCGGCTGGTGCAGTGCCTGTTCAATTGGTTAGTTTTTTTGTAAGCAAAAAAGAAAATGCCGTTCTTTTACAATGGAACACAGCTAATGAAAACAACAATAAAGAATTTATTGCAGAACACAGTATAGACGGCATTGCATGGAACGAAATTGGTGCGGTTGCTGCACAAAATAATATCAACGGTGGCAGTTATAATTTTACGCATACACAACCTGTTAATGGTGTAAATTATTATCGGTTAAAGCAGGTTGATATGGATGGTAAATTTCAATACCTGCCCGTACGCAGGTTGGTTTTTGGAAAAAACAATGCATTGCTTATGTACCCTAATCCGGCCAAAGATGTGGTTAGTTTGCAAAATGCTAAAACCATTACAGGTATTACCATATATAACCAAACCGGCCAATTGGTATTACAAGTGCCTTTGGCTATTAACACCAATACTATTGAACTAAGTGTTGGCCGTTTAAAAGCGGGTGTATATACGTTACAGGTTATATATGCTGATAAAACAACCGAAAGAACCAAACTGGTTAAAGAATAACTGATATCTATAGAAAAATCTGAATTGGTAAGGCTGCTGTAAGGCAGCCTTTTTTAGTATAAAAAAGAGGAGGTATTGATTGAATACAGCTGATGCGAGTACAGCTGTTGAACCGAGCGTGGCAACGGCTGCTGCCCTTTGTACTGCGGCTGGTTACAATCATATTATCTCTTTTGCAAAGGGGCAAGCAGCGTTATAATCTGTTATCTTTGCCACTCAATAAAATGCAGATGAAGGCACGTACTTTGATTTTAATTATTGTATTGGTTATTGCAGCAGACCAGGCATTAAAAATTTGGGTAAAAACGCATATGCCCATTACTGATGATTGGAACGAATACCATACCATGTTAACACCGTATGACCGCGGCATAAGACCATTTGGAGGAGACTGGTGCCAGATATCTTTTACAGAAAATGATGGCATGGCCTGGGGTTGGAAATTTGGTGGCGAGTGGGGTAAAATTGCACTAACCTTGTTTAGACTGATAGCAGTTATTGCGGGTGTTTTTATTTTAAGAAGTTTTATTAGGCAGCGATACCATAAAGGGTTTATTATTTGTGCAGGCCTCATTTTTGCCGGTGCTTTGGGCAACTTAATTGACAGTATGTTTTATGGGCTGATTTTTGAAGAAAGCACCCATTTTCATGTGGCTAAAATGTTTCCTCAAAAAGGGTATGCCAGCTTTTTACACGGCAAGGTGGTAGATATGTTTTATTTCCCCATTATTAAAGACAAACAACTACCCGGTTGGATACCTTTTTGGGGAGGTGAGCGGTTTACTTTTTTTAACGCCGTGTTTAATATAGCAGATGCCGCTATATCTGTTGGGGTTATTACAATTTTACTGTTTCAAAAGCGTTTTTTTAAAAATAAGAAAGAGGTCGGGGCCAATAGCGTTGAAACAAATACCCCGGTAAATGATAATACGCAGGTTTCTTAGTGCACTGTCTGCTAAAAACCAGCCGCTTATTGCCCAACCCTTTCAGTTTTTACTTCGTACCCATATGCAGCACAATCAACCCCTTAAAAGTTGAAACTGCTTACTTAAAAAGTGGCAGTAAACCTTTGAAAATTAAAACACTTGTTACAATGAAGCTGGTAAAGTCGTTATTTTCTTTGTTTGCAATTACTGCATTGCTGGTAAGTTGCCAGAAAGAGTACAGTAAAGAAGTTCCTAAAAATGGGGCAACAGGTACAGAGTGGGCCTTTAAAGAAGGTACCAATTCTTTTGCCGGTCCGGTTGATACCGCTTTTATTACAAAAGTAGGTAGCATTAACTACCTTATAGTAGAAGGTACCACTAGTGATAAAAAAGACGCTATTACCATTGAAGTGTATTCTGTTGGCGATATTAAGGCCGGAACTTATAGTAACCCTAACTCTAATTTTACTTATACCAGAAATGGTAAAACGCTGTACGAAGTAGATCAAACTGCTATTGGAGAGTTTTCTGTTGTAATTACAAAAATAGACTCAGCCAGCGTAAGCGGCACATTTGCCGGTAAAGTAATTGACTCTACTGGTGCTATAAAAACAATTACTGATGGCAAGTTTAATGGAAAGCTTAAAAATACAACTGCAGCCACCAGTAAAGGAGATGTAATGTTTTGGAGCAAACAGGGTTGTGGGGCTACCAGTTCATCTCCTATTGCTATAACCATTGGCAGCAACAGTGGTACCATTTCAACATTTACACCAGTAGAACCTGCCAGTTGTGGTGTTGCAGGTACAGTTTCTTTAAACCTTGCGGCAGGCTCTTATACGTACAAAGCACTATGCTCTAACGGAGATTCTATTATTGGTACCGTTACAGTTATTGCCAATACATGTACCAAAGTACAGGTGTCTTTTGTTTTGCCAACCACGGGAGATTATTTTCCAACAACAGCTAATTCTAATTGGACGTATTTAGAAGAAGGTGTTGCGCTGGCAGACTCAACCTATGTATTAAGCACGGGTACTTCAAAAGTTTTCAATACCAAAACCTATTCAATATTTACTTACGATCAGGCAGATAGTGGCTATTACCGTAAAGCCAGCGGCGAGTATTATGAATATATTGAACCGGCTAACAATCCTTTCCCGCTTGATAATCCTGGTAGTTATGAAATAACTTTCTTAAAAGATAATGTACCTGCAGGTTCTACATGGTTAAAAGAAATTGCCGGAACAATTGCCGGGCAGGCAGTAACTGCTAAGGAAAAATTCACCTTACTTGAAGTAGGGGCAACGGCTACTGTAGGGGGGATAACATTTCAAAACGTAATTAAAGTAAGACGCGTTTACTCAATAACCGCATTGGGTACAGAAACCGTACTTTATAAGATTGATGCATGGTTTGCTAAAGACAAGGGCTTAATAAAATTTGTAGAGGCCAATGATGCGCCAGCTGTAAATGCAGTAATAAATATAAAACGTTTGCAGGTGTTTTAATGCTTGTAAGTAAAATAG
This sequence comes from Sphingobacteriales bacterium, assembly GCA_004295245.1. GTDB lineage: Bacteria > Bacteroidota > Bacteroidia > Chitinophagales > Chitinophagaceae > JACMLD01. The sequence goes on along the minus strand of REAR01000118.1, from coordinate 3,063 downwards.
CAAAAGAGCCGCACTATATAAGTGCGGCTCTTTTTTGTTGCCAGCAGCAGTGCAAGCAGCAGCATCGTTGCGTCGCACACTTGTGCTGAAGTGTGCGACGCAACACTGTTCAATTGAAATATAAATGCTGGTTACAAAAAATTATTCTTCGTAGTAAACACGCTTTACGCGTTGAGAGATGCTACTCATAATTTCGTAGGGGATGGTGCCGGCCCATTGAGCTAATTGTTTTACTGAAAGCTGCGGACCAAAAACAATTACTTCATCGCCTTCTTTTATGCCGGGCATATCGGTAATGTCCAGCATCGTCATATCCATACACACCACACCAATAGTGGCGGCAGGTTTATTTTTTATAAGCATTTGTGCAATGCCATTACTAAAGCGGCGGTTATAGCCATCTGCATAGCCCAGCCGCACTGTTGCAATAACACTATCTCGTTTAACAATGGCCGTATGCCCATAGCTTACACTTTCTCCGGCACGCAAGTGCTTAATTTGTGCAATGGTGGTTTTTAAAGTAGTGGTTTCTTTTAGGTTTAATTGTGGGTTAGCGTCAATACCATACATGCCAATGCCCAGGCGTACCATATCTAACTGCAGGTTTGGGTGGCGGCTAATGCCTGCAGTATTGCTAATGTGTTTAATGAAAGAATAGCCCAATTGCAGTTTCAGGGTTTCGCATGCTTCACCAAAAAGCCATGCCTGTTGCTTTGTAAACGCATCTTGCTTTGGGTCTTCACTGGCGGCTAAATGAGAAAATACAGATTGCACTTTACAATTACTGTTTACAATGGCTAATGCTACTGCACCCGCATCTGCGGTTAAAAAACCGAGGCGGTTCATACCGGTTTCTAGTTCTATATGAACTGGAAAGTTGTTGTAATTTTCAGTTTCTAAAAACTGGTTAAAGGCTTGCAGTATTTCAAAAGAATAAAGTGCCGGCTCTAATTGAAACTGGGTTAACAAATGAAAAGTAGTTAGCTCTGCATTCATTACCATTATGGGCAGACTGATGCCGGCTTTGCGCAGCTCCACACCTTCATCTGCATAGGCTACAGCGAGGTAATCAATTTTTTGAAACTGCAGAAAGTTGGCAATTTCATAGCTGCCGCTGCCATAAGAAAATGCTTTTACCATAGCCATAATTTTGGTATGTGGCTGCAGTATTTGCTGGTATTGTTTTAGGTTGTGTTGTAATGCGGTAAGGTTAATTTCTAAAACCGTTTGATGCATTTTTTGTTCCAGCAGGGTTACTATTTTTTCAAACGCAAAAATTCTGGCACCTTTCAGTAAAATGGTTTCATTATGAAAACTCAAATTGTAAAAATCTTTTTTAAAAGCATCCATGGTTTCATAATGATGTACTTCTAAAGAAGGAATACCGTTGAATAAACTGCGTTGGCGGTATAACTGTGCCCCTATACTTATAAATCGGCTAATGTTTTTTTGCAGCAGCAGCTTTACTACAGTTTCATACAACTGTTTATCAGTTTTGCCACTCTCCAAAATATCTGAAAGTATTACTGTTTTACGGCTATGCTGTTGTTGTTGTGCCAGAAAGTCTAGTGCAATTTTAAAAGAGCTGATATCTGCCGAATAGCTATCATTGATAATTGAGCAATTGTTGATGCCTTTTTTCAGCTCTAAACGCATGGCAACCGGCGCCAGCTGTGCCATTTGTTGTTCAATGTAATTACTATCAATATTTAAATGCAATAGTAAGCACCAGCAATTGATGGCGTTTTCCATAGCCGCGTCATCCGTAAACGGAATTTTCAGCGATACCTCCTCATTATGATAAAGTGCTGTTATGTAAGTATGCTGCTCATCTTTTAAAAGTGATACAATTTTTAAAGTAGCATCAACTTTAATACTCCAGCTGAAGAGATTAATTTTATTGTCGGTATCGTTGCGTAAACGTTGCACCAAATCGGCCACGCCTTCATTTATTTCCGGATAATCGCTGCAATAAATAAGCGTTTTAGCATGTTTAAATAGTTGCAGTTTTTCTTTTACTTTCTGCCGGCTGTTTAAAAAACCTTCACTGTGTGCGTCGCCTACGTTGGTAAATATTCCAATTTCAGGTTGAATGATTTTTTCTAATTTTTCCATTTCTCCGCTTTGAGAAATGCCTGCTTCAAAAATACCCAGCCTGTATTGAGTACTCATTTGCCATACACTAAGCGGAACACCTATTTGCGAGTTATAACTTTTTGGACTACGTACAATGGCATATTTAGCAGCTAACAATTGGTTGAGCCATTCTTTTACAATAGTTTTTCCATTGCTGCCTGTTATGCCAATTACCGGATAGTTGAATTGTTTGCGGTGGTAGGCTGCCAGTGCTTGCAAAGCCACCTGTGTATCTTTAACTACTAAAATATTTACTGTAGTTGGTAATTGTACGGTAGCTGCTTCGTGTATTACAAAATTAGTAACGCCTTTATCAACCAATTCTTGCAGGTATTGGTGTCCATCGCGGCGGGGCCCTTTAATGGAAAAAAATAATGTATTGGCCGGAAAAACCAGTTTTCGGCTATCTAATAATAAATGCTCAATAACAGCGCTATTGTCCGCAGCCTGCAATTTTCCTTTTACAATACCTGCTACCTGTTCTATTGTATACACAGCCGTTCATTTTAATAATGTAAACTAATGTACTTATTCTTACTGGCTTTCATCATTTTTCTGAGAAACCTGTATAGAGTATAAAATAGAAGCCACAATACAGGTTATAATTACCACCAATGAAATGTATACCGGCACTTTAATGTGAAAAATCTCTATCAGCATTTTAACGCCAATAAATACCAGTATAATGGCAATGCCCTGTTGCAGGTGACTGAATTTGTTGACTGCACCTTTTAATAAAAAGAACAAAGAGCGCAGGCCCAGCACTGCAAAAATATTAGAAGTATAAATAACCAATGGGTTTTGAGAAATTGCAAATACCGCCGGAATAGAATCTATGGCAAAAATAATATCTGTAGTAGCAAGCATAATTATAACCACAAATATTTTGGTATATACTTTTTTGCCGTTTTCAATGGCAATTATTTT
>REAR01000214.1 GCA_004295245.1 Sphingobacteriales bacterium | reverse complement strand
GCAATGGCTTTACCAAAGCCAGAACTGGCGCCACCTACAATAAATAGTTGTTGGTCTAACAGTAAGTTCATGAAAACGGTATTTTATTTATGGCTGCTAAGTTAACAAGATGTAAATATGCAGGCGCTTTTGCATAAAAATTATACCATTGGGCATAAAACCGGTGTGCATACTATTTTGAAAACTTATTTTTGCTGAAACAATCAGATACTATGCGTGGTTTATCAGCAATTTGCGTTGCCTTATTGATGCAGTTTACAACGATGGGGCAAAACGGACAATCAAAAGTGCCGGCAATGGACAAATCTCCGATGGATGTAAGTTATTACCCGGTTAATTACCCCATATTAAAAATACAAGACAAGGCCAATGAACCTGTTGTGGCCCGTGTAGTATATAGCAGGCCCCAAAAAAATGGGCGGCTTGTGTTTGGTGAATTGTTAGAGTATAATAAAGTATGGCGCCTGGGTGCTAATGAAGCTACTGAAATAGAATTTTTTAAAGATGTAAAAATTGGTACTACAAAAATTAAGAAAGGCCGCTATACGTTGTATTGCATACCCACACCCACACAATGGACCATTATATTAAACCGCGACACTGATATTTGGGGTGCATTTAAATATGATAGTAAAAAAGATGTGGTAAGGCAAACGGTAGCCGTGCAAAAAATTACAGAACTGGTAGAAGCCTTTACTATTTATTTTGAAAAAAATAATGGCGGGCTGAATGTGGTGTTTACTTGGGATGATGACCTGGTAAAACTGCCGGTGAGTTTATAAAGAGAATAGTTTTTAAAAAGCAAATGGGTAACCGACCAACTGTCTGTTACCCATTTTATGTTGAGGTAGCAATTAGCATAAAAAAAACCCCCTAGTCTTCATAGGCCTGGGGGTGGTTTGTTTCTAAGGATGTTGAACCAGAACTTTTTGAGGTTCGATTACCATTGGTTTTTCAAAGGATGAGATGGTGGTTTCTTCAACAGATAATGGATTGGTTTCTTTAATGGATAGTGGATTTTTTTTTCAATGGATAATGGGTCTTTTTTTCAGTATGATATTGGATAACGACAACACTAAAGTAGTGCGTTGGGTAAAGCTTTAAAAGTAAAATAACAGGTATTTGTGAGGGCTAAAAGATAAGTTATAACCTTAGTAAGGGTTTTTGCTAATTTTAGTTTGACTGTTGTTTTTTGGATAAAAATTCAACGGGCAAATGAGTCTATTAAACGAAACTGGCGGGCATGATGACGGGTATGTTTATATTGAAAATGGATGGCATCTTCATAACTGAGATAACCAAAAACAGGATTGAGTATGGTAAGCCCCGGTGTTTGATCGTACGCCTGCATAAAGAGTTGTATTTCTTTTTCCAGTTTATCTAAAGCCGCTTGTAAACTGGGGTAGCGTAGTGGCAGTGGTTCATCGGGCAGGGCCGGAGATTTAGTGTTTTCTTTTAATTCATTATCGTTGTAAATAAATTCACGCAGGGCGGGCAGCTTCTCTGCTGGCGTAATAATTTTTGGTGAGGGTAGTGAGCCGTTGGCATTTTTAAAAATAAGTACCATATGCTCTACCATTTGCCGGTAGCTCATACGCCCCCACAAGGCAATACTTTGCTCGTTGCCGGTTTTCAATAAGGCAACAAAATCATGTTCAATAAAGTTTCTTTTTTCTTGTAAGGATGGCATAGTATTATTTTGTGGCATTAAAATTAATGAACCCTGTTTAATTATTAACTAAAAGATGAAACGAGCGTGGCAACGGCTGCTGCATAGCGTTTTGCTGCTGATAACAAAATAATACCCGGCTCTACAGAAAGCTTGTTTATTTTTGTGCCTTAAAACTTTACAAATTTGCTGGATAAGAAGAATATCATTCAAAAAGAAGAGAAAGCTGTTTTAGTAGGACTGGTACAAAAAGATCAGACAGAAATACAGGTGCATGAATACCTGGATGAATTGGCTTTTTTAGCAGAAACAGCCGGCGCCACTGCTGTAAAACGATTTACTCAAAAACTGCCACACCCGGATAGCCGCACTTTTGTTGGTAAAGGCAAGCTGGAAGAAATAAAAAGATATACCGATGGCCGCGATATTGGACTGCTGATATTTGATGATGAGTTAAGTGGCAGCCAGATTTCTAATATTGAAAAAGAACTGAACCTGAAAGTTATTGACCGCTCAGACCTGATACTGGATATTTTTGCCCGCCGTGCTAAAACAGCACAGGCAAAAGCACAGGTAGAGCTGGCGCAATACCAATATATTTTACCACGCCTGCGAGGTATGTGGAAGCATCTGGAACGTTTGGGAGGCGGTATTGGTACCCGTGGCCCCGGTGAAACAGAAATAGAAACAGACCGGCGTATTGTAAGAGAAAAAATTTCTTTGCTGCGTAAGCGCCTGGCAGAAATAGATAAGCAATCTTTTACGCAACGGAAAGACAGGGGCGAATTTATACGGGTGGCATTGGTAGGGTATACCAACGTGGGCAAATCTACCTTAATGACGCTGCTTAGCAAGAGTGATGTGTTTGCAGAAAATAAATTGTTTGCCACCTTAGATACCACCACCCGCAAAGTGGTGTTTGAAGCCACCCCGTTTTTGTTAAGCGATACGGTAGGTTTTATACGCAAGCTGCCCCACCATCTGGTAGAAAGTTTTAAAAGCACATTAGATGAAGTGCGTGAAGCCGATATATTACTGCATGTGGTGGATATTGGCCACCCGCAATACGAAGATCATATTAAGGTGGTGCAAACAACCCTGCAAGAACTAAAAGCATACGATAAACCGGTAATTACCATTTTTAATAAAATGGATATTTACGAGCAGCACACGTTTGACCCCTGGCTGGAAGACGAGATAAAGCAACAGATATTAGCAGAGTTAAAAGAACGCTGGCAGAACGAACTGCTGGGCAATTGTGTGTTTGTGGCCGCCACAGAAAAAAGAAATATTGATACATTAAGGGCTACCATTTTAAATAAAGTGCGCCACCAATACCAGGTGCGCTACCCCTACAAATCAGAATACTTTTATTAAACCCAGCGGTATGCCAACAAAAAAATACCAGTGGTTTAAGGTGGCCGATTTTGAAACCGATCTTGCCTTTGCCGCCAACAATATAGCTGTGGCGCTGGTAAACCAAAAAAACATATGCATTGGGCGGCACCAGCAACAGTTGTTTGCATTTGCGCATAAATGTCCGCATGCCGGCGGCCTAATGGCGCAAGGTTTTATAGATGTGCTGGGCCAAGTGGTATGCCCCCTGCACCGCTATAAGTTTAGCCTGCAAAGCGGCCGTAACACAAGCGGAGAAGGCTATTACCTAAAACACTGGCCGGTAGAAAAGCGGCAAGATGGTATTTATGTGGGCATGGAAGAGGCTAATTTTTTGGGGTTATTTTAATGAAACCAGCAATGGTATTTCATAGCAGCAGCCGTTGCCACGCTCGGTTCATCTTTTAGTTATTTGGGCAACAATTTTGGCAGTGTGTCCTTGATTTATCAAAGTATTGCACCCTTGCAAAAAATAAAGCCTAAAAATTTTGAGTTTAGATTTTGTTCAAACGTAAAAATCCCTATTTTTGCGCTCCGTTAAAAGCGGAAAGGTATTCCTCCTTAGCTCAGTTGGTTAGAGCATCTGACTGTTAATCAGAGGGTCGCTGGTTCAAGTCCAGCAGGGGGAGCAAAAAGCCAGCAGCAATGCTGGCTTTTTTATGCTATCTCTTGTGTACGCTATCTTATCAAGCTGGATTTTTAACTCTTGCAAAGCGTTCTGTTATTTAAAATTTATTGAAGCATCCATTCGTAGCCAATTTTCTCCCTTTCGTCGCATTTGTGGCGGGCTGGCAGCTATTATCTTTAGGTTTAAGGTTTGTATGCAATACCTGCACAGGCGTTTGCATATTTTTAATAATTTACAACCCGCATATTTTAAAATTTAAGAAAGCCATGAATCGTTTTTTAAAATCATTCCGTCAATTATTATTCATAACTGTAGCCGTTTTAATGGCAGTTCAGTTGTGGGCAAACAATACCAAGCCAGCCCCTGCCAAAACTCAAACCTATTCCTCTCAATTTGAAAATGTATTGGGCACTTCTTTTGAAATGAAACTGCAAACCAGTAGCGCCAAAAAAGCTGCACTGGCAGAAAAAATAGCCCTCAAAGAAATAGAGCGCCTTTCAAAAATATTAAGTGCCTACGATGCAGAAAGCGAGTTCAGTCAATGGATGCGCACCCAAAACACACCCGTTAAAACTTCACCAGAACTAATAGAAGTACTGCAATTGTTTGATGCGTGGAAGAATAACACCAATGGCGCCATTAACCCTGCTTTTGAAACCATCAGTCAGCTTTGGAAAAATGCGGCAACTGCACAGGTAATGCCCTCAGCAGCAGCATTGCAGGCAGCAGTAACAACAGCCAACAAGCAACACTGGGCAATAGATTATAAAAATCGTACCGTTACGCACCTTACCAACGTTCCTCTGGTGCTTAATACTTTTGTAAAAAGTTATATCATTAACAAAGCCACAGAAAAAGTTATGGCCGTCACCGGCTTACAGCAGGTGGTAATGAATATTGGCGGAGATATATTGGTAAGAGGCAATAATGCTGAAACCATCAGCATTACCAACCCGCAGGCCAACGCCGTTAATGATGCGGCATTAGACATTATTAAAGTGCAAAACCAATTTGTAGCCACCAGCGGTAATTACCGCAGAGGTTATTTAATAAACAATCAGTGGTACTCACATATCATTAACCCCGCAACGGGTATGCCTGCCAGCGGTGTGCAATCCGCCACGGTAATTGCAAGCAATGCCACCAATGCCGGTGCTTTGGCTACTGCCTTTAATGTATTATCGGTTGAAGCATGTATGCAATTGGCCAGCCAGTTTAAAGACATTGCTTATTTAATAGTTACTAATAGCGGAGCGCAACTACAAAGTAGCAACTGGGTTTCTGCAGCCACTCCTCAGCCGCCCGTGGTTGTAACAGCCACCAATAGCCCCAACCAATGGGACCCTGCATTTGAATTAACCATAAAT
>REAR01000266.1 GCA_004295245.1 Sphingobacteriales bacterium | reverse complement strand
GTTTTCTTTGGTTTTAATAATCTTGCATGTTGCCTGGGTGCTAAATTTTGTCCACCTTTTGGTTCGTAGGCCGTACTATCTGCCTGATAATGCCAATAACGAATATCGATGATATCTACAATTTCACTCAGCTTAACATCCGCCAGAATAGCATCCTGCACATCCTTCGTTACACTTAACCCAATTAAAGGATGTTTGCCGGTTTCTTTTTCCCACGCCGCAATTTCATCTAACCAAAATTGTACAAAATGCAGCGGACCGGTAAACTCCTCGCATATCAATTGTAACACACCGCTGTTATCTTTAAAATTATTTAAACATTGGCGAATGTATTTTTTATGTAGTTCCCTTCTTACCGGGTTTGATAAATCATAGAACTGTTCGGCATAAAATATTCTTTTATCACCGGCATAATTAACCGGTTCTGCAAAACCCGTGTTATTAATATTATTTGCCGTGCGCCAAGGAAAATCTGCATAGTGTGCCCCAGCTTCTATAATGTTATGCTGAAAGTAATTTTGATGCACCAGTACCAAACCATTCTGGTCGGCTAAATCTGCAAATTGCTTTAGCCGGCTCCAATAAAACTTATTGTACTTTGTTAAATCATATTTACTCAATCCATCCCACGCAGTGCCAATACCGCTTCTTGCAAATGGAAGCTCATAAAAAGGCGGCCATACTTCACCATTCATTCTTCTTATTCTTTCGTGGTCGTCTCTTCTTCTGTCGTACCACAAACCATAATTGTGTTCTAAAGCAATAGTGTTCGTTGTTTTCATTTCACTCACCACTTCATCAATATTAATATCTTTTGGCTGTAAGCCGCCACTCCACCATTGTACATTAGTGCGTTTGCCTGTTTGAATTTCATCACCTCTTACCAGCCAGCCATTTTTTATTTGAAGGACTGGTGCCGCAACTGGTATTGTTGCTTTTTTTATTCCTATTGCATCTATAGTTTCAATACCATTTGCTGTAGTGCTGATGATATTTCTTTTTCCGGCTGTTTCAATCCATTCCTTCAACGGCATTCGTGGCTTTAATGCTTCCTTAGTTAGCTGCTGCGCCACCTCAACAGAAGGGCTGCTGCTGGCTTCTGTTGGCACAAATAATAATTGCACCTGTGCATCCACATCCTTATTTAATCTTTCTTTTAATTGCTGATAAAATAAACTGCGTGGTGTAATGGTGTTATTCGATTCTCCCCAATAGCCATCGCCACTAAACTGTGCCCAACTGCCAAAAGCATAATTTTGTGCTGTAGGTGGTTTATAACAATCTATTCTTGCAGCAGTACAATTCCAAAATACACTGTTTGCTGCCGCCCAACCTGCACCGTTCCCATCCTGGCCACGGTTACCGTAGCGTAATGCATTGCCATCTACATTTACCACATCAAATAATACTCCGCTTGACCAACTATCAATGTTGCCGCTAAAGCTATATGGTAAAACAGATTCGCATTGTACAAACGCATTAGGGCCAGGTGCACAATAACCCACAGCAAAATCATGGTAACCACTTTCAGCATAGCAACGCTGAAATAATGTTTGCTGGCCGGTGGTTAAAAAAGTATAACGCCGCTGCCCGCCAATTTCTGAAACCGGGTTTTTAGAAACAC
>REAR01000117.1 GCA_004295245.1 Sphingobacteriales bacterium | reverse complement strand
GCGGATACAGTTTATTGTAGATAAAGAAGGTAATATTGAAGATATAGAAATGGTAAAATCAGTAGAGTTTACTATTGATGAAGAAGCCATGCGCCTTATCCGCCAATCGCCGCAATGGGCGCCTGCTGTGCAAAATGGTAAAAAAGTAAAAAGCTATAAAATTCAACCAATAACATTTTGCTTACTCAATATTCCTTTATTCATCTCTTCAATAAAGCCCAGTATTTTATCGCGGCCTTGTTTTTTTACCGCACTGGTTACAAAGTGTTGGGGTAAAAACTGCCAGGTTTCCCTCATTTTGGCATGAAAGGCTTTTACGTTGGCAGCCACTACACGCTGATTCTCTTTATCGGCCTTGGTAAAAATTAGAGCAAAGGGTATTTCCCAACTGCCTAATTGGTTGATGAAGTCCAGATCTATTTTCTGCGGCTCGTGCCGGCTGTCTATTAATACAAAAATTAAACTAAGGTTTTCTCTTTTGCGCAGGTAGTTTTCTATCATCTGCTCCCAGCGGCGGCGGTCTCGCTGCGATACTTTAGCATAACCATAACCCGGTAAATCTACCAGGTACCATTTGGTGGGGTTATAATTATTAACCGCTTTATCTGCTACCGAACCTATTTCAAAATGATTGATGAGTTGTGTTTTACCTGGTGATGCAGACGTTTTTGCCAGCTTTTGGTTATTGCAAAGCATGTTGATGACAGATGATTTACCTACGTTGCTGCGACCAATGAAGGCATACTCAGGCCTGTCGGCCACGGGGCATTGGGTAAAGTCTGGGCTGCTGATTAAATAAGTGGCTTTAACTATTTGCATGGCCGTAAAGATAAGATGTGGCGCTTGTATAAAAACAGCTTTCTGTTTACAGCAGGTTATACGTTACAGGTTATAGGTTGCAGGAAGTGTTGCTGCTGAAGTGTGCGACGCAAGGATGCTGCTATGAAACACGCCTGCTGGTACCATAAAAAAAACCCTGCATTTGCAGGGTTTGTATATTATTGTTGGGTTGTTTACCTAACTTTTAGCATAGAGCGTACTTGCTGTATGGCGCCGTTTTGCAGGCGTACATAATAAACGCCGGGTGGTAAACCGCTACTGTCAAAATCTACATTAAACACACCGGGGGTGTATTCTTTATCAGTTAATGTTCTGATGGAACGACCCAGGGTATCTATTACATGCACAAGTGTATGCCCGCCTTTTGTTTTAAAAGTAACCTTGGTAGACTGTACAAATGGGTTGGGATAGTTAATGATTAACTGATCGCCTGCCTCGCGGTAAATATCATCTATACCGGTGGCGCCGCAGGCACCATTTGTACACAATGCTATGTTCTGAAAATTTTTGAACATTACGGTTTGCAGGTCAGTATTGTTTACACAGAACCATTGAGAAAGTATGGAGGCATAAATACTTCTGAAATCGTATTGAAAAGGAATATTATCGTTAACGCTGGCATTGGTTGGTATAGCAGGGTTGGTACCTACCACACCCGATTTTACATTTTTACCAAAAACAAATACCGGAGCCGCAGCACCGTGATCGGTACCCATGCTGGCGTTTGATTTTATGCGTCGGCCAAATTCTGAGAAGGTCATACCAACTACTCTATCGTCTACGCCCAGGCCTTTTAAGTCATCCATAAATGCTTTTACGGCATCCGAAAGACGCAGCATTAAAGTAGCATGGTTACCAGTAGTAGTATCTCCGGTATTTACCTGTGCAGAGTGCGTATCAAAACCGCCAATGCTTACCATGTAAATGCGGGTTTTTAAACCACCTTTTACCAAACGGGCTACAATTTTTAATTGATCGGCCAGGGTGTTGTTAGATGGATAAGCCCCTTGCGTGGGCACGGCAGCGGCGGCATTTTTAATAGCCGTTGCGTATTGTTGTGTTTGTTGTGCTATTAAGCGTATGTATTTTAATTCTTTTCCCCAGGGGGTGTCTGGAGCCGGGTCAATTACGCCATCAATAAGGTTGTAAAAATTTACGGGGTCACTAATGCTCATACCCATATTAACCGCAGGGCCCTGAAGGGTTAATGAAGTTATAGAACCAATTTGAATGGCCAACGGATCGGGCATAGTGGCGTTGGGGTAACCGTTGGGGTAATTAGGATACTCCACACCCAGGTAACGACCGGCCCAACCGCTGTTTACCACCGTGTTAGAATCTGAGGCGCTCATCCAGATATCGGTAGCACGAAAATGTGAGAAGTTGGGTGATGGATAACCTACTGCTTGCACCACCGAAAGTTTGCCTTCATTGTATAAAGTTTGCAAACCCGTCATTGAAGGATGCAAGCCAGTTTTATCGTTACCACTTAAAGTAAGAATACGGTTTTGTGGAATGGCAATATTAGAACGGGCATTTACATAGTTGCCATACCCATCAATAGGTATTACCATGTTCAAGCCATCGTTGCCACCATTCATCTGAATCATTACTAAAACCTTATCGGTATCTGTGGTGGCACCCATTAGGGCTTGCACAATGGGGTGCTGCGCTGTAAAAGCTTTCACCGAAAAGCCATTGATAACAGCCGGTACAATTGTAGCGGTAGGTAATGTACTGCGTAGAAAATCTCTCCTTTTCATAAAATGTTGGTTTAAGAGATTATGCCAATTGATATTCGGCAAGGTTCATAAAATATTTATACAGGTCGCGCAGGCGTGTGTTTACGGTTTGCAGGGCCATCGTATCGGTTGGATTGGCGATATAGGCATTCCATGCATTGGTCCAGTAATAATCCTGGTCTTGCCCGCTAAGCAAAATGTTTTTCTTAATAGTATCCCGAGATGTTTGGGACAAAGGTACCCGGTATAAAATGGCTAATGAATCGGTGATGAGAATATTAGGATCTCCGGGGTTAGACATTTTTTTTGCAAATGCAATGGGGTCTATTTTAATATTTTTACCACTGCGGGTATAGCCGGTGGTAACCATGATATCTGTAAACCTGTTGCGTTTGGGCAGTGTATCTGAATTAATCCATAATTCATAAAACTGCGGCTCCTGATAATAAGCCGGCCAGCCAGATACGCTTGGCGGATCGGCAAAATCCTGATTAAAAGTAGCTACCTGCGCACGAATATAATCCCACATATTATAGGCATCTACATATTCTGTTGCAGCATTAGGGAATTTCACATCAAACTCTCGGCATAATGCTATCCCTAATTCCAATGGGCTTTTAATAAGGCAGCCTCTGTTTAAGGGGTCAAAGAAATGCTCGCTTTTTAATAAAGTATCCAGTACAACTTTAATATTCCAGTTATTATCTCTTAATAACTGTGCCAGTGGTTCAATAACGTTTGTGTTAGCGGCGGCATCTATGGTATAATAGCAAAACCAGCGGTAGATTTTCTTTACTATAAAACGAGACACATCTTCTCTTTTAGCAAAAATCATATTTAGTAAATCATCTAATTCCTGCTCTCCGGCTGTGGCGCCGTTTCTGCCGGTAATTACGGTATTGCTGTAGTAAGAAGAGAACTGTTTGTTGTTTTTATCGTGCCGGTTATTGTCGTAATAACCGGTGCTGTTAGGATAGTCAATTCTCCAGCCGGTTAATACTCTTGCTGCTGCTTTTACATCATCTTCTGTATAGTTGGGATTGTTTTCTTTTCCTACTGTAAATAATTCTTGTAGTTCTCTGGCATAATTCTCATCGGGGGCGGTTGCTGTATTTAAATAGCCATTTAAATAACGAAGCATTCCTGCATCTAAAGTAACATCCCGAACCATTTTTTTAAAATCGCCCAACGCATCTGCACGCAAAAGGGCATGGTGCCGGTACAAAATCATAGGGTCTATAATTTCAGCTGTTTCAGTAGCAAAGTGATTGTGCCAGAACAATGTCATTTTTTCACGAATGCTCCGATCCTGATTAATCATTATTCCAATTGACCATTTTTTAAATGAAGAACGTCTTCTTGAAGAAATGGTGCCATCAGTATTATAAGTATTAACCCAAGTGGTGCCGGGTGCAACTGTGGTATCTGGTGTGGTGGTGCCGGTTTCATTATAGTCTTTTACCGGTGGTGCTGGCAGTGCTGCCGTGGGATTTAACAACTCATCTATAGCTTGTGTAACCGAACGTGTTTTGAAATACGTTACATCTTCTGCGGTGGCACCAAACATGGTACGTTTTAAAAGATGCACTACCTCTTCTGTGCCAAAGGCACCAGTATAAGGGGTCAGTCCAGATTGTGTTCTTGCTGTTTGAGAAATGCTATCCGGTGTTTTTTGGGCAGACTTGCGTTTAGCAGTCAGAAAATCTCGCCTGTTCATAGTGAGACGATTTTGGTTAAGAATATCAGATTGAATATACTACAAAAGGTTTAAGCCATATTTAACAAAATGCGGGCCACAACCCCAATTTGTGGAAAACGAATAAAGGCACCGCTAAATTGTTGGTTGCTTAAATATGCAGCCTAGTAAAACTACGCTGCCCATTGTGTTGCGGTTGAACGGAGCGCCGCAACACTGTTGCCCATAGTTGTATAGCTGGTAACAAAAAAATAAAGCCACTCTTTTGGGGAGTGGCTTTTGTTATTGATAAGTTTTACATTAATCTATATGCTCTATAATGCCGGCTATGCCCTGGCCGCCACCCACGCAGGCGGTTACAATACCGTACTTTTTTTTGAGGCGCTTCATATCGTGTGTTATTTGTATGGTTAGTTTGGCACCCGTACAACCTAATGGGTGGCCTAATGCAATGGCGCCTCCATTAATATTTACAATAGCTGGGTTTAGTTCTAAGGTTCTTATTACGGCCAGCGCCTGAGAGGCAAAGGCTTCGTTTAATTCTACCAAATCTATTTGCCCCAGGCTCATATTAGCTTGCTTTAAAACTTTGGGTACAGCTTCAATAGGGCCAATACCCATAATGCGGGGGTGTACACCTGCGCTGGCACAGGCCACTAATTTGGCAATTGGTTTTAAGCCCAGTTCTTGCACCATTTTCTCGCCCATTACGATTACAAATGCGGCCCCATCGCTGGTTTGAGAGGAGTTGCCTGCGGTAACCGTACCTGTTGCAGAAAATGCAGGTTTTAGTTTGCCCAATGCTTCAACAGAAGTATCTGCCCGCACACCTTCATCCGTATCTACCACAAAACTGCGGTTCTGGCGTTTGCCTTTATCATCTACAAACACTTCGTTTACGGTAATGGGTAAAATGCCGGGTTTAAAAAAGCCATTGGTAATTGCGTTCATTGCTTTTTGGTGAGAGCTATAAGCAAAAGCATCCTGATCGGCACGGCTAACATTATATTCTTTGGCTACTGCTTCTGCAGTAAGGCCCATACTTAAATAATAATCGGGTTCGTCTTTAGCAATAGCATAAGAGGGCACTGTTTTCCAACCAGCAGTGGGTACAAGGCTCATACTTTCTGTGCCGCCTGCAATAATACAATCGGCTTGCCCGCTTCTGATTTTTGCAGTAGCTATAGCAATGGTTTCAAGCCCGCTTGCGCAATAACGGTTAACCGTCATACCTGGTGCATGAAAGCCCACAGCCTTAGCGGCAATAATACGCCCAACCTGCAAACCCTGTTCGGCTTCGGGCACCGCGTTACCTACAATTACATCATCCACTCGTTTTACATCTAACTGTGGCACCGTAGCCAGTAATGCCTTAATAACATCAATCGCCAAATCATCGGGGCGGGTAAATCTAAAGCTTCCGCGTTTACTTTTACCAACTGCAGTTCTGTAGCCTGCTACTATATAAGCTTCTTGCATAGCACAATTTTTTTATTGTTACCGGCTGTAATTTTATGCTTCAGCAGCCGTTGCGTCGCACGTTTCAACTTTTGTACAAAGCCCAACAAAAAGACTTTACTAAAAAAGGTTGTTTATGCAACTTTATAGACCAAAAATAGGAAGTTTTACCAGTTTGAAAAATTTTTTGCTAATCTGCCGTAGTGGTGCTTCTTTTACAGGAAATACAATTATGAAATTAATAAAGAACCTGCTTTTACTATTATTGCTGGTAATAACTCAAATAGCCGAGGCGCAAAAAGACGAAAGTTTAGAACAGCGTTTGAAAGACTTTTTAGCTTTTAACGATTCGATGCAAATAGAAAAAGTGTTAGAGTATACTTACCCAAAGTTATATACCCTGGTGCCCAAAAAGCAGATGCTGGAAGTAATGCAACAGGCTTTTAATAATGAGCAAATGACAATTAGTATGGATTCTTTAAAAGCAGAAAAAATACATCCGGTGTTTACTATGGAGGGTGGCAGTTATGCAAAAATAGATTACAGTTTAAAAATGACGATGCAGTTTAAAGACAAAACCACCAATACCAAAGAAATGGTAGATATGATGAAAGCGCAGTTTGCCGAAGTAAACGCATTGGACAATGGGGTAATGGTTATTAAACAGCTTACTGCCATGGTTGCTATTAAAGATGCGTTAAGCAAAGAATGGACGTTTATGAACCTGAAGGAAAATGACCCTTTAACCGACCAGCTTATTAGTAAAGCATTGCAGGCAAAACTGGCAACTTTTAAATAATACTATTGTTTTTATGTACGCTTTAATACGTTCCTTTCTTTTTTTGTTTTCACCAGAATGGGTGCATTATTTTAGTATGAACAGCCTGCGCCTTTTATGCTCTTTTGGTGTAACCCGTGCTATTATAAAAAAGTTGTTTGAGCCCAGGCATACAAAAAGCGTTGAGCAATTTGGGCTCAATTTTAAAAATGTGGTTGGTTTGGCTGCCGGCTTTGATAAAAATGCCCGCTACCTGCGAGAGCTAAGCAATCTGGGTTTTGGTTTTGTAGAAATTGGCACCGTTACGCCCCTGCCACAAGCTGGTAATGATAAACCCCGTTTATTTCGCCTGCCAAAAGATAAAGCACTTATAAACCGCATGGGGTTTAATAATGATGGGGTGAAGCAGGTGGCAAAACGTTTAAAAGCATGGAAGGCAAGTGCCAATGCCGGCACCTTAATTATTGGTGGCAATATTGGTAAAAATAAAGTTACTGCCAATGAAGATGCCTGGAAGGATTATGATATTTGTTTTAAAGAATTGTTTGATTGGGTAGATTATTTTGTGGTAAATGTAAGTTCTCCCAACACACCGGGTTTAAGAGCCCTGCAAGAAAAAGATTCGCTGCGTAAAATATTATCGCACCTGCAAACGATTAATAAACAGCAAGCACATCCCAAACCGCTGTTGTTAAAAATTGCCCCCGACCTTACTACCGAACAGGTGAATGATGTAATAGACCTTGCAATAGAAATTCAGTTAGATGGTCTGGTGGTAGCAAATACCACCATCAGCAGAGAGGGCTTAAAAACAGATGAAACAACAATTACAGCTATTGGAGCCGGCGGATTAAGCGGCCTGCCGGTTCGTGAAAAAAGTACAGCTTTAGTAAACTATATGTGTCGGCAGCTGAATGGGCAAATACCTGTTATTGCTTCTGGCGGAATATTTACCAGTGCAGATGCCACTGAAAAATTAAATGCCGGTGCCTGCTTAGTACAGGTATGGACAGGGTTTATTTATGAAGGACCGTCTATTGTAAAAAATATCTGCAAAAAATTATAGTGCTGTTGGTTTTTTTAACCTGCCCATCCTTCACGGTCAAGGCTGCGGTATTGAATAGCTTCTGCCAGGTGTTCTGGTTTAATATTTTCACTGCCTGCCAAATCTGCAATGGTGCGACTGACTTTTAAGATGCGATCATACGCACGGGCAGAAAGATTTAATTTATCCATTGCAGCTTTTAAAAGGTTGGCACCTACATGGTCAATTACACAAATGTCTTTAAGTTGTTTGCTGCTCATTTGAGCATTGGCATACACACCCGGTTGCTGCTGATAACGCTTTGCTTGTATCTCTCTTGCTTGTATCACTCTTTCACGGATGGAGGCAGAACCTTCTTCTGTTTTTTTGCCCGATAGTTCTGAAAAAGGAACGGGTGTTACTTCCACATGCAGATCAATACGGTCTAATAAAGGCCCTGAAATTTTATTTAAATATTTCTGTACGGCACCCGGTGGGCAAGTACATTCTTTTTCTGGATGATTGTAAAAACCACAAGGGCAGGGGTTCATAGAGGCTATCAGCATAAAAGAGGATGGAAAGTCTAAAGCCACTTTTGCCCGGCTAATGGTAACCTTTCTTTCTTCCATGGGTTGGCGCATTACTTCTAATACCGTTCTTTTAAACTCGGGTAACTCATCTAAAAACAATACACCATTATGTGCCAGCGAAATTTCTCCCGGTTGCGGCACACCGCCACCACCTACCAATGCAGCATCGCTTACCGTATGGTGCGGAGAACGAAACGGACGCTTTGAAATAAGCGTGGCATTCTCTGGCAGCTTGCCCGCCACACTATGAATTTTTGTGGTTTCTAAAGCTTCGTGCAAAGTTAGCGGTGGTAAAATAGTAGGCAGCCTTTTTGCCAGCATGGTTTTGCCGGCACCAGGCGGACCAATTAAAATAGCATTGTGCCCACCGGCGGCTGCAATCTCCAAGGCACGTTTAATATTATGTTGGCCTTTTACATCCGAAAAATCAAATTCAAAATCGTATTGGGAATGATAAAATTCATCTCTGGTATCAACAGTGGTGGGTTGTAATGAGCTGGGGTTACGCAAAAACTCAATTACTTCTGTTATGTGGTTAACGCCATAAACATGTATGTTGTTTACCATAGCAGCTTCTCTTGCGTTAGCAG
The DNA here is from genome assembly GCA_004295245.1 of Sphingobacteriales bacterium. Classification (GTDB taxonomy): domain Bacteria; phylum Bacteroidota; class Bacteroidia; order Chitinophagales; family Chitinophagaceae; genus JACMLD01. The sequence goes on along the minus strand of REAR01000117.1, from coordinate 7,723 downwards.
CAGGTACTATAAGCCCTTTAAAGTTTTCTTTGCGGGCAGTAATGGCAATTGGTAAAGCACCTTTAATTGGCTGTATGGTGCCATCTAAATTCAGTTCGCCCATTATAATGTAGTCTTCTAATAAGGCTACTGCGTCTAACTGCTCGCTGGCAGCAATAGTGCCAATAGCAATGGGTAAATCAAAAGCGGCACCTGATTTACGTAAATCTGCCGGCGCCATATTTACCACTAACTTGGTGCGGGGCATTAGCAGGCCATTACTTTTAACAGCGCTTTCTACTCTTTGTAAACTTTCTTTTACAGCATTATCCGGAAGCCCCACAATGTAATAGTTACTGCCTGCCAAAACATTTACTTCTATTGTAATGGTAATGGCTTCCACTCCATAAACAGCACTGCCAAATAGTTTCACTAACATTTGGTGAATGTAATTTTTTTTTGGCTATGCTGTTGCTTAAAAATGCAAAACAAATGGGGTAAATCTCTTTTACTGTTTTGTCTCTTCAAATAATAAATTGGTGTTTGGGTCCAGCACAACGCGGCTGGGTTTATTTTCTGCAGGTACTGTAATAACCGTTTGTGCAGCAGTAATATTGGTAGATTTTGTAATCACTTCGTTGCCGCTTTGTACCATTATCTGTAAAGGAAATTGAAAGAGGGTGGCTTGTTGTTGGTCTACTGTTATACTTACTGTTTTTTTATCTGCATTGTATTGCCAGCTCCATTTTAATTGTGGCTGCCCACTGGTATATAACCATTGGTTAAAAAAGGGTTGCAGGTTTTGCCCGCTGGTGGTTTCCATTACTTTTCTGAAATCTTCTGTACTGGCGTTTTTGCCGGCGTATTGCTGGTAATAATTTTTTAAGCCCAGCCTGAAATGATCATCGCCTATTTTGCGGCGCAGCATATGCAAAACCCAACTTCCTTTTTGATAACTGTTGGCATTTAGTAATTGCATAAAATTGTTTTGTATGCTAAGATCTACCACTGGCTTTTTATTAGTTTTAGAAAATACAATAATAGTACTACGGTCTTTTTGCAAACCTTGTTGCAAGGTTTCTACACCTTTTACATCTTCTAAATACATATGGGTAAGATAGGTGGCAAAACCTTCGCTTAGCCAAATATGCTGCCAGTTAATTTCAGTAGCACTGTTGCCAAACCATTGGTGTGCTATTTCATGCGCCAGCAAGCTTTCTTCCTTGCGGGTGCCGCTTATTTTTTCTTCTGCATAAAAAATCGCACTGGCATTTTCCATACCGCCAAAACGCGTTTTGCTTTGTACGTTGGCTAATTTTAAATAGGCATAAGGCCCAATAGTTTTTATAAACCAACTGAGTATTTCTTTTGCTTGTGCAAAATCATAAAAACCGTTCTCTTTGTCTTTGGGGTATACCCAACTGTAAACCGGTATGCAATCTACAGTGCCTGCATATTGCACTGCAAAATTGGCCACACCAATGGTCATTACTTTTGTTGGTATTGCAACGGTTTCTTTCCAATAAGTGGTGGTAAAGCCATTGTCGCTATTCGTTTCTTCTACCTGCACACCATTGGCCACTACCTGATAGTGTTGCGGTGCGGTAACAATAAATTCAACGGCTGCTTTATCTGCCGGATGATCTATACAGGGCAACCAATGATGCGCTTGGTTGGGCCAGTTGTCTCCAAAAAATGTACGTTGCCCGTATTTGTTTTTATCTATTATTAAGCCGTTAGCAGGTACGCCTTCGTAATTAATAGCATACTCTATGGTTTCTCCGGCTTTTGCAAAAGTAGCAATCCGTACTGTTGCTTCCTGCTGCGTAAATTTTACATTGTTATTGTTTTCTGTAACCGCTGTAACCAACATGCCTAGGCCGTTTTCATGGCGTTTATATAAATCCAGTTCAATATTGTTGGCGTCTTTTAAAAAAAGAATGCGGATGGTGGCGTTGCCTTTAATGGTATCACTTGCATCTGTTAACAGCAGGTGGTATCGGTACTGTTGCACATCAATACTATTGGCGCGGGTATTAATAGCCTGTGCCTTTATGAGGCAGGGCACTAAAAATGCAAAAAGGGTAAGCAAGCGTTGTTGCATAGGACATTTGTTTAGTGCTTTAAAAATACAATCAAAAAATGGATAAAGAAAGCGGTCTGTTTTAAAAGCGCCGCTATTGGTAGTGCCGATGAAGTGCTTGCGACGCAACGATGCTGCTACCGGTTACCAATGCTGGTATGCTATTTTAATTACCAGCAGCAGGCCGCTATTAAACATTGTTGCGTCGCAAGCACTTTGGCTGTGGTGCTTATGGCAGCAGTTTGTTTGTGGCAAATGGTGGTTTTTTTAGTAGCGCCTGATTGTTGGTGTTGTATTGGCCTTCTGTCTTTATCTTTAATGCAAACTCTTTTTTATGAAATTATTAAGCTGCTTAATATGGTGCATTTTCTTTTCTGCAAATCTGCAGGCACAAAAAAAATATTCTGAAGAGGAGTTGGGGCGTATTGCCGACCTGGGACGTATTTGGGGTATGGTACATTATTTTCATCCATCAGTAGGTGCAGGTGCTGTTGCAACAGATAGTATTGTAATGGATGTAGCAGAACGCCTGGCAAAAAAACCAGATGCTGCTACGTATCAGGAATGCGTGGCAACAATGCTTGGCCGCTTAAATGATCCTTCCACTTCATTGTTTTTGAAGCAACAAAAAGGTTCTGTAACCATTGCGCAAAAAAATGGTACAACTATTCAATACAGGGTGTTACAGGGTAATGTTTTATATGTGGCGTTGCCCAGTTTTTTTACCAGCGAAGCTATGATAGAAAAGGTGATGGACCTGGTTACCAGTTTTACTGAATATAGCGGGCTGATTTTTGATTTACGAAACCCGGATTACAGTAATTATGATGCTATGACATCTTGGGAGTTTTCTCAGGTGGTTATGCTGGGGCTGGCAGATGAATTAGCTGGCGCAGTAAAAATTCCGGCATTGATGGAGCGAACCGCTTTTTACAATGGGTTTATGTCTCAAACAAATACCAACCCCAATGTATATTCTTGCGGTTGGAAAACAAATGTAGTACGTGCCGAAAAACAAAGTAAGGGAGCTGCTTATGGCAAACCTGTTTTGTTTATTATTAGTCCTTATTGCAATGAGGATGTAATTACGCAGGTATTGCAATTGAAAGCGGCGGGTATTGCAAAAGTAGTAGTGGAAGGAGATGCGCAACCAATGGGCTTAGGTAAAATAGTAAAAGTACCCACCGCTGACGGGCTGTTTGTAAATCTTAGGGTGAGTGACTATTATTTATCAAAAGGAGAGCAGTTGCCTGCGCCAGATGCTTTTTTGCCTATGGCAACAGATACAAGTGCTGATGGCGTTTTTTTTAAAAGTGTTTTACAACAACTGGTAAGCAGCTCTGTAAAAAGTACTCTAAATAGTCATCTTAACTGGAGTTTTGTATATCCAAAACCGGGGCGTTATAGCGAAAGTTTCTATCCTTCTCTGGGGCAGCGTGTATTTGCAGTGTATAACTGGTGGAATGCGATAGAATATTTTTTCCCCTATAAACATTTAATGGATAAACCTTGGCTGCAATCTTATTACCGTTATTTGCCTCAATTTATTAATGCAGCAGATAGCTTGCAATACATGCTGGCAATGAGAGCTTTTGTTGCAGCTATTAACGATAGCCATGGTTTTATAAGCAATGTGCAGCCTGTAACACCGGCACGTACTTTTTTTGGGTACTGGCCACCGGTAGAACTGGCTTTTGTTGAAGACCGATTGTGGGTGGTAGATTTTGTAAAAGATAGTTTAAAGACTTCGGCGCCATTAGAATTGTGGGATGAAGTGGTGACTATAAACGGAAAAAACATTAGTGAGGCCGTTGAAGATTGGCGTACTTATTTTGCCAGCAGTAATGAAAGCACCTTTAAACGTGATGTAAGTAATTATTTATTGAATGGCCCTATCAATACTTCAGTTACTGTTGAGGTAGTAAGAAATGGAAAAAAAATAACAACCACACTAATAAGAAGCGGCCGCATTTTTACCAACAGAAACCTGGTTGAATTTAATGATAATTACAAAACAGCTCAATGGCTGAAAGAGGGTATTGGGTACATTAATATGGGGGGCTTGGCACCAGCTAAAGTAGATAGTGTAATGAAAGCATTTGAAAATGCAAAAGCAATAGTATTTGATATTCGTAATTACCCGCAAGGCACTGCATGGTCTATTGCGCCACGGCTAACAACTAAAGAAAAAAAGGCCGTGTTGTTTGATAAGCCCTATGTTACGTATGATCATATTGCGGGTGGAGAGGACAAGTCTTCAATGGCTTCTTTTTTTACAGTAAACCCTGCCAGTCGCTCAAAAGCGTTTAAAGGAAAAGTGTTTATGATTTGTAATGAACAAACACAAAGCCAGGCAGAATATACCATTATGATGTTTCAGGGGGCTACAGATGTAACCGTAGTGGGCAGCCAAACAGCCGGAGCCGATGGCAACGTAACATCGGTAGCCTTCCCCGGTGGATATGAAGCATGGTTTAGTGGCCTTGGAATTTTATACCCCGATGGTAAACCCACACAAAGAACCGGTATACGGGTTGATGTGCTGGTAAAACCAACCGTAGCCGGATTAAAAGGTGGTAAAGATGAGTTGTTGGAAAAAGTAATACAGCTGGCCGGGTTATAGTTTTATTACTCTTTAACCGCCACCGCAATTTTAGAATCGGCTGTGCCGTAGTATAAGAACCATTTATTTTTAAAGTAAACAAGCCCTTCTACAAAACAAACCTCATTTACTTCGCCCACTTTTTCATAATCCTTATCGGGGTGTATAAAATAGTTGGTTTGTCTTTTTAAAAGCTGGTAAGGCTTACTGGTGTCAAATAAAGCCTGTCCTGCTGTGTATGTAAATTTTGACAGCAGGGTGTCGTTATAATCAGCCGCATTGCTGGCATTATAAATTAATAAAATTCCTTTGTGGGTTAACAGTGCAAAAGGGCCGGGCTCTACCAGGCGGCTATCAAAGTAACCGGGGCGTGGTTGCAAAGCCGGTACCATTTTCTTGCTCTCGCTAAAGGTAGCCACCTGCCAATTAGTAAGATCTGTTGACGATGCCAGGAAAATATCGGTATCTCCAAAATACATCCAATATCGGTTATTAATTTTTGCCGCTACCATTTGGCTGCCTGCTTGCTTAACAACAAGGGCACCCGATTTAGACCAGTAATTTTTATACGCAGGTTCCTTTAAAACAAGTCCTTTTTTTTGCCAGTGTAGTAAGTCTTTAGAAATGGCCATGCATAGCCGGGCCGTTTTTCCATCATAAGCCGTATACGTCATCAGGTACGCTCCGTTTTCGGTGGCTACAATTCTTGGGTCTTCTACCCCATCAAAATATTTTTGAGTATTTTTTGATACTGTTTTTTTTGAGCGAAGCTTATTCCATTCATACACTTGCAGGCTATCCGCATCGGGGTATAATACGGGTTGAGGTAGTTTTGTAAAATGCAAACCATCTGCACTAACCGCCAACCCAATACGGGAGGTGCCATTTAAATCCTGTGCCCGGTACAACAAGTAAACACTATCGCCTTTCACCAGTGCGGCGGGGTTTAATACATTTCTTTCCTCCCAATTAATGGTATTGCCCCCAACCGGACATAGAAATTTTAAAGCGGCTGTTGGTTTTAAAATAGGATTAATGCTATCCGCTTTTACAAAGCCGGTTAAAGCCCAATCATCACTAACATTGCTTGTTGCTACAGTAGAAGATGCAGAAGGTTGGCAGGCACTAAGCAAGGCAGCAATCGTAATAGCAAACAAGCGGTTCATAAAACTATTTTCTTAAAAGTACAGCTTCTTGATTTAGAATTTTTCAATAAGTTTTGAAAATTCAGAAGCAGCGGCTTAAATTTGAATAAACAATTTGTATGAAATTAGCCGAAGCCAAACAACAATTTATTGCCAGCTGGGGTGCTTTTGGTACGCATTGGGGCATTAACCGCACCATGGCGCAGGTGCATGCCTTGTTAATGATTAGCGCAGATCCGCTGAGTCAGGATGATATGATGCAAGCCCTAAGCATTAGCCGCGGCAATGTAAATATGAATATACGAGAGCTGATTGACTGGCGCCTGGTAGACCGTGTTATTATACCTGGTGAACGCAAAGAATATTTTACAGCAGAAAAAGACATTTGGAAAGTAGCTACACAAATAATAAGAGAACGTAAGAAAAGAGAGCTGGACCCCATGCTGAAACTATTAGACCAGTTGCAAGATGTGGAAGGCGATAAGAAAGATAAAAACGTAAAACAGTTTACAGATACTATTGGGGGCATTAAACGTTTTGGACAACAAGCCGATAAAATGCTGGACGTATTGGTAAAAGCAGACGAAAACTGGTTTGTAGGAAGCCTTGTTAAATTTTTTAAATAACACCATGAAACTATTTAAAACAATTGATTGGATTGGACAGTTATTGCTGATTGTTATTGGTGCTTTATTGGCATTGTTTAGAAAGGCAGACATACTTTCTGCCGATTTTACAGCGGCCTACCTGTTAGTAGGTTGCTGGCAACTGCTAAGTATGCTGGTACATTTGTTTTTGCCAGCAGCAGTAAAAATAAAAGCCCGCAAATATTATTTATGGTTATTGGCACTTACAATGCTGGCCGGTGTTGTTACAGGTGTCATTATAGAAAAAGCCATTATTGGATATTTATTTGCAATGCTATTTTGGACGCCCTTACTAGCTATTTTTTATCTGGTCATTTCTTATAAGGAAGCAAAGCAATTACAACAGCAGTAGTAATTTTTTGTGAAACCGGCATTTGTTTTTCATAGCATCATCGTTGCGTCGCACACTGCAACTTTAGAATCTATGATTTTAAATTTTTAATTAGAAATATGAAATATCAAATCTCAAATGTACAAGTGTGCGACGCAACGATGCCTAATCAGGGCACTGCTGCTGGTAACAAAATGCGCCTAACTTTGTTATAAATATTATTATTGTTTAGTTATGAATAGTGCAAAAAAGAAAACATTGGTTATTGGTGCTTCAGACAATCCGGAGCGCTATAGTTTTATGGCACTGCACCGCCTGCAGCAACACGGGCACCCGGTAGTGGCTATTGGGCGCAACGCACAAACTGTTTTGGGTGTGCCAGTAGCAACCACACAAGAAGCTTTTAAAGAAATAGATACTGTTACTTTATATGTAAGCCCCGCTCACCAGAAAGAATATTACCAATATATATTGGGCTTGCATCCGCAGCGTATTATTTTTAACCCCGGTGCAGAAAATGAAGAGCTGCTACAACTGGCAAAAGCAAAAGGTATCCAAACCATGGAAGCTTGCACATTGGTACTGCTCAGCACCGGTCAGTACTAGATAACACCTAAACAATTTTTGTTTTAATCATTCGTTTTAGCAGCGTAAGGGATCACTTTTTTACCGTACCCACCTATTATCCAAACCTGTTAAAACGTAGTATCCGATGAAACACCAACCCGGTTTTTTATTGGCCCTCTTATTTAGTGCGGCAACGGCAACGGCGCAAAACCTGCCTCCAATCAATCAGCATCCAGTGGCTAAGCCATTATTGTTTGCTGCTGTACCTAATCAATTTATTGTTTCCACCAATTTATTGCAACAATTGTTTTTAAAAGAAAAGAATGCTACGGTAGCGGCACGCCTGCATACCAGTTTGGCAATAGAAGG
>REAR01000116.1 GCA_004295245.1 Sphingobacteriales bacterium | reverse complement strand
CTCTTCATTATTCAATTCATCATCAGCATATAAAACAAAAAACATTTCGTAATTAGTAGCATCAATAACAGCCCCGGGTTCTGGTTGTAGTAAAGCATCTTTACTGCCAAAAACAATTGTGGCATCAGGTGTTAATTTAAAAGTATCCAGTAAATCAAATTCAGTTTTCAAATCGGGGTTGGCAGCCACAAACAATTCAACAGCTTTTCTATCTGTTACAGAAAGTTCGTTATCTGCATACAGCGTAAAAAATTCTTCGTAATTATGGCGATTTATATTCATCTTTTAATAATACGGTTAAGGGTCATAAAAAGTTACAGTACATTTTCTGGGCTTACCAGGTAGGTTTTTAGTTGCACCCTTGCCCGGTGCAGGTATACCTTTACCTGGCTTTCGCTTAAACCTGTTATACTGCCAATTTCTTCGTAAGAATAACCTTCATAATCTTTTAATAGCACCAGACTGCGTTGCGTTTCACTTAAAGTATTCAACGCCTCTTCTAAAACTTTTTTTAGGTTATGGGCTGGCTTATTTACCACATTGGCCGTTTCGCTAAATTCTTCTTTTAAAACAATCCTTTTCACCTTGCGTAAATGATCAATCATCTGGTGGTAGGCAACAGTAAATAAATAGCTTTTGCTTTTGGCAGCATCCACCTCGTGGCGGCTGCGCCACATTTTTTCAAAAGCAGTTTGTACCACATCCCGGGCGTCTTCGGGGTGTTTTAAGTTTTTCAGAATAAACCGATAGACATTATCGGCATAATTCCGTACACAATCATTGTATTCTCTCTCTGTCATAAACAGTGCCTTTGGTAAGGTTAAAATGGCTAATAGTGGTGGTGTTTTTTTGTTACCAGCAGTAGTGCTTTACTCAGCTTTGGTTGCGTCGCACCCTTCAGCTGAAGGGTGCGACGCAACGATGTTGATTAAAGAGCCGATGCCGGTATCCCTCAAAATCTCTCGCTGCTATTAGTAGTACGATCTTGTAATTTAAATGTTACAAGGCATTTATTTTTTCTCAAAAAAAATCCCCCGCTTGGGGCGGAGGATTATATTTATAGTAAAGTACTTTTAATTTACAGAAGAAATTAAATGACGGGTTACAGATTCCCAAGGCATCATATCTGCTCCCTGGGTCTTATTCTCGTCGCAATTTTCTTTATTAACAGGGCATTCTGCTTCTTCATTTACCAGTTTGGTTGTACTTGCCCCTAACATAATGGCTGCACCCAATAATACAACGGCTAAAATTAAGAGGCGGAAATAAGGTTTGTTTGTCATAAACAGCAGTTTAATAGTAAATCTTCAATAAATAAGGTTTAATAACCACCCGGCTTTTGTTTTGTTTAAAATTTGCCACAAAAAACCAGCAGTTGATTAATAAGACGAAGGTATAGCAGAAATGTTACAGGCGGTATTAAAATTTTGTCAATTGCAGTTTTTGCCCGGTTAACTGCAAATAAAACCCGGCAATTGTTTTTTGGATATTTGGCCGTACGAGTGTTAGCATTAGTTATTTTTGCTGCAACTTAATAAGGGTAAAAATATGAACAAGGCATTAGTACAACGTATTGCAACAGAGTTGGAAGAAATAAAAACAGCAGGCCTGTTTAAAAATGAACGAATAATTACCAGTGAGCAGGGCCCCGAGATTACAGTTAATGGCAGCACTGTTTTAAACTTTTGTGCTAATAATTACCTACACAGGATATACATAAAGAACTGGAACAAAAGATAGCCAGCTTTTTAGGTACAGAAGATACCATTCTTTACGCCGCAGCATTTGATGCCAACGGCGGTGTTTTTGAGCCACTGTTTAATGAACAGGATGCTATTATTTCTGATGCTTTAAACCATGCTTCTATTATTGACGGCGTGCGTTTATGCAAAGCCCAGCGCTACCGGTACGAGCATAATAATATGACCGATCTGGAGGCCAAGCTGCAGGAAAGCAGCAGTTGCCGTAGCCGTATAATAGTTACTGATGGCTCTTTTAGTATGGATGGCACCATTGCCCAGTTAGATAAAATTTGTGATTTGGCTGATACATATGATGCCATTGTGATGATTGATGAATGCCATAGCAGTGGCTTTTTGGGTAAAACCGGCAGGGGCACCCATGAGTACCGGGGTGTTATGGGCCGTATTGATATTATTACCGGCACATTGGGTAAAGCATTGGGTGGTGCCAGTGGCGGTTTTACCAGTGGTAAAAAAGAAATTATCGAAATGTTGCGCCAGCGCAGCCGCCCTTATTTGTTTTCTAATACCGTGGCGCCATCCATTGTTGGGGCTTCTATAGCGGTGCTGGATATGCTGAGCAGTACTACTGCATTGAGAGACCAGCTTGAATACAATACGCAATATTTCAGAAAAGAAATGACGGCAGCAGGTTTTGATATTAAACCCGGCGATCACCCTATTGTACCCATTATGCTATACGATGCCATGCTTGCGCAGCAGTTTGCAGCACAATTATTAGAAGAAGGGGTTTATGTTATTGGCTTCTTTTTTCCGGTGGTGGCTAAAGGGCAAGCCCGTATACGGGTGCAGTTAAGTGCAGCCCATACACAGGCACATTTAGAAAAAGCTATTGCGGCATTTATAAAAATTGGTAAAAAATTAGCGGTACTTAAGTAAAAAATTACTTAGCGGCAATCATACTTATTTCAACGTTTACATTTTTGGGTAGGCCTTTTACTGCCACAGTTTCCCGGGCCGGAAAATTACCCTGAAAATATTTGCCGTATACTTCGTTTACTGTGGCAAATAAATTCATATCACTTAAAAAGATGGTTGTTTTAACTACGTTACTAAAGTCCATACCGGCTTCGCTTAATACTGCTTTTAAGTTATGCATTACCTGGTGGGCTTCTCCAATGGTATCTGTTACATCAATAGTACCGGTAGCAGGGTTAATGGCCACTTGGCCGCTAATAAATAAAAAATTACCGGCTTGCACTGCTTGGTTATAGGGGCCAATAGGGGCTGGGGCGTTGGTTGTATTAATAATTTTCTTTTCCATGCGCCAAATGTAAGAAAACTTTGTAGCGGCAGCATATAAAAGCCCCTGTTAGTACAACTGTTGAAAGGATTGCGACGCAACAATGTTGCCCAAAGTGTTGCGGCTGGTATAAAAAACCTTTGAGTTAAATGCATGCAAACAACGTTCTTTGTTAACTAAATAAATGCAATGTATGGTTTTGGCTGTTTTGGCTGCAGAAGCACAAAAAGAAGAGTGGAACAAAAATAAGCTACCCGCTACGGTTACTGTTTTTTGGGCCGATAGCTTACAGGCTTTGCTGATGCTTGAAGCAGATGCATATTTTGACCTGCAATATGAGTGGACCCCGGAAAGAAACGAACAGTACCACATAATAAAAGGCAAACCAATTTTTGTAAATGAAGTGGTATTGCCTTGCTCTTTTATTGGGGCTGGGTTTGCCCGCATTAATGCATGGCCCGGTATGCTGCAGCGGCCTATACAAGAAATAGCTGTTCATAAAAATGCCGATAACCAAGCAATAATAACTGTTTTACAGGCTATGGGCTGGCAATACCAATTGGTGCCCGATATTGTAGGTATGTTAAGTGCCCGTATTATAGCAACCATTATTAATGAAGCTTTTTTTACATTGGGTAGTGGGGTGAGTTCTAAGGAAGCGATAGATACGGCTATGAAGTTGGGAACGAATTACCCATACGGGCCGTTTGAGTGGACAGAAATAATAGGGAAAGATAGAATTATTACCATGTTAAAAGAGTTAAGCCGTACCGATACAAGGTATGAACCGGCGCCGGCGCTTTTAAATCTGTAAGCATTCATAATCAGTAATTATAGCAATTTTTTGTACGTATTTATAAACAGCAAAAATATACGGGCTTTGGAAAAGTTTTTGCATTTTTGCAGTATAAGATTGGATATATCTAATGAAGTCAAGACTGTATCAACAACTGGTTACTAAAAAAGCAAATGGTCAAAAATCCTTTGCCGTACTTATCGATCCTGATAAAGTAGATGCAGCCAGTATAGATCAGTTAACTGGTTTAGCAACAGCAGCCAAAGTAGATTATTTGTTAGTAGGCGGCAGTCTGGTAATATCCAATCATCTGGACAATGTGGTGCAGCAAATAAAAGCACAATGCAATATTCCGGTTATCTTATTTCCCGGTAGCCCCTCTCAAATATCTGTATATGCCGATGCGTTGTTGTATCTCTCTTTAATATCTGGCCGTAACCCAGAGTTGCTAATTGGGCAGCATGTAATTTCTGCAGCCGCAGTAAAGCAAAGTGGGTTAGAAATTATGAGTACTGGTTATATGGTAATAGATGGCGGCGCCCCCACCACAGTTTCATATATTAGTAACGCCAGCCCTATACCAGCCGATAAAAACGAAATAGCCATGTGCACCGCCATGGCCGGAGAAATGCTGGGCATGAAATTAATTTATATGGATGCCGGCAGTGGCGCCCGCCGCCCCATTACAGAGGGCATGATACAAAAAGTAGCTGCCATAATAGAAGCGCCGTTAATTATAGGTGGCGGCATTACCACACCAGAAAAAGCCTATTTAAATTGCAAAGCCGGGGCAGATGTAATTGTTGTTGGTAATGCCATTGAAAAAGATCCCACACTAATAAAAGAAATGAGCGCTGCTATACACGGCATGCCAGTAAACACTATTTAGTTTTTTGTAACCAGCAGCAGTGCCTATGGCAACATCCTTGCGTCGCACCAGTTAACAGTAGTAGCAATAGCAACTTTTTAATTGATTACAGACAATTAATCGTCAAATCAAACAAAACACAAACGGTTGCGCTCAATTGTACTTGTTATTTGGTTTATCAAATCCTTTACTTCAATAAATTTAAAATCATTCTTTATTATATCTCCAATTTAAAAGGTTGAACTTATTCTACGTTGATTGGTCAACGTCTTATTAATTTTATTTGACATGAACAGACCGGGGTATCAAACAGGCGTTGATATATTAGTTGCCAATGCGGGTGTGTATAAACATTTGCGTTTTGGGTTGGTAACCAATAATGCCGCCGTTACCAGCCAATTACAATTAAGCAGGGTGGCTTTAATAAATGCCGGTTTTAATATTGTAAAGCTGTTTGCACCCGAACATGGTATTTCTGCATTGGGTGCTGATGGTACCTATCAAAATAGCGGAAAAGATGAAACAACTGGCTTACCGGTTATTAGTTTGTACGGAGCGCATTTAGTACCAGATAACGCAGATATGGATGGGATAGACGCTGTAATTTATGACTTGCCAGATGTTGGATGCAGATTCTATACCTATCATTGGACGTTAAGTTATATACTGGAAGCTTGTGCCCAACGCAGTTTGCCACTATACATTGCTGACCGGCCCAATATGATCAGTGGCAATATGGAACTGACTGAGGGGCCGATGCTGGACGAGAGCACATGCAGTTCTTTTATTGGAAGATGGAATATACCTGTGCGTCATGGCTGTACTATTGGTGAGCTGGTACTCCTTTGGAATAAACAAAGAAATATTAATGCAGATGTAACAGTGATTGCACTAAAAAATTGGAACCGCACTCTGTTTTACGATGAATTAGGTGTTCCGTTTATTCCAACCTCTCCGGCAATAAATAGTTTTAATACAGCATTGTTATACCCGGGTACCGGTTTTTTAGAAGGGGTTAATGTGAGTGAGGGGCGGGGCACCGACCGACCTTTTAGTATTTGCGGGGCACCGTGGATTAACCCACATGAATTACATGATTTAATTACTTCGCTTGAAATACCGGGTTTAGCCACATTGCCTTTTTCGTTTAGACCCGTAAGTGGTAAATATGCATTGCTACAATGCCATGGGCTGCAATTTTATATTACCCAAAAATCACAGTTTAAATCAGTAGGTGCTGGGCTATGGTTGCTTTGGGCCTTATACCATCTTTATGGCACTCATTTGCAGCCGCATTTGTATAAATCACACGCTAACCCCAGCGGAAAAAGACATTTAGAAATGTTAACTGGCATAGAAGCAGTATGGCCTTTAATAAAAAGTCCAAGAGAAGTATTTAAAGAAAAAATGGCTTTATTAACTGCCACGCAACGATGGAACCAATTGGTAACACCTTATTTATTATACCCGGCTTAAATATTTGTTAGCACCATTCTGCAGTGTTACTGATACAAACAATTACTTTAGCTTTTATTTTATTTATATGAGTACGCTTAATTTAGGCAGAACGGTGTTTGGCAACCCTGCTAACACAGGTAATTTGATAACGATAGAAGAAGCAATGTCTTTATTAAATGAATGGGTGCCTAATGCCCGGCTGCAATTGCATATGAAACAAGTGGCTGCAGTTATGAAAGCATGGGCTATTGAAAAAGAAATGGCAGATATTGCAACCGCATCTAAATGGGAGTTAGCCGGTTTGCTGCATGATGCAGACTGGGAAAAACATCCAGACAAGCATTGCCGTGTGATTATTGAGGAATTGGAACAAAGGAATATAGACCCGGATGTTATACACTGTATTGCGTCTCATGGGCCACGATATTTTGGTGTGCCTCCGGTTAAAAAAATGGATAAAATGATTTATGCTATTGATGAACTATCTGGCTTTATACATGCTGCAGCCCTGATAAGACCAGAGCGATACAATGGGCTTGAAGTGAAAAGTGTTTTAAAGAGATTAAGAACACCTTCTTTTGCAGCACAGGTTAACCGGGAAGAAATAAATGAAGCTATTGCGGGTGCAAATATTTCATTAGAAGAATTGATAGCATTTATTATTGAACATCAAAAAGCAGTGGAATAAAACCCATTGTGTTAATTGGTGGATATTATTTTTTTAAATTGCGGTGTACACTTACTAATTTTTTTATGAAGAAATTGATTATTGCTGCCTTATTAACTGTTGTATTAGCTATTGCCTGTTCTTATATTTTTATACCATCTGTTATAACGATAAACACCACGGGAGCATTTAATATGCCCTCTAAGCGGGTATTTAAGTTTTTGGGAAATGAAAAAGAATGGATGAAATGGTGGCCGGGAAAAAAAGGCACTACTGATTTTAGTTTTGAGCATAAGAATACCAGTTTTACTATTACCGAAAAATTATACCACTCGCTTAGCATGGATGTATTGTATGATGAAACACTTATTCAATCATCATTGGTATTAGTGCCGGTTGGGCAAGATAAGGCAAGTCTTAACTGGCAGGCAAAACTGCCTGTGGGTACAAATCCTTTTAAGAGATACATCAATTACAGGAAAGCAACGGCTATAGAGGCTACGATGCGTAGCATTACGGATGCGTTAGAAAGCTTTGTAAACAATGCCACATATGCTTATGGCATGAAGGTAGAGCAGGTAAAGGTGGTGGATACTTTTTTGCTTTCTCAAAAAAGGGTGTTTAAAACAAACCCTTCAACTGAACAGATTTATGAAATGGTGTATGCTATTAAAAATTATCTGCAAATGCATCAAATAAAAGAAACGGGCTACCCAATGCTGCATATTGAAATGATGGGTAATGAACAGTTTGAAACGATGGTGGCCATACCTATTGACCATGAAGTACCAAACGACGGGCCTTTTGCTTTTAAGCTGATGATTGCTGGCAATATTTTACGTGCAGAAATTAAGGGAGGGTATGAAAGAATAAAACAGGCAAGCGAGGAACTTGAAAACTATCGGGTAGAGCATCAAAAAACATCTCCTGCAATACCATTTGAAATGATGATTACCGACCGGCTGAAAGAAAAAGATAGCAGCAAATGGGTAACACGATTGTATTACCCGGTGTTTTAGTTTAGCTGTAAAAAAAAGTATTTGCTGGCTATTGCTGATTATTGGTATATAGTTAAAGTGTGCGACGCAACGGCTGCTGCTATATGCACCGCTGCTGACTAACCTCCTTTACTACACGGCAGCCTGCCCCATTGAGTTTTTTAATGCATTAATAACCGATTTTTTTAACCGGGGCAGAGAAAAAATATTTTTTTCGATGTACTCTACCACGCCTACTTTAAGAATGGATGAAGTGATGCTGATATCTATATTAGCGGTGAAAAAAATGATGGGTATGCTGGCTGAAATTTTTTTCAACTCTTTTAAGATGTCCAGTCCACTCATTTCTCCAATCAGTTCATAATCCAGTATGATAAGGTCGGGTGGATTGTTCATTATTTCATTCATGGCATCGAGCCCATTATCAAAGACGATAACTTCTGGAAAGAGCTCATCAAATTGTTTTATGATAAGTGTTTGAAAAACCGGATTGTCTTCTACTAATATGATTTTGGGTTGCATTACGATCATTGTTTTAATGTTCTTAACCGAACCAACAATATTGCCATTTTTTTTGACCTCACAAAACGTTATAAATCAGTGGTCTTTTTTGTGTAGCCCTCACCCGGTTTCCCATTTGTAGAAATGCCGTAATGATAATGGGAAGTTACAAAGAAAAATCTTCTTTCAACTGAGAAATACATTCTGCTACTACAGTGCCTACTTTATCTACTAATGGGGGTAATTCATTAGTGTGTTGTTGTTGTTTGCCGTTTGTTTCTATAGTGCGTATTACTTCTTTAAGATCTGAGATGCCCATAGAGTCAATAGTTGATTTTAGTTTATGGGCTACCTTACCTACTTTGTCCCAATCTGCTGCTGCAGTGGCCGCCTTTAAATCTTCTACACCTGCGGGTACTGTTTCAATAAAAAGGCTGATCATTTTTTGAATAAATGACTGATCTCCGCCTGCAATGGTGTTTACCATGGTAAGATCATAAAGTCGTTGTGCGTTTGTTAGTGGTTCCATAATTGTTGTTTGAGTTTCATGAATAAATGGATTTTCTTTTACGAAGGTGTCTCCGTTTATGTTACGTTTTATAACAGTATAAAGTTGATCTTCTGTGAATGGTTTTGATAAGTAATCATTCATGCCTGCTTCCATATAAATTTCACTGTCTCCTTTTAGTGCATTAGCTGTTAATGCTACTATCGGAACGGAAGATCGATGGTTATTTTTTAATTTTCGGATGTTGCGGGTTGCCTCAATTCCATCCATTTCGGGCATTTGTATATCCATCAAAATAATATCATAATCTTCATTTGTAATTTTATCCAAGGCTTTTTGTCCGTTGTCTACAATATGCACCTCTGCCCCCCAAGATTCTATGATATGCCTTGCCAGAAACTGATTTATTTCAACATCTTCTGCTACCAATATTTTGCATTTAGATAATGCCTGGTAATTCATAAAATTAAAGCTTTCGGTAGTTGTTTCAGTAATTTCTTCTTTTTTATAAGGCACTATAAAGCGAAAGGTACTGCCTGTTCCCACCTTGCTTTCCAGCCATATTTCACCACCTTGCATTTCTATTAAACTTTTACAAATAGAAAGCCCAAGGCCGGTACCCCCGTATTTTCGGGTGGTGTTTGCATTGGCCTGTGTAAATGGATCAAAAATGGTTTTGAGTTTATCTTTTTCTATTCCAATACCCGTGTCTTCAATAAGAAACTCTATTGCTACCCATTCTTCTTTTTCAAACTTAACTGCCGTAGTAAGCGTAATACTTCCCTTTTCAGTAAATTTCAGCGCATTGCCAACAATATTGTTTAATACCTGTGTAAGACGGTAGGGATCTCCTTTTACATTAATGGTTTGTGGTAACAAGTTGTTGTATAGAAGGCCTATCCCTTTTTCCTTGGCTCTGAAAGAGAAGGAGTGGATGACATTGTTAATTCTTTCTGTTATGGTGAAAGGAATCTCTTCCAGTTGCATTTTACCTGCTTCTATTTTTTCAAGGTCCAGAATGTCATTAATAATTACCAAAAGATTATTAGCAGAGTCTTGTATCAGTTTTAAAAAATTCTTTTGTTCGCTGTCTAAATTTGTTTTTGATAGTAAGCCTGAAATTCCTAAAATACCATTCATGGGGGTTCTTATTTCATGGCTCATATTTGCCAGGAAACTTTCTTTGACTTTAGCTGCCAGTTCTGCATTTTGTTTGGCTAAAATCAATTCTCGTTCGGTTTGCACACGTTGTGTAATGTCTTGTGAAAAACCAATAATATATGGCTCAGAACCTTCTTCTTCAACCTTAAAATTTTGGTATAGTAAGTACACTTTTTTACCAGCCTTGGTTATAACACTCATTACACCTTCAGCACGGCCGTGTTTGGTAACATCTTTCAGGTAATTGTTTTCAAACCGCTCCCAGTGTTCTTCAGGAATTAATTTTTTTAAGGGCTGGTTTACCAACTCTTCTTCTGTATATTGTAACAAATTGGTTACTGCAGGATTTAAGTTTAACACGTGTCCATCTAATGTATGCGTACAAATTAAAGCCTGGCTATAATTGTAAAGGTCTTTATACCTTTTTTCACTTTTCTGAATTTGTTGCTCAATCAGTTTTCGTTCAGTTATATTTAATCCATACCCAATAATCATATTTACTTTCCCGGCCTCATCTTTAACAGGGTATAGCCTTCTGAAGTGGTACTCTATTTGATTGTTTTGATTGATGATTTTTTCTTCCCATTCAATTTGTTTACCGGTATCAATTACTTTATTATGTCTTTTTCTTCTTTCTTCTGCTAGTTTTAAAGGCTTGTTTTTATAGATGCAGTATTCTTTGTCAGTTTTTCCAATAATCCAATTGCGGGTTTCTGTATTTGAAACACCTTTAGGGTTAACAAAAAGATACTGCCCGCGGGTGTTAAAAACGGCAATGTCTGAAGGCAGGCTGTTTAAAACATTCTCATAAAAATTTCTTTGGTCATCCAACCGTTTGCTTATTAATAGCTTTTCAGTAACATCGCTATATACCCATAAATGCCCCTGATAAATAGTCTCGTTCCAGATGGGAATAAAATCTCTTATGATAGCACGGCCATCATCTGTAAAAATCTCCTCGTTTAAAACGCGTTCTTTTTTCTCTAATATTTCATAAATACGGGTAATGTAATTGGCCTTGTTATTTTCAAAAAAAACTTTTTCTGTGTTTAAATGTTTGGCTTTAAGGCCAATTATTTGAGAGCAACTTTGAGTGATGCCAAACATCTGGCAAAACATATCGTTGGCCAGATATACCGTTCTTGTTTCATCTTCCATTAAAACTGCATATTGCAGGTTTTGCACCAGTGAGGAAAGGCGACTATTGGAAATTAAAAGCTGTTTGTTAAAGTCGTTTATTTCTTTGGTGCGATCTTCAATCTTTAATTCTAATGAATGATTTAATTGCAACAATTGCTGGTGTATATGAAATAATTCTGAAGATTTTTCTTCAATAACACTTTCCGCTGCTTTGCGGCTTTTGCGTTCCCTTTCAAGGATGTTTTGTATGGCTATTATTTCAGGGGGCGTGGTAGTCATGCTTATGAATCATTACGGGTAATTACAAACTGCACCCTTCCATCGGCCATGGGGGCAGTTACTATAGTGGCAGTTGTTTTAAAATGCGCTAAACTCCCTTCAATCAAACCTTCAGCCAGGTAATGTAAACCCCTGCTTGAGCTGTATATCATCTCTAATTGATCTGGGGTAATAAGCCGGGTTTCAAAATGCGGTAATTCCGCATCCGGGTATAATTTCCTTACTTCAATATGTATATAGTTATCAATAGATCCTAAAAAATCAAAAACATTATTTACCCGGCTTACAAAATTCGGATAGGCTTCCACTAGTTTTACAAAAAGATATTTACCAAATTCTTTGCATAAATCTGCTACCGGTATGCCTGTTTGGTGATGTAATTTGCCAATAAGGGTAAACATTTCTTTGTAATCATATTGTCCTACGCTAGTATAGGCGCCGCCGCTGGGTAGGTTACTTTCGGTTACGATTGTATCTGCAATCACAAACCCAAAGCGCTCTTCTACCATTTCCAAAAAATTTGTAAATACCATTCCTTTCATACTACTTCAGTATTTAGTTTATAATTAATTCTTTGCTTTGTATCATTCTGTAAATGGTACTCTTTCCTATGTCTAGCAGCCGTGCCACTTTCATTACATCGCCCTGGTGTTTATCAAGGTAGTGCTGCACAATAATATTTGTGTATTCTTTAAGACTTTTGCTTTCTGCCAGTATATCAGGTACATTAGTAGTGGCATTTAAAGATAGATGACGGGGTTCAATAACCTCCTCATCACTCATAACAATTGCCAAATCAATAATACTTCTTAATTCTCTTACATTCCCGGGAAAACGGTAGGATAGTAGTTTGTGCTGTGCCTCTTCAGACAGAATTTTCTTTTCAATCTTATTGTCTTTGCAAAACAGGTCTATAAAGTGTATCGCCAATAATAAAATATCGTTACCTCTCTCACGCAGCGGTGGCAGGTGAATGGGCAACCCAAATAAGCGGTAATACAAATCTTCTCTAAAGGTTTTGTTTTGTACCTCTTCTAATAAGTTTCTGTGTGTGGCTACAACAATACGGGCATTTACCGGCACCGTTTGGTTGCCGCCCACACGCACCACTTCTTTTTCCTGTAAAACACGTAATATTTTTGCCTGCAGGTTAATGTCCAACTCTCCAATTTCATCTAAAAACAAAGTGCCTCCCTCTGCCTCTTCAAATTTTCCAATTCGTCGGGTAACGGCTCCGGTAAAAGCCCCTTTTTCATGGCCAAACAATTCGCTTTCTATCAAATCTTTTGGTATGGCCGCCACATTAACCGCCACAAAAGGTTTCTTTGCTTTATCAGAGTTGTAGTGTATTGCTTTTGCCACCATTTCTTTACCACTACCCGTTTCGCCATAAATGGATACTGTAATATTGGTTTGTGCCGCCTTCTCCATCATCGTAAACACTTTTTTTATTGGCTCACTGTTTCCAATCATCATTTTGCTAAAGTCATATTTGCGTTTCACTTCAGATCGCAATTGCTCCACTTCCTGCTTCAGCCCATCAATTTCCTGCAGGTGTTGAATGGTATTCCATAAACGATCCTTGGTTTCATCATCTTTAACAATATAGTCCCATGCGCCCAGTTTTAAAAGGTTAATAGCAGTAGCCACATCCTCTTGCCCGGAAATGATAATAACCCTGATATTGCTATTGTATTCCCTAATCTTTCGCAATACTTCGGTCCCATCATAATCGGGTAATGAATAATCCAGTGTAACTACCTGGGGCACATCATGCAGGTTGGAAAAAAAAGCAGAAGGCGTTTCAAAGCGCTTTACTTCGTAATCGGGGTTTAAAGAAAGATAATGTTGCAGCATAGAGCCGTACCAAACATCATCTTCCAGAATGTAGATCCTGAAGGCTGAACGGTTTTTCATTGTAATTGTATTGGACAGTTTAGTGGGTCGTAATTATCAGTTGTAAATTTTTCCCATTTGTAGAAACATTCCAAATAACAAAAGCATTCTCTTTATAAAATAGTTATTTACACGCTACTGTTTTACTGGTTAACTCTTAGGTTTCAATCCCGCATTTGTATTTAGTATACTACGTTGGCCGGCAGTAGCGCTATTTTCAGCAGCCGTTGCGTCGCACCCTTCAACAGCAGCAATGCTATTGAAGTAAATTATATTTTCAATAAATACTGAAAGTATAAAATATTTAATCTAGCTTTGTTGTGTAAATAAAAGGTATGAACAGCATTGCCTACATTCTTTACCTAATAGCCACCTGGCTGATAACGGTGCACGTTGGCTGGAACCTTTACAAAAATGGCCGTATTTATATTCTTAATCTTTTACACGGCGATGAAGCGCTTACCGATGCCATCAATCGTATTTTACTAACCGGCTATTATTTATTAAACCTGGGTTATGCCACATTGATGATTACACAGTGGCAAACCATTGAAACTTTGGCAACAGTTATAAGCAGCATCTGTGGCATGGTGGGTAATATATTGCTGCTGCTGGCTGCTATACATTTTATTAATATGACGGTTATTTTTTGGCTAAGTAAAAAAAACAAACATCCTCATTCTATAACATTAAAATATTAATTGTATGAACACTTCTTTAAATTTTGTAGCATATCTTATTTATCTGCCTGTAGTAGCCATGCTAACCTGGTATGTGGCGCACACGCTGTTCAAAAACAGCAAGGTGTTTATGCTTGATATTTTTAAAGGCAAAGAAGAGATTGCTTTTTCTACCAATCGGCTTTTTGAAACGGGCTTCTATTTATTAAACCTGGGGTTTGCTTTAAAAATAATGGAAGTGAGTTATGAAATTGGTACGAACCGCAGCCTCTTAGAAATATTAAGTGCTAAAATAGGCGGGTTCAGCATTTATCTGGGCATCATGCTTTTTATTAACCTCTACCTTTTTTTCCGGGGCAGAAAAATTTCAAAAGAACGCTCTAAACTGGCCGAGGCGTTAAGCAAAATACCGGGTAACAGCTAAACAGTTTGTTGTTGGTGTATAGCCACTTCAGCACTTTTAAAGTTTGATGGTTAAAAAAAGTGCAGTGTGGCTTTTTTATGTAGTAGCTACTTGTGTTTTTTGTAGCTTGCAAATAGGCAGGATGTTTTGGGCGTATATAGGCGTGGTTGATAAAATAAGTAAGCAATTTTTTATTGCTGCATTACTAACAATCTGTTGAACCGAGCGTGGCAACGGCTGTTGCCCCGGAGCACTACTGCTGGTAACAAAATTTACATAATGGCAATTACAGAAAATAGCATTTTAAGAGAGCAATTTGATAAAGTATATGGGCAACTGAACCAGCAACAGCAAATGGCGGTAAATCGTATTGAAGGGCCGGTAATGGTAATTGCAGGACCGGGTACCGGCAAAACCCAAATTTTGAGTGCCCGCATTGCTAAAATTTTAATGGAAACGGATGCGCAACCCGAAAATATTCTTTGCCTTACTTATACAGAGGCGGGGGTGGTTGCTATGCGTAAACGGCTTTTAAGCTTTATTGGCCCGGATGCATATAAAGTGGGCATTTATACTTTTCATGCGTTTTGTAACGAAGTAATACAAGACAATCTGGGTTTGTTTGAAAAGAATATATTGGACCCCTTATCTGAGTTGGAGAAAACAGCTTTGTATAAAGAATTGATTGATGCGTTTCCTAAAAATCATGCGTTGAAGCGTTACCGCGGCGATGTGTATTTTGAAATTAATAACCTGCAGCAATTGTTCAGCACCATCAAGCGGGAGGGGTGGACCCCTGCTTTTATAAGTGAACGGATAGATGTGTATCTGGCAGATTTACCTACTCGAGATGAGTTTGTGTACAAGAAGAAATACAAAAACTTTGTTGCCGGAGATGTTAAGCAACATAAGATTGATGAAGAAAAAGAAAAAATGGAAAAACTGCGGGCAGCTGTAAACGAATTTCCGGCCTTTCAGCAGCTGATGCGCCAACGCAACCGCTACGATTTTGATGATATGATTACCTGGGTAATTACGGCCTTTGCAAATAACAAAACCTTACTGGCAAATTACCAGGAAAAGTTTCAATACATATTGGTTGATGAGTTTCAGGATACCAGTGGTACACAAAACAGTATTATTAAACTTTTAATAGAGTATTGGGAGAGCCCTAATATTTTTGTGGTGGGCGATGATGATCAGAGCATCTATCGTTTTCAGGGAGCAAATATTGAAAATATGCAGGTGTTTGCAGAAAACTATCAGCGGGATTTGTTTACAGTGATTCTTACCAACAACTACCGTTCTACCCAACCAATACTGGATGCTTCAAAAGTTTTAATAGCACAGAACACAGAACGGCTGGTAAATAAAATGAATGGTTTAAGTAAGGAATTGCGTGCCAGTAATACAACCATTAATCAATTGCAACACCTTCCGTTGGTGTATGAATATGAATTGCCCCGGCATGAGATGATTTTTATTACAGAACAAATAACCGCCTTATTGGCTAATGGTGTGGCACCTGGTAAAATAGCTGTTATTTATAAAGAACATAGGTATGGAGAAGAGCTGGCAGCATTTTTCAGGTTTAAACAATTACCTTATTATTCAAAAAGAGAATTAAATATTTTAGAGTTGCCACTGGCACAAAAGCTGTTACTTATTTTAAAATACGTAGCTGCAGAGCTAGATATGCCTACCGGCGGCGATGAGATGTTGTTTGAGATATTACATTTTGATTGGTTTGGTATTCCTCCTTTATTGGTGGCGCAACTAAGTATGGAAGTGGCAGCCAAACAATTTTCTGCTGATAAAACTTCTATTCGGGCATTACTGCAACAGAAAATTGCTGCACCCCCTAAAGATTTATTTGCACCACCGCTTAACAGTGGTTTGCAAAAAGCGGGTACTGTTTTAGAGTCGTTAATGACCGATGCGGTAAATGTAACCTTGCAGCAGTTGTTTGAAAATATTATTCAAAAGGCCGGTGTACTATCGGCTATTATGCAACTGCCCGATAAAATAGAACAACTGCGTATTTTAACCGGCCTGTTTGATTTTATTAAAGACGAAACAAAGCGAAACCCTTTTCTTACCCTGCAGCAATTGGTAAACTATATACAGTTGATGGAAAAGGAAAAAGTGAAATTACCGCTGATACAGGTGAATGGAACCGATAAGGGTGTTAACCTGTTAACTGCACATGGCTCAAAAGGGCTAGAATTTGAATATGTTTTTATAGCAGGCAGCAATGCACATAACTGGGAAAAGAAACGCAAACCATCGGGAGGGTATAAATTGCCCGATACCATATTTGAATCGGTGCCGGCACATACGGAAGAAGAAGAATTAAGAAGGGTGTTTTATGTAGCTGTAACAAGAGCAGAACAGCATCTATACATATCCTACAGCCGTTTTAATGCAAATGGTAAAGAAGCAGAAGCCTCTAAGTTTGTAGAAGAAATAAAAGCAGGTACTGCTATTACTACAGAACGAAAAATGTTATTGCCAGATACTGAGGCTTTGTACATAGCCTTACAATTTACCAATACCTTTGCGCCAGAAATAGCACAGTTAGAAAAAGATTTTGCCAACCGTCTTTTAGAGAAATTTGTAATGAATGTAACGGCACTAAACAACTACCTGAAATGCCCGCTGGAGTTTTATTTTAAAAATCTGGTACGCATCCCATCACCAAAAAATGAAAATACCGAGTTTGGTTCGGCAGTGCACTATGCGTTAGAACAATTATTTAAAAAAATGCAGGAAGGAAAAGTGGAAACCTTTCCGCCAAAGCATGTTTTTATTGAAGATTTTGAATGGTACATGCACCGCCACCGCGAAAGTTTTACGCAGGAACAGTTTGACCGCCGCATAGAATATGGCCATATTGTTTTGAATGATTATTATGATAGTCGCGTGGCTGGCTTTAATAAAATTGTAGCCATTGAACGCAGCATACGCAATGTGCAGGTTAGCGGTGTACCTGTAAAGGGTAAACTGGATAAACTGGAGTTTGATGGTAAGCAGGTAACTGTTATAGATTATAAAACGGGCAACCCTGTTAATGCAAAAGACAAGTTAAAGCCTCCTTCAGCTAAAGACCCCAACGGAGGCGATTATTGGCGGCAGGCGGTTTTCTATAAATTATTAGTGGATAATCATGAGCAACGCGGTTGGAAAGTGGTTGCCACTGTGTTTGATTTTGTTGAGCCCGATGCAAAAAAAGAATACCAGCAAAAAAAATTAGTGATAACCCCCGAAGATGAGATTACCGTACGGCAACAAATTATTGATACCTGGCAAAAAATACAGGCCCATCAGTTTTATACCGGCTGTGGTAAAGAAGATTGCCACTGGTGCAATTTTGTTAAAACAAATAATCTGGCCATTGCACTGCACGAAACGGTTACCGCCGATGAAGAAACTGCAGAAGAATTATAAGTTTATTGACACAAGCCGTGAACCTTAGTAACAATAAACAGGTTAAGTTTGCAGCCATTAATATTACAAACGGTTTAACGCTTTATGCATTGGCCGGCAGCAGTTTGCTTTTACAGTAAAAGATTTGCAACAAACACATGAAAACATTTGTAACAATAGTATTGGTATTG
>REAR01000115.1 GCA_004295245.1 Sphingobacteriales bacterium | reverse complement strand
ACCCGATTTACCGGGCAGTGGCAAAAGTGAAATTAGTAATGATATGAGCATTGAAGGTACGGCCGGTACCATTTACCAGTTAATGCAACAAGTGGATAGCAACAACAACTGGGCGGTAATTGGCCATTCTATGGGTGGGTATATTACCCTAGCGCTGGCAGAAAAATACCCACAAGTGTTGGTGGGCATTGGGTTGGTGCATTCTACTGCTTATGCCGATACGGCTGAAAAGAAACTGGTACGGCAACGGGGTATTGAGTTTATTCGTACTAATGGCAGCGCCGCTTTTTTAAAGCAAAGTATACCCAACCTGTTTGCTGCTCATTTTCGTACAGCAAACGGAGCATTGGTAAATGCTTTTATTGAACAATACAAAAACTTTAGTGAAGCGGCTTTAATTGCTTATTATGAAGCCATGATGGCCCGACCCGACCGGACGGCAGTTTTAAAAAATTTTGCTAAACCAATACTCTTTATTATTGGCAAACACGATAATGCAGTACCTTATGCAGATAGTTTAGAACAAACCCATTTACCGGAGCTGAGCCATATTCATATTTTACAGTCATCGGCACATATGGGGGTTTTAGAGGAACCGGAGAAAACAAACAATGCTCTGGCATCATTTTTACAAGGTATTTACGTTTAAGACTAACGAATGAAGAAATTACTGGCGATATTATTGTGTAGCGTATTGTTTCTTGCTGCAAAAGCTGAACACATCAGGGGTGGTGAAATGTCTTACAGGTATCTTGGTCCTGGTGTTGCACCGGGCACATCATCTTATCGCTTAAAATTATTGCTGTATGTAAACTGTCAGTCAACCGGGCAGCAATTAGATGCTTCTGCAAACTTTACCATTTTCAGAAATGCCAGTAATACTCAATTTGGAGCGGTTTTAGTTGCCAATCTTACAGATGACAGAACGATTAGCTATGATCCTAATTCAAATCCTTGCATTACTAATCCTCCAACAGATGTATGTTACCGTTTAAGAACTTATGAATTAACAACAGAGCTTCCCGATGATCCCTCTGGCTATACTATTTCATTTCAGCGGTGCTGCCGCATCAATGGCATAGAAAATATAAATCCGCCAACATCTTCTAATTCATATGGCGCCACTTATACCACCAGCATACCCGGAACGGGCATATTACCGCTACCACAGCATAACAGCAGCCCAACCATAACAGGAAACGATGCGGTGGCTATTTGTACAAACTCTTCTTTTACCTTTGATTTTTCTGCTACTGATATTGATGGAGATTCACTGGTTTACGAGTTATGCGATGCATTTACAGGAGCGAGTCGTGGACAGCCAGTGCCACCTGCTTCAACAGCACCGCCTTACAATTCAATTCCATATAACAATCCGTATAGCGGCAGCTTTCCTTTAGGGCTACAGGCTTCTATCAATCCTTCAACCGGTGTTATAACAGGTATTGCGCCACCTACCGTTGCCCAATATGTGGTTACTGTTTGTATTTCTGAATTCAGAAACGGACAGTTGATTAATGTGCATCGTAAAGACATTCACCTGAAGGTAGCCGATTGCAATCCGTTAAAGGCATTGCTAAAACCCGATTATTCTTACTGCGATGATTTTGCTGTAACCTTTAGAAACGAACAGGATAACCCCAGCGGCACTGTTTACATATGGAATTATGGCGATGGCAGTGCACCCGATACTACCAGCAATCCTTTTGGTTCTATTAACCATACCTATGCTGATACAGGCACCTATACTATTAAATTAAAAGCCATCCTCGCCGGGCAGTGTTTTGATTCTACCACTACCCTGGCAAGAGTATACCCCGGATTTTTTCCTGGCTTTACCTCTTTGGGCACTTGTATTTTAAATGCTATTCAATTTACAGATACCACCCGCACCCGCTATGGTTTTGTTAGTGCCTGGCGTTGGAATTTTGATGATGCCAGTACAATGGCTGATACCTCGCATTTAAGAAACCCCAGTTGGAAATACAGTACTATTGGTACCAAAAGAGTTGAACTGATTGTACAAAGTGATAGAGGTTGTATTGATACCGTGTATCAGCAAATAGAAGTTAAAGACAAACCAATTATTACACTTGCGTTTAAAGACACGCTTATTTGCAGCAACCTGCCCATACAAGATACGCTGATGCTTTCTGCCAGCGGTTTGGGAACTTATAACTGGACACCCAATACAAGAATTGTAAACGCCAACACAGCTACTCCGCTGGTGTTTCCCACCACCACCACAAAATATGTTGTGGAACTAAATGAAAGCGGATGCGTAAATACAGATACTGTAACCGTAAGGGTGGTACCGCAGGTAACTTTAGACGCTGGACCTGATAGTACTATTTGTTTAACCGATGCGGCTGTATTAAACCCAACCGGTGATGGCTTGCGGTTTACATGGACCCCAGCAGCTACTTTAAACAACCCCAATATTAAACGACCCACAGCAACACCTACTGCCACAACAACCTATACCGTATTGGCACGTATTGGTAAGTGCAATGCAACAGACAATGTTACTATTACCACCATACCTTATCCGGGTGCATTTGCCGGGCCCGATGAAACCATTTGTTATCTTGACAGTGCCATACTAAATGGTAATATTGTAGGTAGTAGTTTCTCATGGTCGCCGGCTAATACATTAAGTAATGCCAATAGCCTTACACCCGTTGCATATCCTATACGCACCACAACCTATATTTTAACGGTGTTTGATGTATTGGGTTGCCCTAAACCCGGTAGAGATACTGTAGTTATTACTGTAAGGCCACAAATTTTTGCCAATGCAGGTAACGATACTTCGGTGGTTATTGGACAGCCCCTGCAATTAAATGCAAGCGGTGCGCCGTTGTTTGCATGGTCTCCCCCCATTAATCTTAGCAGAACAGATATTGCCAACCCCATTGCAGTCTTTCAATCGAGCGGCGTGTATACGTATGCACTGGTGGCGTACACACCAGAAAACTGTTTAGATACAGATACCATCAACATAAAAGTATTTAATACCGCACCCGATATTTTTGTGCCCAATGCCTTTACTCCAAAAAAACAAGTAAATAATATTTTTCGCCCAATACCGGTGGGCATTACAAAAATTGATTATTTCCGTATTTACAACCGCTGGGGGCAATTGTTATTCAGCAGTGCGTATAATACAGATGGGTGGAATGGTATCTTTAATGGTAAAGACCAGGACCCCGGCACTTATGTTTGGATGGTGCAAGGTGTTGACTACACCGGCAAAGTAATTACCAAAAAAGGCAGCTTTGTTTTAATACGCTAATCTTTTGCGGCATTTTCTTTTCTATTCACCGGCATCCTTTATGTTTGCAGCAGTTTTATGTAACCAGCATCAGTAATGCTATTGAGCATCCTTGCGTCGCACACTTGTACAATAGTATGTCTATGGTCAATAAGCCATAGCCTATTAACCCCTTGCTGTACAAGTGTGCGACGCAAGCAAAGCTTAACCGGAGTTACCCCTGCTGATTACCAAAAAAAATTATATGAATAAGATTGTTTTAATAACAGGAGCCACTTCTGGTTTTGGCAAAGCAGCTGCAGAACAATTTGCAGCACTGGGTTACCATTTAATTATAACCGGCCGCCGTAAAGACCGCTTAGATGCAGTAAGCAACACGCTGCAACAACAACACCGTATAAAAGTATTGCCGCTCTGTTTTGATGTACAGGATAGAGACACTGTTTTTAATACACTTACACA
Source organism: Sphingobacteriales bacterium (assembly GCA_004295245.1). GTDB lineage: Bacteria > Bacteroidota > Bacteroidia > Chitinophagales > Chitinophagaceae > JACMLD01. The sequence goes on along the minus strand of REAR01000115.1, from coordinate 14,376 downwards.
ATTGCCCGATGAGTGGCAAGCCATTGATATTTTAATAAACAATGCAGGCCTTGCTGCTGGCAGAGATTCTTTTGAAGACGCCAACTTGGATGATTGGGAAACCATGATTGATACCAATATAAAAGGGCTATTGTATGTAAGCAAAGCCATTACCCCTTTTATGATGGCACGTAAGAAAGGGCATGTTATAAATATTGGTTCAATAGCCGGCAAAGAAACCTATGAAAAAGGCAATGTGTACTGCGCCAGTAAAGAAGCCGTAGATGCTATTAGCCGCGCCATGCGGATTGATTTATTAAAGTATGGTATTAAAGTAACCGCCATACACCCCGGCGCTGCAGAAACAGAATTTTCTTTAGTACGTTTTAAAGGCAATGAAACGGCTGCAGCAAAAATTTATGAAGGCTACCAGCCATTAACTGCCGATGATGTAGCTGCTATAATTGTGTATTGTGCGCAATTGCCTGCACATGTTTGTATTAATGATTTGGTGGTTACACCTACGGCGCAGGCTAACTCGTTTTACATGTATAAAGAATAATTACTAAAGCCCTCCGTGTTTTCCGAAAGTTTTAACGCAAAAACACCTATATAAGGGCAATACCCTTGTAGCAGCTAACGTTTTAGATTATATTTGAGACAACACATTTGGTCCGGAAATCTTATTGAAAACCAGGTTTATGACACAACGCCGCTGGAAATTTACCATACTAAGTATAACAGCATTATTTTTTGCTGTAACTGCATACACACAAAACGATGTGATACGGTTAGAGCAGTGCATGAACCAGAGTTATACCCCACAAATAGACAGCCTTAAAAAATTATTTGCAGCACAGGGTTTTGTAGTGGTAAGAGAAGCTTCTATGAAAATGGAAAGCGAATATGAAATGCCCATTATTGTGCCTTTAACCCAAGGCAGTTTTTACCAATTTGTTTTTATTGGAGAGCCTACCAGCAAATTATATGAAGTACGCATGTACGATTGGAATGAAAAAGAAGTGGTGTTTCAGCAAAAACGCTGGGGCGATGTGGATGGTAATATCATCAGCTACTCTTATATTCCCCGTTTTTCTGAATACCACATGATTAAACCGGTGCAGGTAAATAAGCAAAAGAAAAAAGACCTGTGCGGATATGTTATCATGCTTAAAAAAGTACAGCAATAATTTTTATTTTTTGGTGGCAGTAAATACACCATTGGGCTGTATAAAACTTAAGCCTGTAATTTTTCCTTTATCATCTGCTTTAAATTGTACACTGTAACCACTGAGTGCTTTTAAATTAAACTTGTGGTTGCCTTGTGGCACCAGTTCATACTCTGGCTGGCCTTGTAAAAAAGCCACTAATGTTTTTCCTTCTTTTATAAATATTTTTACCGGTGAGCCACTTAAGGAATATTCACCGGTATATTTTTCCAGTTCTTCTTTAGTTAAATTAATAGCAGCGGGTTCTTTAGTAAATACCAGCTCTTTAACGGAAGGTTCAAAACCGGCTATAGAAATGCGGTCAATTTCTCCTAATGCATTGCTTAAAAACTGAAAGCGCATCGTATTATTATCGGGTAAATCTATAGATGCGGCAGCAGCCATAGGCCTGAACACATCGTAATGATAATGCTGTAACCATAATTTTAAAATGGATGAAGACGCAATTAAAGAATCGTTACGGTATTCAATATTTATTTTGCCATACCCGGGATGGTTATAAACCCCTGCATAATTTTTTAAATTTTGTGTTGGATGCGTGCCTGACTTTCTTAATAGGCTGTCTGAATTTTTTGTTTTAGCAGCTGCCACACGTTGGTTAAATACCTGCACACGGCTCATGCTGTTCCAATCTTTTGCGGGTAGTTTTAATAATTTATCGGCTATAAAATTGCGGATGATGCCGGGCACTGCAGACCCATTCTGATTTACCAGCACTACTATGCCAATACTATCTGTTGGAAAGAATGTGGCAGAAGCACTAAAGCCATCAATATTGCCACCATGGCTAACCCGGTAATGGCCTCTGTATGAATTTAAACCCCAACCATAACCATAAGATGAAAAATGTGCATCGGGTACCTGCGCATCGGGCAAGCCACTGCCAGAAACCATTTGTGCACTTTTTGCTTGTGCAACATAAGCAGCTGGTATTATTTCTTTACCATTAAATTTTCCATTTTGTATCCATGTAATAACCCAGTTAGCCATTTCTGCCGCGTTAGAATTGATAGCACCTGCCGGACCCATAGCATCTATATTGTAATAGTCCATGGCCACAATGCTGTCTTTTTTTTCTGTGTAGCCTTTAGCAGCATCAACAGATTTTTTCATATCAGCTATTGAAAAATTAGAGGCTGTCATTCCTAATGGTTTAAAAAAACGTTCCTGTACGTTTTGCTCCCATGTTTTACCGGTAAGCTTTTCGGCCAGTACGCCTTGCAGTAAAAACATAAAATTGTTGTACTGATATTTAAGGCGCAGTTCATAACTGGGTTCTAAAAAACCAATACGTTTTATTAAACTATCTCTGGTGGTGGGGAAGGCATACCAGCTAAAATCGTGGCGAGGCAGGCCGGTGCGGTGGCACATCAGGTCTTGTACGGTTACGTGTTGGGTGGTATACTCGTTGTAAAACTTTAGTTGTGGCAGGTAATTAATAACAGGCTTTTCAATTTCCAGCTTTCCTTCTTTTTCTAAAACACCCAGCAAAGAAGCGGTGAATGCTTTTGTGCAGGAACCAATTGCAAATAATGTTTTATCGGTTACAGGTAATTTTTTTTCATAATCGCGGTAGCCAAAACCACCGGCATAAATTACTTTTCCTTTTTCTACCACGGCAATGGCTACGCCGGCTGTATGCCAGTCTTTTAGCACTTTGCTGGCAAAAGAGTCTAAATTTTTTAACCGTGCATCGGTGGCCGGTTGCGCAACAGCTAATATTGATAACAACAATAAACTACTTACTAAATAAAAACGCATAAAAACTGATATTAGGAATACTGAAAGTACGTTTTACTAAAAATAATTAATAGCAAACTTTACAGCCGGTTAAGAAAGTGCAGAGACCGGTTATGCTGCTGAAGGGTGCGACGCAACGGCTGCTTATAGAAGTACTGCTGCCGGTTACCAACTATTTTTACGAAATTTGCCCTCTTATGACAGCTACTATTACTACTGGCACTTTGCCTGTTATGGAAAGTTTTTACACACTGCAGGGTGAAGGTATGCACCAGGGCAAGGCGGCTTACTTTATACGGTTAGGCGGTTGCGATGTGGGCTGTGTTTGGTGCGATGTAAAAGATAGCTGGGATGCCGCTAGGCACCCGCAAATAAGTATTGAGACTATTGTAGAAAAAGCTTTGCAAGAAACCAACAGGCAGCCTTGTATTGCAGTGGTTACGGGTGGCGAGCCACTGATGCACGATTTAAAAGCATTGACGGCTGCCTTAAAAGCCGCTGGCTTTGAAACCAATATTGAAACCTCTGGCTCCAGCCCATTGAGTGGTAGTTGGGACTGGGTTTGCCTTTCGCCCAAAAAATTTAAAGCGCCACTGCCTGAGGTACTGCCTTTTGCCAATGAACTAAAAGTGGTGGTTTTTAATAAAACTGATTTTGAATGGGCCGAAAAATATGCAGCCCTTGTAAAGCCCGGCTGTAAATTATACCTGCAGCCAGAATGGGATAAGGCAGCAATTGTTACTCCCTTGCTGGTTGATTATATTAAGCTGCACCCGCAATGGCAGCTTAGCTTGCAGGTGCATAAATATATTAACGTTCCGTAAGGGGCTTATACGCTGCAATTAGCGTCTTTGCTATAGAATAATTATATCAGGCAAACGTTATGGTTTCATTATCTTATTTTAGAAGCATGAAGGTCCTCTGTACCATTTTTTTTATTAGCAGCTTTTTGACTGCCACTGCACAATACGACCCCGCACGGGTTGCCAAAAAAGCAATGAAATTATACGAGCAGTCTATGGAAGTGGCCGGAGATGGCAACTTTACAGAAGGCATTCGCTTGCTGAAAGAAGCGGTGAAAATTGACAACCGTTTTGAAGATGCACATCTTTCTATTGCCGGTATGTATGGAGAAATGAAACAATACGATTCTGCTATTTTATATTATGAAAAGGCCCGTAGCATTGATAGTATTTATTTTAAAGATTATAACCTGCCCTACTCTATCAACTTAGCAGGTGCCGGTAAGTTTGAAGAAGCCTTGCAGGCAGCAGACATTTTCTTATCTATCATTAACCTGAATGCTACAAGTGTAAAGGCGGCCAGCTTTAGAAAACGTTGCTATCAATTTGCTATAGACTATAAACAGCAGCAAAAAAACAATACATATGAGTTTTTACCACATAATATGGGTAATACGGTAAACTCTGCGGTATCTGAATACTATCCCACATTTACCATAGATGGAAAGCAATTGATTTATACCCGCCGGGTAAATAACAGCAATGAAGATTTTTTTCAGTCGGATAGAACAGATAGTAGCTGGCAATTATCAGCACCCTTAAAAGGCAATATCAATTCTAATTTTAATGAAGGCGCTCAAACTATTTCTCAGGATGGGCAGTGGCTCATTTTTACAGGTTGCAATTTTCCGGAAGGTTTTGGTAGTTGTGATTTATACATTTCTTTTTTAACCCCCGATGGTTGGAGCACACCAGAAAATATGGGTGGCCGTATTAACAGCGATGCATGGGAGTCTGCCCCCACACTTTCTCCTGATAAAAAAGATTTATACTTTGCCAGCCGCCGCTATGGTGGTTTTGGCGGCAGCGATATTTATGTAAGTCACCGCTTACCCAATGGCCGCTGGAGTGAACCCGAAAATCTGGGGCCCGATGTAAATACCAGTGGCGATGAAAGTTGCCCTTTTATACATGCCGATAACCAAACCCTTTATTTTACCAGCAATGGCCTGCAGGGCTATGGTGGCGACGATTTATTTTTAGTACGCAAAGGGCCCAAAGCAATATGGAGCAAACCCATAAACCTTGGTTACCCCATTAACACCATAGAAAATGAAGGCAGCCTTGTTATTGCAGCCGATGGTAAAACTGCTTACTATGCCAGCGATAGAAGCGATACCAGGGGTGGTTTAGATTTATACACTTTTACTTTACGCAGCGATGTGCAACCCACTCGCACCCTTTGGGTAAAAGGAAAAGTGTTTGATAACAACACAAAAAAAGGATTACCCTCTGCCGTTGAGTTAACAGATCTTACCACCAAAGAAGCCATTAGCAAAGTGCAAACAGATGAAAAAGGCAATTACTTAATTACCCTGCCGGTGGGCCGAGATTATGCGTTTAATGTTAACCGCCGCAGCTATTTATTTTATTCAGAAAACTTTCCCTTATCAGAAAAAGCACCCGATAGCGTGTATAATATTGATATTGCTTTAAAGCCCATTGACACCAATGCCACTGTGGTGCTAAAAAATATTTTCTTTGATGTAAATAAATTTGAACTCAAACCTGCCTCGCAGGTGGAGTTGGACATATTGGTAAAACTAATGAAAGAAAACCCCACACTGGTGGTGCAGCTAAGTGGCCACACAGATAACGTGGGTAAAGAAGCCGATAATATTAAACTCTCCACCAACCGGGCAAAAGCGGTGGTAGAATATTTAACCGCCAATGCTATTGATGCAAAGCGGTTGTTACATAAAGGCTATGGCTCCGCGGTGCCCGTTGCCGATAATAGTACAGAAGAAGGCCGCAGCAAAAACCGCAGAACCGAGTTAAAAATTGTAAAGCAATAATTTGTTACCGGCCGGGTGCAAAGCCCGGCATCGTTGTGTCACTCACTGCAACATTTACCTAAAACCCAGCGTCAAAAAAAATTACTCCAAATTTTGTTTTACTGAACACTGTTCAGTATGTTTGCGGCATCATTTACTACACAATATGACCATCGCCGCCAGAAAGCAACGGGAAAAACATGAAATGCGCCAGCTAATACTGGATGCAGCCCGTGTTATTTTTCTGGAAAAGGGATTTGATCAAACCAGCCTACGCAATATTGCCGAAGCAATAGACTACAGCGCTGGTACCATTTACCTCTATTTTAAAGATAAGAACGATATTTTTCACTCCCTGCACGAAGAGGGTTTTCGCATTATGCTGCAAAAAATGCAGCCCCTGCAATTTGTAACAGAGCCTTTTGAACGCTTAAAAGCAATGGGCCGTGTATACATGCAGTTTGCCTATGAAAACAAAGATTTTTACGATCTGATGTTTATTATGAGTGCCCCCATTGATCATGAGAAAGATCATGAAAAATGGGAAATGGGCCATAGCACCCTAAACCAATTAAAAACGCTCATAAGAGAATGCCAGCAACAAGGCCGGTTTAAGGGGTACGATGTGGAGTTTCTATCATTCAGCATTTGGTCCTCTATGCATGGCATGTGTGCTTTGTATTGCAGAGAAAGATGCCAGGCCTACCACGATGTAAACCTGGAAGCAGAAGAACTGATGAAAAAAGGCTATGAATACTACGTATCCATGCTGGAAAAACTGTGAGTTTTTTTTGTCCATACACTAAACAATGTTCAGTATATAAACAACGTTCAAATATGATAAGAATACCATTATCTAAACCCGGTTTTTACATCCTGTTATTGCTATTTTTTAGCTGTGCAGCAAGTGCCCAAAATGTGCTGGATAGCTACATTAAAGAAGGGCTTACTAATAACCTGGTGTTAAAGCAAAAAAACATATCACTCGAAAAAAGTATGGTGGCATTAAAAGAAGCAAAAAGTTTGTTTTTGCCCACCACCTGGTTTGAAACACAATACACGCTGGCGCAAGGAGGCCGGAGTATTGATATTCCTATCGGAGATTTATTAAACCCGGTATACACTACCTTAAACCAATTAACCAGCAGCAATAAATTTCCGCAGGTAAGCAATGCTTCAGAACAGTTTTTGCCCAATAACTTTTATGATGTGCGTATTAAAACCACCATGCCCATTATTAACCCCGATTTAAAGATTAACCAAGCCATTAAACAACAGCAAACCCTGCTGCAACAAAATGAGATTGATATTTATAAAAGAGAACTGGTAAAAAATATTAAAACCGCTTATTACACCTACCTGCTGGCCAGTAAAGCCATTACCATTTATGAAAATGCGCTGGTGGTGGTTAATCAAAACTTAAAAGTAAATCAATCGTTACTTTCTAATGGTAAAGGCCTGCCCGCCTATGTGGCCCGTGCAGAAAGTGAAGTAAAGCAGGTAGAAACACAAGTAGAAAATGCACGCAAAGAACAACTGAATGCACAGGCCTATTTTAATTTTTTACTCAATCAGCCATTAACCAATGCTATTGTTACAGCAGAACCCTTGCTACCAGAAAGTACTGAAGAAATATTACAGCAAACAGCAGACAGCATTAATAACCGGGAAGAATTAAAAAGTCTTTCTATTGCCACTGCTATCAGTAATAATATTTTAAAAATGAACCGTTCCTTCCGCACACCGCGGCTGAATACGTTTTTAGATTTAGCAGCACAGGGCTTTGATTTTAAAGTAAACAATAAATCATTCTTTTACCTGGGTGGATTGCAATTGCAAATACCCATTTTTAATGGTAAACGAAACCTGTATAAAATAGAGCAAACCCAGTTAGATCTTAAAAACCTTTCTTATACCACAGAACTTACCCAAAAGCAATTGGCATTAGCCGCTTTTGTAAGCCATAGCAATGCCAGAACCTCATTTAGCAATTATGCCGCTTCTTTAAAGCAACAAGAAGCCGCACAACAGTACTTTAAACTAATTGACCGGGGTTTTAAAGAAGGTGTTAACAGCTTTATAGAATTTTTAGATGCCCGTAACCAAGTTACCAATGCGCAGTTACAGGTTACCATTAACAAGTATCGCTACTTCAGCACCATGGCTGAGTACGAACGGCAAACCGCTTCTTATTTATTTAATTGATAAAACACTACAAATGAAATATATCATTCCATTAGCAGCCATTGTATTACTGGCTGCTGCCTGCAACAGCAAGGCTACTGAAAAAAAGAATTTACCACTGCAACAAGAAATAATACCGGTAAAGCTGGCACCAGTTAGCGGCGATAGTGGCCACCATGGCTTAACCGTATCGGGTTTACTATCTACCGAAAATGAAGCACGGCTTTCTTTTAAAATTGGTGGCATTATAGAAAACATTGTTGTAAAAGAAGGACAGTTCGTAAAACAAGGCCAGTTGCTGGCAACGTTAAAGTCAACAGAAATAGCAGCACAATTACAGCAGGTAAACTTATCTGTAGAAAAAGCGCAAAGAGATTATCAACGAGCGGCTAATTTGTATAAAGACAGTGTGGCTACTCTTGAGCAATTGCAAAATGCCAAAACCGGTGTAGACATTGCCAAACAAAACCTGCAACAGGTAGCATTTAATAAACAATATGCAAATATTTATGCACCCAATGATGGCTTTATAGTAAAGAAAATGGGTAATGTAGGAGAACTGGCAGCGGCAGGCGCACCCATACTTTTTATGAGTGCAGTAAGTACTAACAGCAAATGGATTTTAAAAGCCGGCATATCAGACCGGGAATGGGCTACTATAAAACAAGGCGATAATGCAACTGTAACTATTGATGCTTTTCCCGGCAAAACATTTAATGGAATAGTAAGTAAAAAAGCATTGGCAGCCGATGCTGCCAGTGGCTCATTTCAAATTGAAGTGCAGGTGAACCCTATTGGCGTACAGCCAGCTATTGGCATGTTTGCTAAAGCAAGTATTGCAGGCACTGTAGCCAGCAACGGCTTTAGCATTCCTTACGAAGCATTATTGGAAGCAAATGGTAAGACAGGTTTTGTGTTTGTAACCAACGATCAGAAGACAGTAACCCGCGTTACGGTTGCTATTAGCAGTATTACCAACAACACTGTGTACGTAGCCGAAGGTTTGCAGGGTTATAATTATGTGGTAATTGCGGGTAGCCCGTATTTATCTGATAATGCTACCATACAGGTAACGAAATAAAAACTAATTACTACTACACATTAATTTTTTTTATGAAAAACATAAAATTAATACTGCTGTTTTTGCTGAGTGGATGGACAATACAAGCACAAACCAATACAGACGCCATTACTGGCGAATGGCTTACCCAAAGCAAAGATGGCAGCATTCTTATTTACAAGCAAGCCAATAAATACTATGGAAAAATTATTGGTGGCAATAGTGAAGGACGTAAGGATGACAAAAATCCTGATGAAAAATTACGCAGCCAGCCACTGATTGGCAAAGTAATACTCAGCAATTTTGTTTTTGATGGCAAAAGCAAATGGGAAGATGGCACTATTTACGACCCCAACAATGGTAAAACCTATAGCTGTGTTATTAAACTAAAAAACAATAACGAAATGGAAGTGCGGGGCTATGTAGGCATTTCATTGTTTGGAAGAACAGATGTATGGACGAGAATAAAATAATAAAACAATCGCTCCATTATTAACCAACCGATGAACCGAGCGTGGCAAGGATGCTGCTATAAAAAGCTACTGCTGACTCAATAAAAAAATTTGAAATGAAACTAACTTCTTTCTTTGTAAAAAACTATCAGTTTACACTGGTAATGTTTTTAATGATTGTGGTGGTAAGTGTTACCACCATGCTAAACATGCCTCGGTCTGAAGACCCGGAGATGAGTCCGCCACAGTTTCCGGTGGTGGTGGTTTACCCCGGTACCAGCCCCAAAGACATGGAAGAACTGGTAGTGAAACCTATTGAAAAAAGAGTGAGTGAACTGGAAGACCTTAAAAAAATTACCACTAAAATTGATAATGGCGTTGCCGTTATAAATGTAGAATACAAGTACGAAACCAATGCAGATGATAAGTACCAGGAACTGGTGCGGGAAATTAATGCGATACGCAGTGAACTACCGCAAGATTTATACAGCCTTGAAGTACGCCGTGTAACACCTACGGATGTAAGCATTTTACAAATAGCACTGGTGAGTGAAAATGCCAGTAATATTGTTTTAAAACAACAGGCAGAAAAACTGAAAGAAGATTTAGAAAAAGTAAAAAGTCTGAAGAAAGTAGATTTTTGGGGCGTGCCAGATCCTATCATTCGGGTGGATATAAAACTGGATAAAATTGCTCAGCTTCGCATACCTGTTAATTATATATTAGGTGCTATACAAAGTGAAGCCGCCAATATACCTGGCGGCAGCATACGTGCTGGCACTAAAAGTTTTAATGTAAAAACCAGCGGTAAATACAATAGCATAGAAGAAGTACAAAACACTATTGTTTTTAACAACGGCGGTAATATTGTGTATTTAAAAGATGTGGCCGATGTAGGTTTTAATTACGAAGAAGAAAAACATATTACCCGCATTAATGGCCATCGCTGTGTATTGGTTACCGCTGCACAAAAAGAAGGACAAAACATTGCCAAAACACAAGAAAATTATTTACCCGTTATCAGTGCTTTTGAAAAAACACTGCCGGTTAATATTGCCTTAATAAAAAACTTTGATCAGGCAGATAATGTGGGCCGCCGTTTGGGTGGTTTAGGTATTGATTTTTTAATTGCCATTGGGCTGGTATTAATTACTTTATTGCCATTGGGGTTAAGGGCATCGTTGGTGGTAATGGTAGCCATACCACTTTCGCTGGGCCTGGGTATTGTAGCACTCAACTTTATGGGCTTTTCTTTAAACCAGTTAAGCATTGTGGGGCTGGTAGTAGCACTTGGGCTATTGGTAGATGATAGTATTGTGGTGGTAGAAAATATTGAACGCTGGCTGCGCAACGGATACAGTAAAAAAGTTGCCGCCATAGAAGCCACCAAACAAATTACGCTGGCCGTAATTGGCTGCACCGCCACACTGATTATTGCTTTTTTACCATTGGTATTTTTACCAGAAGGCTCTGGCGAGTTTATACGTGGGTTACCAATGGCCGTCATTTCATCGGTATTTGCTTCTATGCTGGTAAGTTTAACCATTGTGCCATTTTTAGCCAGCAAGGTTTTAAAAACCAACCACAGCGCAGAGGGCAATATTTTCTTAAGAGGATTGAAACGACTGATCAGTGGTAGTTATACCAAATTATTAGACCGCTCATTAAAGCACCCCATAATTACCTTGTTGGTAGCCTTTGGGTTGTTTGCCGGTTCATTGTATTTATTTGGCGTAATTGGCTTTCGGTTATTTCCCACATCAGAAAAGCCGCAGTTTTTAATTAACATCAACATGCCGCTGCAAACCAATTTAGAAGTTACCAACCGCATGGCCCGCGTGGTGGAAGATGCTTTGAAAAAAGAAGAACAGGTAGCATATTACACCACCAATGTGGGCCATGGTAACCCACGTATTTATTATAACGAAATACCAGAAAACAATAAGCCCGATCATGCACAGGTATATGTGCAGTTGCAGCACCAGGTAAGTCCGGCAAAAAAGAAACAGCTGATTGAAAAACTGCGGGAGCAGTTTATGCAAATAGCCGGCGCTAAAATTGAGGTAAAAGATTTTGAGCAAGGTCCGCCTATTGAAGCACCTGTTGCCATACGCATTGTGGGCGATAATTTAGATACCCTGCGCAGCCTTGCCGCCACCACCGAGCAGTTATTAAAAAGTATACCGGGTGCAATTTATGTTAAGAACGAAGTGGGAGTATTAAAGAGTGATATCAAACTTAACATCAACACACAAAAATCAAGAACGCTGGGCATACAAACAGCCGATATAGATAAAACCGTACGCCTTGCCATTGCAGGTGTTGAGTTAGGACAATACACCGATGAAAGCGGCGACGATTATAAAATTATAGCCAATGCACCCAAAGAACAATTTGCCACATTAAGCACCATCAATGCCATTTTTGTAAACAATGCTGTGGGCACACCAGTACCATTGAACCAGGTGGCACAGGTAGGTTTCGAAACATCGCCCACCACCATTAAGCACCTGGATAAAAAACGTTTTGTAATTATAAGTGCCTTTACCGATAAAGGCGTACTGGCACAAAGCATTACCAAAGCTTTTACAGAAAAAATAAAGCAACTGAATTTACCCACCGGTTACGAAATACAAATGGCCGGAGAAGCTGAGAGTGAGAAAGATGCCTTTGGTAGCGGCTTTGGCACCGTTATTATTGCCACGGTGTTTTTGTTTATAATGGTACTTATTTTAGAATTTAAAACATTTAAAAGCACCCTTATTGTACTAAGCGTAATACCGTTGGGCATTATTGGTGGTGTATTAATGTTATGGCTAACCGGCAACCCTATGAGCTTTGTTGCCATTATTGGTTTTATTGGCTTAGCTGGCATAGAAGTAAAGAACAGTATTTTGCTGGTAGACTTTACCAACCAGTTACGTGCCGAGGGCAAAGAGTTAAACGAAGCCATTAAAGAAGCCGGCGAAATACGTTTTCTGCCAATAGTACTTACCAGTCTAACGGCTATCGGTGGCCTAACGCCCATTGCGTTAAACAATAACCCGCTGGTATCGCCGCTGGCCATTGTATTAATTGGCGGTTTAATCAGCTCCACAATATTATCACGCATAGTAACGCCGGTGGTGTATAAGTTAATACCACCTAAGGTAGAACCCATAGCCACCACACAAGAAGGTTAAGTGGTCTGTATATCCTAAAAAGCCAAAGCCCCTTTGCAAGAAGGGGCTTTTTTATTGCACACAATAACCAATACTTTGCAAGAAGGGGCTTTTTTATTGCACACAATAACCAATACAATGTATATGTTTTATGATACCAGCAGTAGTACTTTGCGAAGCATCGTTGCGTCGCAATCCGTTCATCGGTGGTATAAAGGTGGAGCAAGAAGAAATCTGTAAAAGGTCGAAACAAAAGACTTTACAACGCTAAAAATATTACCGATTTGTGGTATCTTTCTTTTTCAACTTTTAGTTAACTTGAAATATGACGAAGTTCATAAACAAACTATTAAACCTAAAGTTGACATAGATTTTGAACAGCAATTGGATCATACTAAAGGTCGACGTAAAAGCAATAATAGGATTTTAAAAAACAATCTTAATAGAATGATTTCGAGCGACATAAAAAAGAAAGTGTTTGTCATATGGGACAATTATGCAAAGAACGACCGTAGAGTAATAGATAAAAAAGGAAGTTATTTTGAAGATATTGATAAAAGTCGCTTGTTAGCGATTGAAGACATCAAAAAAATTATCCACCAATTCAGCAGAGGCATTTTCAATATATATGAGTTTAAGACTAACCTAGATAGTTATAATAAAAAACATAACTACTGGGGTTTTACAGCAGCAAAAGGTCAGATGTTTTTTAATCTTCTAACAAAAGCAAGTGAGCACGATATTGCGAAGTTTAGTACTTTAATAAAACAAGTTATACAGGAACCAAGTAATCTTGGAGAAGCTATTGAAAAAATAGCTCTTTTATCCAATTACGTTAAAAGCAAACAAACTAAAATTATTGATAAGCGAAAAGGGCCAAATCCAAAATCAGCAGCATATTTTCTTTCTTATTTCTGGCAAATTTATAACTATGAGAAATGGCCAGTAATGTACAGCTCAATCATCATTTCATTAACAGAGTTAGGTTTGTGGCAAGATTTTGAAACTGCACAAGAAAATTATAAATCATTTTTTTCTTTAAACGATGACATTAAGGAAATCTTATCGACTTATACTGGCCTCAAAATTACCAATTGGGAAATTGAGCATGCACTATGGAATTTTTCCGGAACGCAATCCATCAACTCGAAACAGCCTAAAAAGAAAGAAAATAATAAAGCTGCAATAATTAAAGTAGTAAAAGTAGCAGATGCCAGCTTTGATTTAAATGATTATATTTGTTCTATTAATATTACAATTTAATATCTACTACATTAATAAAAGAGTTAACAAATCAATTAATCAATAAATTAATCAAATGGTTTTTTGAAATTTGTGTAGAATATTTTAAGTTTTACCTGATTTATTTAACAAACTCACCCTGAACCCCCCAGTTTTTATTTGGAATTGGTCCCATTTCTAATTCAAGATGTCCCCCATTTATTAATTGCTCATGTGTAAATGAAGTGGTATTTAATACCTTTCCATTCAATTTTGCACTTTGTATATATTTATTTACAACTGTGCAATTATTTGCTGTTAATTTAAATTGTTTTTTGTTGGGCAAGTCGATGGTTACTTTACTGAATAATGGACTACCAATGGTATAAACAGGTAATCCAGGGGTTACAGGATAAAAACCCATCGAAGAAAATACTACAAAAGCAGACATTCCTCCACCATCTTCATCACCTGGTATTCCATAAATATTATCTTTAAACCAAGCGTCTAGTAAAAACCTGATTCTTTTTTGGGTTTTCCAAGGAGATTTTGT
>REAR01000213.1 GCA_004295245.1 Sphingobacteriales bacterium | reverse complement strand
GCTGGCGGGCCTGTTTTACCAGCCATAGGTAAAATGCAAGATTATGAGTACTGGCAATTGTAAGCCCTAATATTTCTTTACTTTTTATAAGGTGGCGCAGGTAAGCTTTACTATAGTAATTACTCATAGGGCAATCTATACCATTATCAAGCACAGAAAAATCTTTCTCCCATTTTTTATTATCAATATTAATAACCCCGTTGCTGGTAAACAGCATTGCATTGCGGCCATTGCGGGTAGGCATTACACAATCAAACATATCTATGCCCATGCCCCATGCCAATGCACTCTAAAATATTCCAGGGGGTGCCCACGCCCATTAAGTAACGCGGTTTTTGTTGAGGTAAATGCTGGCAGCACCAATCGCAAATTTCATACATTACCGGCTCTGGTTCTCCCACACTTAAACCACCAATAGCATTACCGGTGGCTTCTTTTGCCGCTACATACTCGCAGCTTTCTTTACGCAGATCTTTATACATAGCCCCCTGCACAATAGGAAACAGATTTTGTGTATACTCATACTTAGATGCAGTAGCATTAAAGCGATTAAAACAACGGTCTAACCAACGATGCGTTAAGGCCAAACTCTTTTTTGCATAATTGTATTCGCTACCACCGGGCGGACATTCATCAAAAGCCATCATAATATCTGCACCAATGGTACGCTGTATATCCATTACATTTTCTGGTGTAAACAAATGCTTACTGCCATCAATATGGCTTTGAAAGGTTACGCCTTCTTCTTTAATCTTACGGGTGCCTGCCAACGAAAAAACCTGGTAACCGCCACTATCTGTTAATATGGGTTGATGCCAGCCGTTAAACCGGTGCAACCCTCCGGCCGCTTCCATCACTTCTAAGCCCGGCCTTAAATACAAATGATAGGTATTGCCCAATATAATTTGTGCCTGTACTTCTGTTTGCAGTTGCTGCTGAGAAACTGCCTTTACACTACCCACTGTACCCACCGGCATAAAAATAGGCGTTTCAATACTACCATGATCGGTGGTTATAACACCGGCTCTTGCATTGCTGCTACTATCAGTATGTTGTAATTGAAATTGAAGCGCTGCCATAGAGCCGCAAGATACAATGCCGTCTTTTTTATACAGCTATTTTTTTTAACCAGCATTGGTGCAATCATAAAACATTTGTTGCGTCGCACCCTTCAGCGGCAATACAAAGCCCGGCCTATTTTATAGCAGTAATTTCTGTTTTGCCGTACTTGGTATCGGTTTTTACAACGCCAAAATTGGGCACAAACCACTCGGTTACTTCCATATTCATGGCGGGCATACCAATGCCAGACATTTTGGTTTGTATTCTTTGGCTGGAAGTAATTTTATAACAATCCCAGGTGCCTGCCGGTGTGGTTACCGCCTCTTTCACGTCCACCTTACGATTATTAATTTGTACTGTTACAGACATATTCAACCCATCGGTTTTCATATCCATAGAAAAATTACCATCGGGCAAGGCATCTCCTGCTTTCATGGTGGCAGGGTATTGCAGGTACACTGCATTAGCCGTAGCATCGGTATTTTTAAACTGTTGCTGCTGGGCCGATGGAATGTACATACTCATATCCATATTTAATACATTGCCGCTGCAGCTAACCTTTACCACCGATTTTGATAGCGACTTTCCTTTCTCATTCATCATTTCTCCATTAATGGTTGCCAATGTAGCAGTGCCGCTTTTAACCACATCGCTAATCTTATATGTTTGCACACCGGTTATTTTATCTTTCTTGTTGTAAATAGTCATTTCAACCGTTTTACCATTTTGCAAAAAATAATAACCACCGCAATCTTGTGCGGCTACCGTACAGCAACTTGTTGCGGCCAGTAGTAAATAAAATGCATACTTCATAAAGGATAAATTTTAGGGGCTGAATTTACAGAATTACTTATTTGCCACCATAGTTAAGTGCCCCAAAATACCAACACACCGTGGCAATGGCATTGGCTGCATAGCGGTATACAGTAAAAGTGTGCGACGCAACGGCTGCTCAATAGCAATACGTACGTTGGTTCCCTAAATTTTTTAATAATCCACACTTGTGCAATTTTTTTACTGTATGGCATTCGGGTTCTGCCTATTTTCGCAGCCATTGCCTGTTTTTATCCTAAACCGTTGACGCATGAACCTGTTGTCGTTTTTTAACCAATATTGGATGCATATTGTTTTTTACACATTTGCCCTGGTTACACTTATACAATTAGTATATTATTTTTTCTTTTTTCAACGCCTTGCTTTTTTTAAACCAAAAGTAAAAGATACCAACCTGCAACACCCGGTTAGTGTAGTTGTTTGTGCAAGAGATGAGGCGGGCAACCTTGCCCGTAACCTGCCCGGTGTGCTGGTGCAAAAATACCCTACCACACACGAGGTAATTGTGGTAAACCACAACAGCCAGGATGATACCCGCTACCTGCTGGATGAATTTAAAAAAACATTTAAACAGTTAAACCCGGTTAACCTTACACAAGAAGCATTGGGCATACCCGGCAAAAAATATCCGCTGTCTATTGGTATTAAAGAAGCAAAGCACGAGGTGATGTTATTAACCGATGCTGATTGTGTGCCTGCCAGCGAATTTTGGATAGAACAAATGCAAAACGGTTACAGCAATGGTGTAGAAGTGGTAATGGGCTACGGCAGTTATCATAAAAAACCGGGGCTGCTTAACAAACTCATTCGTTTTGAAACCTTTCATACAGCCCTGCAATATTTAAGCTATGCCCTGGCCGGCATGCCGTATATGGCAGTGGGCCGCAACCTTAGTTATAAGAAAGATGTGTTTTTACGTAACAAAGGCTTCTCATCGCTGAACCATGTACCCGGTGGCGATGATGATTTGTTTATAAATAAAGTAGCCACCAAAGAAAACACCAATGTGGTACTGCACCCAGATGCATTTACACTATCTGAACCCAAAAAAACGGTAAGCGATTGGATACGCCAGAAAAACCGCCACTACAGCACCGGCAAATATTATAAAAGCAAACACAAATTACTGTTGGGTATATACACCTTCACCCACTTTTTATTTTATCCGCTTTTTATTACCAGCCTTATTTTTTTTGACTGGCGTTTTGCCTTAGGCACATTTGCACTGCGCTTTTTAGTACAGGGCTTTGTGTATTATAAAGCCATGCAAAAATTACAAGAAAAAGATTTATGGCCTTTATGGTGGCTGCTAGATATATGGATGTTTTTTTACTACCTGCTATTTACACCGGCACTTTTAAAAAAACCCGCTAAAAGCTGGAACTAATAAAGCAACAGGTAACCAGCCCCGGCATTACATAGCAGCATTGTTGCGTCGCACCCTTGTACGGCATACCTTTGTGCCACAAAATAAAACCCGTGGATATACTCTTAAAATACTTTGCAGATTTTACACCCACACAAGTGCAGCAGTTTGGTGCCTTAGAAAATTTATATAAAGAGTGGAACGAAAAAATAAATGTTATTTCCAGAAAAGATATTGACAGCCTGTACGAAAAACATATACTGCACTCTTTAAGTATTGCCGCAGCCTTTGAGTTTGAACCTGGCACCCGTATTTTAGATTTAGGCACTGGCGGCGGTTTTCCGGGTGTGCCGCTGGCTATTTTTTTTCCGCAGGTAAAATTTCATTTAGCAGACAGTGTAGGCAAAAAATTAAAAGTAATAGAAGCGGTAGCAGCAGCCACCGGCCTGCAAAACATTACCGTACAGCATACCCGTGCAGAAGCCATTGCCGATAGAAAGTTTGATATAGTAGTCTCTCGTGCAGTAGCCCCTTTAAAAGATTTAATACAATGGAGCAAACCCGTGCTTAGCAAAAACAGCGGCAATAAAGCCGGCACCCATGGTTTAATATGTTTAAAGGGCGGAGACCTTGCACAGGAAATTTCGGAGAGTGGCTACCGACCCAAAATGATGCAGGTATCTGATATTTTTCCGGAAGCGTCTTTTAAAGAAAAGTATTTGTTGTATTGTGCCATTTCGGAGAGTGGCTACCGACCCAAAATGATGCAGGTATCTGATATTTTTCCGGAAGCGTCTTTTAAAGAAAAGTATTTGTTGTATTGTGCCATGTAAGTTGTTAGACGATAATGAGAAAATAAATTTGATTGGCAGATAATTTAGAAGCACTCTCTATCATTTTAGATTTATAGTAACAGCTAAAAAAACATGCAGCAAGAATCATCTAAATATGATGCCTTTATTGTTAAGAATATTCTTGCAAACAATGAGTTTGCCATTCAGGTTATATCTGATCTTGAAATTATTCATACAAGATCTTTTGTGCAGCCTGAATATGCTGAAATAGAAAAATTGATAAAAGAAAAAAATATCGAGTCAATAAAAAAATTTCGAAAAGATGAAGTTAGAAGAAACGAGTATTTGGATATTATGACTTTTAGTGATCAGGATAAGAACAAATATATAGTTACAATTTATGACAGTGATGAATTATGGCAAGATCCGCAGGTGATTGAAATATATAAGCTATAGGCTTGATTCTGCTCTTAAAATAATTTCAATACGCCACCTATTTTGATGTAAATATTATTAGACAAAAGCCGCAAATACAATCAACCGCATAAGTGTGCGACGCAACGGCTGCTGAATGAAGTACTAATGCCGGTTCCCAAAAAGAAATTGTTCTGCAATAATAATGCAGCCTACAGTACAGGCTGGTTAAAAAACTAAAGTTGTTATCTTCCCCCCATCCCGCTTGCCAGAAAAAAGAGGGTATTTATTCAGCACCAAATTATTATTTACAGTGACTGACCCATTATTAATACTACTTACCGGAGTAGTG
>REAR01000114.1 GCA_004295245.1 Sphingobacteriales bacterium | reverse complement strand
GTTTCCGGGGGTTAATAAAGAGCTGGGGCCCGAAATGAAAAGCACCGGCGAAGCCATTCGTTTTATAAAAGATCTTCGGGATCCTTACTTCCGCCAGTTATATAAAGACAGAAGTATGTATTTGAGTAAATAACCAGTGCCAATTGTTTATAAAAGGCGGACCACTCTTTTGGGTGGTCCGTTTTGTTTAGGTAATCAGCCAGGGTATTTCAATTAAACATTGTTGCGTCGCACACTGGAGCGGTAGTGCATATAGCAGCAATTATAAGAATGAATACTTTTCGAATGGAAGAGCGCCGCCCTTTTGGGCGGCGCTCTTAATATTGAACGGATTGCGACGCAAGGATGCCGCTATGAAAAACAGTGGCTGGTATTTTAATCTCTATAATTTAAAGCCGGCTTGCGGTTGCCCAACAGTGCTTCGTATTTATAGGTTCCTACGGCTTTTACATGTTCTTCTTTGGCTATTTTAATAATGGCCGGGTTAGTAAAACAATCTATTGCGGTTAAGGCCATGGTTTTTGCTGCTACCATCATACCCTTGGTGCCAATTTCGGTGCCGCCGCAAGCAACGGCCTGCCAGCTATGCGCCGGTGTGCCGGGTACCCAGGTGGCTGCACGCAGCCCTACAGTAGGCACGGCATAACTTACATCACCCACATCGGTAGAGCCACCGCCGGCATCCATTTCTATTTTTAATGGTTTAACAGTGGCTGCACTTTCAATTGCGGGTGCTGCATAAGTAAAACTGCTTTGTATTTTTTTGGCAAACTCAATTTCTGCCGGGGTATAATTTACGCCACCTACTTTATCCAGATTTTTTTGCATTACATCGGCCAGGCTGCGGTTTAATAATAAATCGTGTGTGCCACCAATAATTTCATATTCCATTTTTGTTTCGGTACCCATGGCGGCGGCTTCGGCTGTTTTAACCACGCGGCTGAATATGGATTTTACCTGCTCTCTTTTGGGATGGCGTACATAGTAATACACTTCAGCATAATCTGGCACCACATTGGGGGCTTTGCCACCATTGGTAATTACATAATGTATGCGGGTTTCCTGCGGCACATGTTCACGCATCATGTTTACCATAAAGTCCATAGACTCTACAGCATCTAATGCAGAGCGGCCACGGTCTGGCGCACCGGCAGCATGTGCGGATAACCCTTTAAACCGAAATTTAGCAGAGCTGTTTGCCAGGGCACTGGTCATGGTTACCCCATTTTCTGCACCGGGGTGCCAGTGTATTACTACATCTACTTCTTTAAACAAACCAGCCCGCACCATATATACTTTGCCGCTGCCTCCTTCTTCTGCAGGGGTGCCATATACTTTAATAGTGCCGGTAAGTTTTTTTTGTGCTATCAGTTCTTTTATAGCTATACCTGCTGCAACGGAAGCCGTGCCAAATAAATGATGACCACAACCATGGCCGGCATCTTTACCAGCCGTGTTTTTTTCTGGCGTGGCGGTTTGAGAAAGACCGGGCAAAGCATCAAACTCGGCCAGTATGCCAATAACAGGCTGGCCGCTGCCATAAGTGGCCACAAAAGCAGTGGGTATATCGGCCACACCAGCTTCAACGGTAAAGCCTGCATCTTTTAAGGTTTGCTGGTGCAGGGCACTGCTTTTTACTTCTTTGTAGCCCACTTCTGCATAATCCCAAATGGTAAGGGCTGTTTCTTTATACTTGTTATAATTGGCTTGCAGGTATTGCAGGCTTTCGTCTTTTAATTTATCGGCCGGGTTTAAGGCAGGTTTTTTTTGTGCCCAGGAAAAGGAGCTTATCAGCAGGGCTGCTGCTACTAATTGTTTTCTCATAAATAAAAAGGCAGTTTTGGTTCAAAATTGATGATTGAATTTAAGGCATATTTGGTCAACAAAATTTCAATTTAGTTTCAGTGGTTTTTTGTAATCTTTGCAACACTAAAAACAAGCAATATGAGTTTTCCGGCAAACCTGCGTTACACAAAAGATCATGAATGGATTTTATTAGAAGGCACTACTGCCACTATTGGTATTACCAATTTTGCGCAAGGCGAATTGGGTGATATTGTTTATGTAGAAGTTGAAACCGTGGGTAAAAGTTTGGTAGCTGAGGATATATTTGGGACCGTGGAAGCGGTAAAAACAGTGAGTGATTTATTTTTACCCGTTGCAGGTACTATACTTGAGTTAAATCCTGCTTTAGCTGATCAGCCAGAACTGGTTAACAGTGACCCCTATGGAGAAGGCTGGATGATTAAAATGACCGTTAACAACCCTGCAGATGTAGAAGCCCTGATGGATGCAGCCGCTTATAATAATCTGGTTGGGTAAATCTGTTTTTAATAATTAATCGTACATATAAGAGTGGCTTTTAAACCACTCTTTTTACTATACACAAACCACCGCCATTGCCTACTGCTGTAACATATACAGAACATGAGCTGGTAACTTTGCTTAAACAAAGAGACCAGCAGGCGTTCAACTACCTGTACGATCATTACAGTGCGGCTTTGTATACAGTTGTTTTGCAGGTGGTAAAAATTAATGAACAGGCCGACGATACTTTGCAAGAGGCTTTTGTAAACATCTGGCGTAAAATAGATAGCTACGACAGTACCAAGGGCCGGCTCTTTACATGGATGCTGAATGTATGCCGTAACCTGGCCATAGATACCATACGATCAAAAGGGTTTCAGCAGGCGGCACGCAATCAAGAAATGCCCGATGATACTTTTTTTGACAAATCAGGAGCCACAACAGAATTGAACGTTGACAATGTTGGTATAAAAAAAGCAGTAGAAAAACTAAAACCAGAACACAGGGTTTTAATAGATTTAGCCTACTTTAAAGGCTACACACACGAAGAAATAGCTGGTATTGAAAATTTGCCATTAGGCACCGTTAAAACAAGAATAAGAAGTGCATTAACACAACTAAGAACACAACTATCGTGAATATACAGGAATACATAGCAAGCGGTAAACTGGAAGCCTGTGTGCTGGGAATGGCCAGCCAACAGGAACTGCAGGAGCTGGAGCAACTTTGCCAAACTTACCCCGAGGTAAAAGAGGCTAAAGAAGCTTTTGAGCTGCAGTTAGAGGCTACCGCAATGACTGCTGCTATGCCCGCCCCTGCACACCTTAAAGAAAAAATATGGCAGCAGCTTGAAATGCCAGTACCGGCAACGCAACCCGGTATAGTAAAAACCTTTAGCTTTTATAAATATGCCGCTGCCGCAGCAATTATATTGTTAGTAAGCAGTATTGGGTTTAACTGGTATTTCTATAACAAATACCAAAGTTCATTGGCTCAATATAATAGTCTTTATGCCACCACCCAGCAAATGGCTAAAAACAGCGAAGCGCAACAAACTAAATTAGGTCAGTACGAGAATACCATTCAACTACTCAGTAACCCCGCTTATGTTCCGGTAACATTAAATGGCCAGCCCGTAGCACCCAGTAGCCTGGCAACTGTGTATTGGAATAAGCAAACCGCAGAAGTATTTTTGCTGTCAAATAATTTACCTGCCCCCAACACAGATATGCAATACCAGTTATGGGCCATAGTAGATGGCGTACCTGTTGATGCGGGTTTTATTGATTTAACTACCGGTAAAACATTGGTAAAGTGTAAAAATATTTCTTCCGCGCAAGCCTTTGCAATTACTTTAGAAAAGAAAGGCCGCACAGATATTACAGCACCACAAGGGGCTATACATGTATTGGGTAAAATTTAGGTAGCCGTTACTTGTTTTTCAATTCAATCCCTAAACTTCAGAATTGCGTGGCACTCTTCAACGCCAGTGCAATTTTCAATAAATACCTTAAATAAGTTAGCTTTACGCAAAAAAACAATGCTCAATAAAATATTGGGTAAAAGCTTCATTCCCGTTCTTTGGACAATCGCTGTACAAGTACTACTCTGTCTTCCCGGTTCAGCACTACCAGATGTAAAGCTTTGGAATATTCCGGAGTTTGATAAAATAGCCCATGTAATAATATTTGGAACTTTTGTGGGCCTGTGGTCGTATTATTTTTTTCTAAAAAAATTACCCGCTGACCGGTTAAAAAAAATATTTTTTTGGATATATATAGCTGCCATTACCAATGGCATTGTTATGGAGTTTGTACAGGTAAACTTTATTCCCAACCGCAGTTTTGATGAAGGAGATATTATTGCCAACCTTATTGCTGCTGGTATTGCTTATGGCATCTGTAATATTAAACTACTGAAAACCAGTTAGTAAAAATAAAATGGCCCTTGTAGAAACAAGGGCCGTAACCAAAACTAACTGCTTATGAGAAAATTGACTGCTTTTGTGAGAGAGTCTTTATAAAAGACCTTCACATAATATAACGCAAAATAAAGGCCAATAGTGTGATAGGTTTTGTTAATAAACCTTTAAACCTCTTTTCTGCTTTGTTTTTTAAGAACTGTTGTTACATAAAATTACGCACTGCAATTGGTAAGAGACGTCAACAAAATGTTATTACTCAAATGGTTTAGATAAAAGCCGCTATTGTTGGTACCAATGGCAAATACAATGTACAGACAGCGCTAGCAATTGGCAATTATATTTTTTAATTATAAAGAGAAACCTGTAACAGATATGCTATAAAATATAAAAACCCCGCATGGCGGGGCTTTCTCAAGTTCAGGGTTTATGATTACTTGGTTATATCAAATCTTGAAAACAATAGTTTATCTCCTTTAATTGTCTCACTCAGGTAAATTATATAATTGCCTAAGCGTAAAGAAAACTTATCGGGCATCAGATAAAACTTGCGTTTTTCATCTTCACCCAATGTTTTAAAATCGCTTGCTTTACCACTGGCTACATCTATTTCTCCGTACTCAATAGTGTAAAGCGGTGTAAAAGATGTGCTATAGGTAGTGGTTTGTATACCAGTAAAGAAATTAAAATCGGTATCAATGTCAGTATCTGTATCAATAGCCTTACACATACTAATCATCCAATAAATTTTTTGATGGTTGCCCGACTCTACCAGCGATGAACTGGCCGGTACCATATTAGGGGTTATGCCACTGCTAAACATTCCCATATACTTTTTCTGGTCTAGCTCTAAGCCGTAATTGCGTACAAATTTACCAGTACCATCAAATTGCAGTAAAAACAAGCCTTTGTATAAACGGGTTCCTTTGTTTCTGCCAATGCCATCCAACTTAAAGTCTTGCCCGCTAATGAATATAGAGCCATCGTTCAATACGTTTACACCTGTAGTAACAAATCGTTTGCCATCAAACTCCACTTCTTTTTTCTGTCCATTTGGTTTCACATTGTTCTTATTAATTTCATCAATAGATGGGGCTGCAACAAAAATGGCCTGGTTATTTACTCTTGCTATTTGAAAATTGGTATATTTCATTTCATCCAGCCGGGCATCAATCTGGCTTTGTGTAGCCTGTGCTGCTTCTGTAAAGTTGAACATACTTTTTTTAGCATCACCTTCCTCATCAGAGGTGGTGGCTAAAACAGGACCTTTAAATATTTCGTTAGAGTTTTTGTCTTTACCAATGCCAGGCCCATACATATAAACCTTACCATCTTTTTGGTAAGCGCCTAAAATTCTCCAGCCTGCAACAGGTACTTCAAACTCTACTTTTTCTTTTAAAGTGCCATTGGGGCTGTACCGAAAGTAGGTGTAGGCCCGGGGATTGCCTTCTACCTTACCCATACCGGGGCCACCTTGCGGGGCAAATACAATAATCCAATCGCGGGGGCTATCGTCATTATTAGCGGGGTCATCATCGGCCAATGGCTCAGAAAAAACAGGCGCTTTTGCTTTAGGAAATTCAATAGCATCTTTAACCGTTACATTAATCTGATCGTCTACCTGCAGTATCTGGTATTTTAAGTATGATTTACCAATATCATTCCCTTCTTTTAAACCAGCTACTACTAACATATAACCAGCGGGGTCATTTTCATAATAGCCGCCTCTAAAAAGATAACGGGCACCGCTGGCTTCGTCTTTGGGTTTTACTTTTTCTCCCAACTTTACTTTTTTAGCATAGCCGCCACGCAGCCAGCTCCATTTATAGCTTATTCTTTTTTCTCTAAAAACAATTTCACTTTTAAAATTACTTCTTACATAAATGCTTTTACTTTCATAGGTCTCGCCTTTATACTTAAACCACTTGTGCTTCTTTTTTACTTTCTCCAGTTCTTCTTCTTCTTTAAGAGTGTTCTTTAAATTCAGGTCCTTATCAAAAGTGTAGGTTTCTGTAATAATTTTTGTACTGGGCGATTTCAATACAAAAATTAAATCAAATGTATTGTTATCGGCATTGGCTTGTATCGCCCCTAAGTAACCTTTTCGGGCTTTGCGGGAGATATCGTGTCCTTTTTCCATTACTTCTAACTGGGCTTGTAAAACCACAGCAATCAGTAAACAGTTTAGCAACAGGGCAATTTTTTTCATTTATGTTGTTTTATTTGTAATTGCTAAACTATTAGTAAGATGCACGCCAAAAAATACCGTGTAGACAGTATTTTTATAAACTGCCAGAGACGGTGTTGCGGTTGAAGGGTGCGACGCAACGATGCTGAAACAGGGTTCTGATGCTGGATACACACAATTTATAGTACCAGCGGTAGTTTTTCATGGCGTCATCGTTGCGTCGCAAGCACTTGGGCTATAGCTTTGCAATGCAGCTATTAAAAATGCTGTTCTATTATGCCACATCATCCATTAATACAGGTATTGCGAAGAAATGTAACCAGCTTTCACCCGGTAGTGGCGTTTAATGAGAATAAAGAGCAATTGGTGGCTATGGATTTTACAGCAGCCAACACCAGTTTAACCGAAACCGTGGTAACCGATACCAACTTGTTTTGTAATTATATTGATAATACATTAAAAAGCGCAGGTGCTTTGTATGGTATTGGTGGTTATAATGAATTAAGAACTGTATACAGCCGTAGTAATTTATTTGCAAGTAATACAGCCAATGCAGAACCCCGCCGCCTGCACCTTGGCACAGATATTTGGGGTGCTGTGGATACACCGGTATATGCTTTTTTGGGTGGCATGGTGCATAGTTTTGCATTTAATGATAATTACGGAGATTATGGTGCCACGCTAATACTACTGCATCAATTGGAAGCTGTTTCATTTTATACGTTGTATGGGCATATCAGCATAAAAGATATTAGCACCCTTGTTACCGGGCAATACCTTAACCGGGGCGATTGTATTGCACATTTTGGTACAGTAAAAGAGAACGGGCATTGGCCACCACACCTGCATTTTCAGGTTATTGCAGATATAGAATTAAAAGAGGGCGATTACCCCGGTGTTTGTAAATTTTCTGAAAGAGAAAAATACCTGGATAATTGCCCCGACCCTGATTTGATTTTACAACTGAACCAGTTTATGGCTAAATAAAATTAAGATGGCTGTGTTGTTTACCCAATATGGCCGCATCATTTGCGCCCAGCCATTTATTTAATACGGTGGCATATACATTTTTAAAGTCAACGGTATGTTTTAAATCGCCTTCATCTAAATTAGCCAGATCTGGCATGGCATTTAAAATGCCTTTTTGTTGCAGACCACCGCTTACAAAAAACATATTATTTGCAGTGCCATGATCGGTTCCGCCGCTGGCGTTTTGTTTTACACGCCGGCCAAATTCACTAAAACTCATTAGCATAACATCATTAAAGCGGTTATTATTTTTTAAATCAGTCACAAAAGATTTTACAGCATCGTTCATTTCTTTAAACAAGCGTTTTTGCTGTCCATCCTGCGCTACATGCGTATCAAAACTGCCTAAAGAAACATAGTATACTTTGGTATTGATATCTGAAAAAATTAAAGAGGCAATGGTTTTAAAGCTTTGTCCGAGGGCGGTGGTTGGGTAAGTGGTGGTGCTGGGCCGCAGCTTACTCTGGTTAAAAATATAATCGGCACTGCTGAGGGTTTGTGCCATAGTTTTATACAGGTAATCAGCCGCTGCATCATCTCCTTTTTGGTGTTGCGCCAGCAGGTCTTTATAATATTTTTCGTGGCTGGTGGTGTACAAACGCTTGGGGTCTTTTAAGGCAATACCATTTATGTTTTCTCCTTTTAATGCAAGGCTTAATACATCGTCTATTTCCAGTGCTTGTGTAGGTTTGTCGCAGCCATTGCATTGCGCATCCAGATAGCGGCCCAGCCAACCATGGTTAGCATACTCGTTGCTATTGCTGGCGGTATGCCATATATCCATACTTCTGAAATGAGAGCGATCGGGGTTGGGATAGCCTACACTGTTTAAAATACCCAGGCTGCCATCAGCAAAAAAATCGCTGAAGGCGGTAAGCGCCGGGTTAATGCCTACTTCATCTGTTAGCCGTAAGGCTTCTTCTTTTTTAATGCCCAGTCGTGGTCTTGCACTATAATATAAATCGTTGCGGTAGGGGATAACAGTGTTTAATCCATCATTACCACCGCTTAATTGCAACACCACCAAAACCTTATTGCCGGGCGGCACCAACTGGCCGCTTTCAAAAGCTTTTAAAAATTTAGGTAGCATCATAGATGCGGTAGCCAGTGACCCCAATTGTAAAAATTCTTTGCGTTTAATAATCATACAATATTATTTAGCACAACTGGTACTCAGGTGTGCACATTAATTGAATAGTGGTTGTTTTTATAAAGCTCTCCCGGCCGCTGGCATCTGTATAATTTTTTAAAACATTGCTGTTAATACCTTGGCTGCTGTTAAGTAACATGGCTGTTATAGAAGCTGCTAATTTTTCGCGGGGTATGCTTTGGTAATATGTAAGGTATTGGCCCCAGTTTATTTTTGCCTGTATTTGTTTGCCTGTAGCTGCTGAAAAATTCTTCATTTTAGCAGGGGCTTCTTTCATGCCCATCATTTGGTCGTCATCGTCTTTTGGTTTAACGCCAAAACTATCTCCAGCATAAATTAATTGGGGTATCCGCAGGCGCATCATTAGTGTACTACTGTCAATCCAGGTTTTACCACCGGGCCAGCCTGCTACGTTGGGTGGGTAAAATAATAATTGCCCCAGCAGGCGTTGTAACAGTAGTAATGTTTCTTCATTAGCTATTTCCATAGGTAATATACGTTGCACCCCTACCATTAGTTCTACCGGAGATTTAATGCGGTTGCCCATATTTTTTTCATCATAAAACCAGTTGCTTGTAAAAATATCTGTAATCAACGCCTGTATACTGTAGTTGCTTTGAAAGAAACGATTGCCCAGCCAGTTTACTTTTTCTTCATCTATAACATCGTTTACAAAAAAGCGGTATATTTTTTTTGCAATAAACCGGGCCGTTTGCGGCTGCGTCAGTAAAATATCTAATATCTCATCGCCGGTAAAATTGCCAGTTCTGCCCAATACAGTTTTGGTACCAGCATCGTGTTGGTTTTTACGAAACACAAATTCTCCGTTTAAACCAGCGCCCCAGCCTGTAAAAGCACGGGCGGCTTCTTTAACATCTTCTTCGGTATAATTACCGCGGCCCAGTGTAAACAGTTCCATTACTTCACGGGCAAAATTTTCATTAGGGTGGCCTTTGCGGTTTTGGTTGTTGTTTAAAAAATTAATCATGGCAGCGCTCTTGCTCACTTCTTTCAGTAAATCTGCAAAGCTGCCAAGAGCATTGCGCCTAATCACATCTAATAACTGCTGCTGAAAAAAAATATTTAATGCCCGGCAGGCAAAATGCCCATGCCAGAATAGCGATAACTTTTCACGCAGTTGCTGGTTGCTGTTTACCATTTGCCCCAACCAGGTAAGGTTTAAATTTTTAATATCCTGCTGGCTTTGTTGTCTGAACTTTCTTTTTTCTTCTTCTGTTAATTCTTTTTTTTGCTGCTTGCCCACATCATCCACACCCATCACCAAACCTTTCAGGTAATTATCTGCCACATCAATATAAGCCGGAGATTTTTTGCTGCCTTTCAGCAATGCTTCAAAATAAGCTTTTGGAGATGCATTGCTTATTTGAGCCAGTTCTTCTGCAGCTGGTCCAAACCCGGCACGCCACAATAAGTGAATATTTTTTTGCTGATTGGATATTGCCATTTGCCTGATTTTGAGTTGTGACTGATATTGAAACGTTTAGTTTAAAACTAAATTTTATTAAAGTACCAAAGCGGTTATTTATAGATAGCCGGTAAACAGTTATTATTTATAAAGTAATTTTTTGTTATAAGCAGTATCGCACTATTCAACATCCTTGCGTCGCACACTTGTACAGTTGTTTAAAAGAGCAGCCAAAAAAATCAAAAAGTCAAAATTGCAGCAACTATTTTTTTAATGCTAAGTTTTGAATGTTGATTTAATGCACAAGTGTGCGACGCAACACTGTCTAATAGCATTCCAAAAGTTGGTAAACAAATTATAAAAAACTTATTTATAAAATAGCAGCTATGGCAATTGGTGATTTTTGGTTGAACATGGGTAGTGAAACAACGAATGGTTTGATAGTATTTAATGCAGAACTAGATAATTTGAAATGGCGTTGCAATAATAGCTGTTAGTTTTTATGGGTAGGTAAAATGCAATTGATAAATTTAGTAATTCACATTATTTCTAACTAAAACCAACTTGAGGTATGAAAAAACTACTCGGCTCATTTGTTTTGGGCATGCTCATTTTCAGTTCTTGCAAAAAAGCAGCAATTGCAGATGCTGAAGAATTAGACCAGAATATTACTACTGTTTCTCAAAGAAGCTGCACATCTGTGGATCATTTACAAAATCAATTAGCAGAAGATCCTTCTTTGCAATCTAAAATGGATGCAATTGAAGATTTAACACGCAAAGTAGAACGCGGTTTAGTACCCATGCGCTTACTGGCAGACGGTTCTATTGAAATTCCTGTAGTGTTTAATGTATTATACCGTACTACCGCAGAGAATGTTTCTTTAGCACAATTACAATCTCAAATTGATGTACTGAACGAAGATTACGCTGGCACCAATGCAGATTACAGCGCCAGCAATCCTTACAATACTGTAAAAGCAGGCGATATTAAAGTGCGTTTTGTTTTAGATCAGGTAATAAGAAAAAGCACTACTAAAACCAGTTGGACCACCAACGATGCAATGAAAAAAAGCAATCGCGGTGGTTTGAACCCTACCAGCCCCACCACCAAATTAAATGTTTGGGTATGCAATATGGGCGGTGGTATTTTAGGGTATGCACAGTTTCCGGGTGGTAGTTCTTCAACAGATGGCGTGGTGTTAGATGATAACGCTACCGGAAGAACAGGTACTGCAGCTGCACCCTTTAATTTAGGCCGTACTGCAACACATGAAGTAGGTCATTGGTTAAACCTGCGTCATATTTGGGGTGATGCTACCTGCGGTAACGATCAGGTGGGTGATACGCCTTTGCACAATACAGCTAACTACGGCTGCCCTGCTGCAGGTCACAGAAGCACCTGCACTGGCACGCCGTTAGAAATGACCATGAATTATATGGACTATACAGACGATGCTTGTATGTACATGTTTAGTGCAGGGCAAAAAACACGTATGCTGGCAACCTTTAATGTTGGTGGCGGACGTACCACTTTTGCACAATAATCTCAATAGGCATAATTTTTAATAAAGGGCTGCAATTGCAGCCCTTTATTTTTTAGCTAAACGGTGTGGTTATTGTTACACACCTGTTTAATAACTTTGTTGGTATGAAACGCCCTATATTTCTCATTTTGCTATTCTGTATCCATTTAATTGTTTCGGCACAAGCTGTAGCAATAGAACAATGGAGGGAGCATCTTTCTTTTAATCAGGCATATAAATTGTCGGTACTGGGTGGCAACTTATTTTGCACAGTGCCTGCTGCTGTGTTTAGTATTGATGCAAATAATGAAGTACAGCGCTATCATAAAATAAATGCGCTGAATGATGTTGGAGTGCAAACAATAGCGAGTGACGCAGCAACTAATCAGTTGCTTATTGCTTATAACAACAGCAATATTGATATAATAAAAGGCAGCAAGGTGTTTAATATTGCCGCTATTAAAAATGCGGCTATCAGTGGCGATAAAAAAATAAACTCTTTTTATGTAACGGGCGGCAAAGCATATGCAGCTGCGGGTATTGGCATTTTTGTAATTGATCTTACACGATACGAGGTAAGTAATACATATATAATTGGCGCTGCAGGTAACACCGTTAATGTAAATGCAGTAACAGCCGATGCTAATTTTTTATATGCAGCCACTACAGAGGGGTTAAAAAAAGTAGCAGTAGCCGGTATTAATCAGGCAGATTATAAAAATTGGCAATTGGTCAGTGGTACTAATGGATTACAACCAGGCCCTGTTACAACCGTATTGGCTAATAACAATGCAATAATTGCACAAAGAGCCGATTCGCTTTTTATTTTAAATAATAATAACTGGCAATTATTATACGCAGATGGCTTGCGTATAATTAATGCCACTGCCTCTTCCGGTAAAATTGTTTTGTGCCAGCAAAACGGAATTAATTACCGGGTTACCGTTATTACTAATACCGGCTCAGTAGAAAGTGTGATGCAGCATCCTAAAATTGCAGCACCACAGCAAGCTGTATTTTTCAATAACGGTTTATGGCTGGCAGATGCTGTTAATGGATTACTAAGTATTAATGGCAGCAATGTTACTGTATTGCAGCCAAACAGCCCGGCCGGTAAAGTGCTGGGCGGCTTAACCATAAAGCAAGAACTGTTATGGGCAGCGTCGGGTACGGTTACTGCTAACTTTACCAATACATTTAATGGTACAGGCTTGTATCAATTCAACAATGGTGAATGGAGAAATATGAACGCAACAGTAATACCGGCACTGGATAGCTTGTATGATTTTAATACGGTGGCAATAGACCCAACAGACCAGTCTGTTTGGGCCGGCTCTTTTGGTGGTGGTTTATGCAATATAAAAACCAATAACACCATACAAGTGTTTAAGCAAAATAGTTTTATTGAACCCTCATTAGCCAACCCTTCACTTTATAGGGTGGCTGGTTTGGCATTTGATAATAACCATAATTTATGGATCAGTAATTACGGTGCCGCTAATAACCTGGTAGTAAAAAAAGCAGATGGCAGCTGGAAAAAAATTGCAGTGCCGTATGCCTTGGCAGAAAATGCCTTGGCGCAAATAGTAACCGACGATTTTAACCAGGTATGGATACGTTCTCCCAAAAACAACGGACTAATTTGTTATAACAGCGGCAGCTCAATAGATAATATTGCTGATGACCGCTGGAAACTTTTTCGTGCTGGTAAAGGCAATGGCAACCTGCCCGATAATAATGTGCTTTGCATAGCAAAAGATAAAAATAATTTTATTTGGGTAGGCACTGCTAAAGGCATTGGCATAATACCCTGCGCCCAGCAATTGTTTACCAACAACAGTTGCGAAGCAGTTTTGCCCATTGTGCAGCAAGATAATTTTGCAGGCTACCTGTTCAGAGATGAAGAAGTACAATGTATAGCTGTAGATGGCGCTAACCGAAAATGGGTGGGTACCAAAAATGGGGTTTGGTTATTGAGTGAAGATGCAGAAAAAACCATTTACCGGTTTACACAAAGCAATAGCCCCTTGCTTGCAGATGATGTGTTGAACATTGCAATAGATGAAAAAAATGGAGATGTGTATTTTGCCACGGCCAATGGGTTATGCTCTTTCAGAAGCACAGCAACAGAAGCCAGCGTAACTGAAAATGAGGTTTTGGTATTTCCAAACCCGGTGCCACCCGGTTACAACGGCACCATTGCCATACGCGGCTTGCCAGAAAACAGTATTGTAAAAATTACAGAACTTAACGGAAGACTCGTTCATCAAACCCGTTCTTTAGGGGGGCAAGCTGTGTGGAGTGGCAAAAATTATAAAGGCCAAACTATTTCAACCGGTGTTTATTTGGTGCTGGTAAGCAATGAAAGCCGGCAGGATAAACTGGTTTCAAAAATTGTATTTATAGCTAAATAAAATACCAGCACCAGTTTTCATGGCGGCAGCCTTGCGTCGCAATCACTGCATCAGTATATCTTTGGGCAACTATTAAATGACAGATAAATTACACCATACCAAAGGCATTGTTTTACGCACCGTAAAGTATGCAGAAACCAGTGTGGTGGTAACCATTTATACTGAGTTATTTGGTATACAAACCTACCTGGTAAACGGGGTACGCACCCACTCTAAAACCAGTGC
Organism: Sphingobacteriales bacterium; assembly: GCA_004295245.1. Lineage (GTDB taxonomy): Bacteria > Bacteroidota > Bacteroidia > Chitinophagales > Chitinophagaceae > JACMLD01. The sequence goes on along the minus strand of REAR01000114.1, from coordinate 2,575 downwards.
AGGCAAAGCCGCACAATTGCAGCCTGCTGCTATTTTAGATTTAGTTGTGTATCACAGCGATTTTAAAAACCTGCAACGCATTAAAGAAATTAAATGGGCACACCTGTACACTTCTTTATTTAACAATGTGCTTAAAAACTCAGTGGCTTTATTTATGGTAGAGCTGCTGCAAAAAACCATTAAGCAGCCAGAGCAGAATGCGGATTTATATTACTTTATTGAAGATTCATTTTTACATTTAGACAATTGTCCTGCTGATATTACTGGTAATTACCCCTTATTTTTTGCGTTGCATCTTTCTGGCTTTTTTGGCTTTCGCCTATCAGATGAATACAATGAAACACTACCCGTGCTGGATTTGCAGGAAGGTGTTTTTGTAGCCGACCACCCGCACCATACTTATTATTTAGACCCGCCATACAGTGTTATTACTTCAGAACTTTTAAAAACACAACAACCGGCCGATTTACAAGAAATAAAATTAAACCACCAAACACGGCGTATTTTATTAAATGCCTATCAAACCTTTTATGCCCTGCATGTGCCAGATTTTGGTACCATGAAAACCCTGCCGGTTTTACAAGCCGTTTTTAGCTAATTATAAAATTCGCTCAGCGGTGCCGGTAGCTGTACGCAATGCTACCACACCGGGCTTTTTACCTTTTTCAAAACTGCCCAACGTGTTTTGCCAACCCAATGCTGTTGCTCCGTTGCTGGTGGCCCATTGTAAAATAGTAGCCAAAGGTATTGCCGGAAAATATTGCTGAATAGATTGTATTTCTTTAGCAATACTCAGTTGCCAGTTGCTGCTATAACTATCAGTACCCAATACCATATGGCAATGGTTATTTATAAACTGTTGCAATGGCGGCACGTTGTTTTCTATGTATAAATTGGCATTAATGCAAAAACAATAAATGAGTGATAAATTGTTTTGCTGTGCGTATTCATTGGCAAACACCACATCTTCCTGCGGCATATATGTGTTGTGAATAAGCATTACCTGCTGCCTATTGGTAAAATAGGGCAAATAAGAACGGATGCTGCTTTTGCCCGTAACCGGAAAAGGCGATTGCATTAACCCAAAAATTTTAAAAAAATTAATATAAGGTCCAGCGCCGGTTTTATACAATTCATCTTCGGCCGGGTGCTCTTGATTATGAATAGAAATTAATTGTTCTTTAGTAACATCATTAATAAGCCGGAATGTATTGGGGCTAATGGTATAAGGGGCGTGCGGTACCAAAGTGGTGCGGTGCTGCAAGGGGGCATTTTGTAATTTAGTGCGCAAAGTGGCTGCTACATTTTGGTAGTGGTTAAAGTTATCGGCGCTTTTTTCATCAGTAAAGCTGAGTACCTCTACAAAATTTTGCCACTGTATGTTGCTGCTGGCTTTGGTGGTTGCAGTGTCTGCTGTGTTGCCAATATCGCCTACGGCCACAATGCCATTCTCATACATTTCTTTTTCTGCAGCAGCAATGCGTTCTTGTATAATGGCTGCATCAAAACCTCTTTTGGTAACTACACTGCATAAAAAATCAATAAGGCCGGTGTGTGGTGGTATAACATCTTTTAAGTGGCTCAGTTCTAAATGGCAATGGCAGTTTATAAAGCCCGGGGTAATAATGCCGTCAACGCTTTCAATATTATCTCCGGCTTCTTTTAGCGGCACTATGTCTGCCACGGTGCCCTGGGTATTTGTTATTAAAACATGGGTTTCGTCTAATAACTGGTATCCATCAAAAAGCTGTTGGCCTTTAAATTTACGGTAGCTCATTGCCAGTATTTTGCTGCTAAGGTATTACTTAAAGTTTTGGGGTAAAGTGCGGCTGATGCTGTAAATTTGCTGCCCTGAAAAGAGCAGCTGCCAAGCGTACTAAACGTACAAGTGTGCGACGCAACGATGTTGATTAGTGTGCTGCTGCCGGGTACATAACAAAAAAATATGCTGGATAAATTAGAAGCTATAAAAGCAAGGTTTGATCAGTTAGGGGTGGCATTAACCAACCCCGAAATTGTAAATGATAACAGAAAGTTTACTGCTACCAGTAAAGAATACCGTGGCCTGGAAAAAATTGTAACTGCTTACAATAATTACAGAAAGCTGCTGGATGATATTGATTTTTACAAAGAGGCTTTAAATGGTGGCGATGAGGAAATGCGGGAGCTTGCAAAATTAGAATTACCGGCCCAGGAAGAAGCACTAATCAAAATGGAAGCTGCTATCAGGCAGCTATTAATACCAAAAGACCCACAGGATGAAAAGAATGCTATTTTAGAAATACGTGCCGGTACCGGTGGCGATGAAGCCAGTTTATTTGCCGGAGATTTACTACGTATGTATATTAAATATTGTGAGCGCCGTGGTTGGAAGACCGCCGTGCTTTCTGAAAATGAAGGAACCGTAGGTGGTTATAAAGAAGTACAGGTAGAAGTGGTGGGCGATGATGTGTATGGCACATTAAAATTTGAAAGTGGTGTGCACCGCGTACAACGGGTGCCCGATACAGAAACCAGCGGACGGGTGCATACCAGTGCTGCCACTGTTGCTGTAATGCCCGAAGCCGAGGAAGTG
>REAR01000165.1 GCA_004295245.1 Sphingobacteriales bacterium | reverse complement strand
CGTTTGACAACGGTATAAAAAGCGCCGCAAAGATAAGGGATTCCGCATGCTTTCCGTTTCAAATGAATCTATTAACTTCATCGCTTTAAACTGGTAAAATCAAACGCTTTTATGGTATTAAGCAGAATATGGAGCGCCTTTATCATCATTGCTTTTCTGGTGGCAGGTTTTAAAATGCTGCAAGGAGATGAGCAGATTTTTACCCGTATGGTAACCGGCAAATCATCTGATAAATACGACAGCGTTTTTTATTACGGCACTGGCCAACCAACAACCATGGCTTTGTCTGATACGTATGAAGACTTTTTAAAAGAATACGGATACTATAAAACTACCAATCTTCAAAAGGCAACCCTTGTTTTAACCGATGCTGCAACTGCCGACTCTGCTTCAATTTTAAAAAGCAGCAACCCGCTTTTAAAAATTGATACCTATGTTTCTATTCAAAAAAAATTAGTACGTAAAGTAGATGGAATTATTGAAACTGCTAAGAATGCAGTAATAGATATTATCATTCCTTTAATAGGAGTACTTACCTTATTTATGGGCTTTTTAAGCATTGCAGAAAAAGCAGGGGGGGTACGATTGCTTTCAAAAATAATATGGCCTTTTTTCTCAAGAATTTTTCCAGATATACCTAAAGGGCACCCGGCATTTGGGCATATGATGATGAATTTTTCTGCCAACCTGCTAAACCTTGATAATGCAGCCACACCCTTTGGTCTAAAAGCCATGGAAAGTTTACAGGAACTGAACACGCAAAAAGCAGTTGCTTCCAATGCTCAAATTATGTTTATGGCACTGCATGCATCGGGGCTTACTTTAATACCGGTAACTATTATAGGGTTTCGTTCGGGGCTGGGGGCACAAAATGCCACTGATATTTTTATACCTTGTATGATTGCCACATTTGCCGCTACCATAGCTGCATTGTTTATCGTTTCGTTTAAGCAGAAGATTAATATTTTTCAACCCGTAATATTGTTGTGGGTACTGGGCATTTCTGCATTAATTGCAGCCTTGGTTTGGTATGTTACAAATTTGAATGCGGCTGCTGCAAAATCGTTCTCTGGCATTTTAAGCAATGGTTTGATACTGGTAATTTTTTTGTTAATTGTGCTGGGTGCTTTATATAAAAAGATTGATGTGTTTGACGCTTTTGTAGACGGTGCCAAGGGTGGTTTTGAAACCGGGGTGCGTATTATACCTTATATAGTGGGTATGTTAGTAGCCATAAGTATGCTGCGCACCAGTGGCAGTTTTGATGTACTGATAAATACTATTAAATCTTTATTTGCAGCCCTGGGCACCGATACCCGTTTTGTAGATGGTTTACCAACTGCCTTAATTAAACCTCTCAGCGGCAGTGGAGCCCGTGGGATGATGCTGGACACGATGAAAACCTTTGGCCCGGATTCTTTTGCTGGCAGATTGGCCTGTATTTTACAAGGGTCTTCTGATACTACGTTTTATGTAATAGCTGTTTACTTTGGGTCTGTTTCTATTAAAAACACCCGCTATGCAGTAGGGGCCATGCTATTGGCCGATCTGGTGGGTATTATTACTGCTGTATTATTAGCTTATTTGTTTTTTGGATAAGACCAACCTCGGTTAAGTGAAACGTTAATAATAAAAATCTTTATTTAACATAATATAAATTATAAGACTAATTGTAATTAATGTTTCGGCCGCTATTAGCACTGCCGTTGAAACGAGCGTGGCAACGATGTTGCACAGTACGTTGCTGCTGGTTAACTAATATTACTGAAAGAAAATTTTGACGGTATTATAAAACAAACGGTTTTGCAAATAGCTGTTAGATGCTTGCTCTACAAAAGTATTAAGTCCTAATAAACCAGCAGCATTGCCTTTATTAATAGCAATTTCTAAATACCCGGCGGCATTAAATAAAGCCAGTGCATCGCCATGGGCAGCATCTGCATAGGTTTGGCTCAGTTGATTAATGAATTGTTTGTTTCTAAATTCAATACGAAAATTGCGGCCTTTGCGAATGTCTTCAAACCCGTCTCTGGTTACATCCAGCACCACATTTTCAAAATGGTCTATAAATATTACATGGGCTTCCATCCAATCGGGCCCTACAGATGGCTTAATGGGTGTTTTTTCTGTAAAAGATATATCGGGCTCTCCGATAGTTTCTAGTTTATTACCGGCGCCCAATGCTGCAATGGCAGTGGCAAAAATATCTATGCAATAAAGTGTATTAATGGTTTTGCCGTCTTCAAATGGTAAACCAATCACCAGTTCGGGGCGGGTTTCGGTAATCATGGTAAGCAGCCCATTATCGGCACAAAGAATATATTGGTTGTTATGAAAGGCCAAAAGCAATTGCTTAGGTTTTGTTTCAAACAAGTTGGCTAATACAATATGATACGTAAAATTGGGAAAGTTTTTAAATGCATTTTGGCAAACATAGGCTGCTTGCGGATAATTGTATGGTGTTAACTGGTGCGAAATATCGGCCAGATTTGCATTGGGGATTGCCTGTAAAATTCTGCCCTTGGCAGCCCCCAGCAGGTAATCTTGCCAGCCAATATCAGATGTAAGTGTAATAAGCATGTATTGTTATACAAAAAGTGTTGATATTGTATGATGCATCAACACCGGCAGCAATATTAATTAATAAAAAAATAGCATCGGTTTACTTTGCCAGTTTTCCGTCTTTAAAAAAGAAATTATGCACCATTTTATCTGCCCAGGATGGAAAGAATCTATTTAAAAACACTGTTCGTTTTCCCGTAAAGGTGAGTACAAGGGTACGTTTTCTGTTTTCAATAGCTTTTAAAATATGGTGGGCACAGGCGGCTGCCGTCATCATGGCTTTTTCATCCATTGGGCTTTCTCCTTGCGAGCTGCCTTTTTCGTTTAACGCTGCATTACGAATGTTGGATGTGGTAAAACCCGGGCACACCCACATTACATTTACATCTCTGTGCAACAGTTCTGTTCTTAACGACTCTAACCAGCCCTGCAACGCAAATTTTGAAGCGGAATAACCGCTTCTGCCCGGCAGACCACGATACCCAGCAATTGATGAAACCCCTACTACGGTGCCCCTATTTGTTATTAATGATGGCAGCGCAAACTTGGTACAATACACCGCTCCAAAAAAATTAATATCCATCACTTTTTTTATAACACTTATCTCCGCATCTTCTACAAGGGCACGCATAGATACACCGGCGTTATTTATTAAAACATCAATTTTGCCAAAGGTGCTTATCGTCGACTCTATGAAATGCTGACATTCATGTTCATTACTTACATCACACACAACTGTATGCAGCATTACGTTGGGGTATTCCATCTGCAACGCATACAATTTATCGTGGCTGCGCCCACAGGTAGCCACTTTAGCGCCTAAGCCAATCAATGCATCTACCAAGGCCTTACCAATGCCATCTGTGCCACCGGTAACCACTACCGTTTTATTTTGAAAGAAAGACATGCTGATTTTTTTTGACAAACCTACTGTAAATAAAAGACTAACAAAAGAGAAACTATAAGCACATTACCGTACCAGTATCCACACCCGTGGAAAAACCTTTTGAAAAAGAATTTTTAAAAATTTGGTTCGAAACGATTTTACCTTATTTTTGCACTCCCAAATAAAAACGGGATGATTCCGTAGCTCAGTTGGTAGAGCAATACACTTTTAATGTATGGGCCCTGGGTTCGAGTCCCAGCGGGATCACTGGTTAAGCCTGATTATATAAAAATCAGGCTTTTTTTATGCCCCACCTTTACATTCTATATTCTGATA
>REAR01000113.1 GCA_004295245.1 Sphingobacteriales bacterium | reverse complement strand
AGCATTCCACAGTTTAGCGGAGAAGTGCGTTTGATGGCTGTTGCTTATAAAAACGAAAGCTTTGGCAGCAGCGAAACAGCCATGAAAGTAGCCGACCCACTGGTATTAAGTACGGCGTTGCCCCGGTTTTTAAGTCCGGGCGATACGGCACTGGTGCCCGTAACCATTAGCAACACCACCAACAAAGCCACCAATGCCACAGCTACCTTAAGTTCAACTGCCGCAGTTACCGTAGTAGGCAGCAGCAAGCAAAGTGTGGCTGTTAATGCTAACAGTGAAGCTAGGGCCAATTTTATGGTGGTGGCTGCACCAACAGTTAATACGGCCAAAATAAAAGTGGAGGTACAGGGGCTGGGAGAAAAATTTATTGATGAAACCGATATAACCATACGCCCCGCTTCCACCCTGCAAAAAATGAGTGGCAGTGGCAGCATCAGCAACAGTGCAACGCAGCGGGTTAGTATTGGCTTGTCAGACTTTATGCAAGGCTCTACTGACTATCAATTAATAGTTAGCCGTTCGCCGGCACTAGAACTGGCTAACCAGTTTAGCTATCTGGTAGAATACCCATACGGCTGCACAGAACAAACGGTATCCGTTGCATTTCCACAGTTATATTATGCAGATATGGCAGATTTATTAAACACCGGTAAAAACAGAAAAGCCTCCGCTACTGCCAATGTAGAAGAAGCCATCCGTAAAATAAAACTACGACAGCTGTATAATGGTGGCATTACTTTATGGGATGGCGAAGGCACAGAACATTGGTGGGCTTCTGCCTATGCAGCACATTTTTTAATTGAAGCACAAAAAGCCGGGTATGATGTAGACAAATCATTAATCAACACCACACTTAACTATCTTAACAATAAGTTACGTAGTAAAGAAACCATCAATTATTACTACAATCAAAACCAGCAAAAGAAAATAGCACCAAAAGAAGTTGCGTATAGTTTATATGTATTGGCATTAGCTGGCAGACCCAATGTTAGCAGTATGAATTATTATAAAGCCAACCCAGCATTGCTTGCATTAGACAGCCGGTACCTTTTATCGGTTGCCTATGCAGTGGCCGGAGATAAAAACCGTTTTAAAGAATTATTACCCACTTCTTTTAGTGGAGAAATTGCAGTGGCCCAAACAGGAGGAAGCTTTTACAGCGATATCAGAGATGAAGCCGTTGCCTTAAATGCCCTGCTGGATGCAGATGCGGGCCATCCACAGGTAGCTATAATGACAAAGCATGTGGCAGAAAAACTAAAGCAACGTAACTGGTACAGTACACAAGAAGTAGCTTTTAGCTTTTTAGCAATGGGTAAAATTGCAAAAGCAGCTAAAACTAATACTGTTACTGCAGCTATTAATGCCAATGGAAAAACGATTGCAACACTCAGCAGTGGTACCGTAAAACTAAATGCCAAACAATTGGGCAGTAACAATATTGAAATTATTACCCGTGGCAGCGGACAGTTATATTATTGGTGGCAGAGTGAAGGCATCAGCAGCAGCGGTGCTTATAAAGAAGAAGATAATTATATAAAAGTTCGTCGCCGCTTTTTTGATCGGTATGGCCGTGTCATTAATGGCAATACCTTTAAGCAAAACGATTTGATTATTGTGCAGCTTAGTTTAGAAAAAGCATACAGTGGCAGCGTAGATAATATAGTGCTGACTGATTTACTACCGGCGGGTTTTGAAATTGAAAACCCACGCACCAAAGAACTGCCGGGCATGGAGTGGATTAAAGACGCTTCTACCCCAACTGCGTTAGATATAAGAGACGATCGACTCCATCTTTTTGTTGATCTTTATAATACAAAACAAACCTATTACTATGCAGTGCGTGCCGTTAGCCCCGGTAATTATCGCATGGGCCCGGCCAGTGCCGATGCTATGTATAATGGCGAATACCATTCTTACCACGGCGGTGGCACTATAAAAATTATTCAATAGCCTTTTTAAAAAGCTGCTCACTAAAAGAGCAGCTTTTTTGTTTGTGTTACCAGCATTTGTATTTCATGGCAGCATCCTTGCCACGTTCGGTTTAACAGTAGTTTCTTATGGCAACTATTGTACATTTGTATAAATTAAATTAATGCAAAGTAGTATTACCACTAACCGCCTAAGTTTAACACTGGTACAAGCAGCAGACGCTGCCTTTATGATGGAACTGGTAAATTCACCGGGCTGGTTAGAGTTTATTGGTGATAGAAATGTGCATTCATTAGAAGATGCCACTACTTATATAACGCGGCTTATTAATACACCCGATCTTTTTTATTGGGTCATTCGTAACAATGAAAGCAATATTGCTATTGGCGTGGTATCTTTTCTAAAAAGAGGGTATCTTCATTATTTTGATATTGGCTTTGCCCTGCTGCCTCAATACAAAGGCAATGGATATGCATTTGAAGCAGCCTCCTCAGTACTAAAACTTGCACTCAGCAATCCGGCGCACCCTGTTGTATTAGCCACCACGCTTCCAAACAACGCACCATCTATACAATTGCTTACCAAATTGGGTTTGCAATACGAAAAAGTAATACTGCAGAACGACGAAGCATTGCTGGTGTATAAAATAACGGCTGCTTAAAACTACCTGATTGCTGCCAATACCACTACAGCTGAAGGGTGCGACGCAACGGCTGCAGAAAAAGCAACTACAGCTGGTCAAAAAAATTTGTTCCGTTTTACTAGCCTGCCGCTATTGCAATTTTCAGTAACTCCATTACAAAATATTATACAACAATAATGATCAACTATAATAAAAAAGCATTTCAACCTGTAAGTAATACAGCTAATGCACAAACCAGTGCGGCTACTATATTTCATTACCAGCAGCAAGGCAATATACTCAGTGGTACTTATAGTGGCGGTGCTATTAAAGCAGGGCAATTACTGGGTGTAGTAAACACAGATGGTACTTTGTATTTTTTTTACCATCAATTAGATGAAGCAATGCAACTGCACAGTGGCTATTGCAAATCTGTGCCAGAAATTTTAGCTGATGGCCGCATACGTTTGCACGAAGAATGGCAATGGACCAGTGGTGACAACAGCAATGGAAAATCTATTATTGAAGAAATTAAACAGTAGTGGTTTCTTTGCCTCGCAACAATTGTAATAGTAAAGCTAACAATACCACTCCGGCAGCACCAATTAAATTCATCCATAAAAACCCAATAGATGAAAACCAAAAAAGTATGAAGATGCCTATTTGAATAATAACAGCACTGTAAAAAATTGCATGCGCTTTTATACGCTTAAAATAAAAAGCAACTAAAAATATACCCAGTATTACCCCATAAAAAATTGAGCCCAATACATTTACTGCTTCAATTAAGCTGCCCATATTGGTGGCAAACATGGCCGTAATTACACAAAAAACGCCCCAGGCAAAAGTGTACCACTTGCTGGTTTTATAATCTTCCTTATCGGTACATTCTTTTTTACTAAACCGCTTGTGCATGTCAATTACAGTAGAAGAGGCCAACGAGTTTAATGCAGCAGCAATGCTACCCCATGCTGCTAAAAAAATTACAGCTATTAATAAACCCACCAAGCCAACAGGTAAATAATCAACCACAAAACGAAGAAACACATAGTTGGTATCATTGGCATCGCCGCCAATAGCCTCTTGTTTTAAAATACCTTTAAAATTGTTCCGTATGCTTTCTGATTTTGCATTCAATGTTTTTAGTTGCGTGGCTGTTGCTGTATCCTTAGTCTGCATCCATTTATTTACGGCTTGTTGCTTTTGTTCATTTACAGCATTGTAGTTTGTTTGCAGCTGTTGCAAAGAGTCTTTGTAAATAGATTGCGCCACTTTATCTACCTGCACCTGATTAAAAAACAGTGGCGCCTTGTTAAACTGGTAAAAAGTAAATACCAGCACCCCTATCAGTAAAATTAAAAACTGCATGGGTATTTTTACCAACCCATTCATTAATAAACCTACCCTGCTCTCCGTTAAATTTTTTGCCGTTAAGTAACGGCCCACCTGGCTCTGATCGGTACCAAAATAAGAGAGCTGTAAAAAGAAGCCGCCAATAATACCATTCACCAGATTGTAGCGATCGCTCCAGTTAAATCCTTTTTCTGTAAAGCCAGTAGTAATTACATTAAACTTACCCAACTCTCCGCTAACTTTTAAAGCGTCTATAAAACCTACGCCCGGTGGCAACAAATGCACCATCTGGTAAGCAGCTATAAACATGCCCGCAAAAATAATAACCAGTTGCAACTGCTGTGTATAGGCTACTGCCTTAGCACCGCCGCTTACGGTATAAATAATTAACAGGCCACCCATAAATAAATTGGTCCAGTAAATATTCCAACCCATGAGCGACGATAAAATAATTGCTGGTGCATAAATACTAATACCAGTTGAAAGCCCCCGTTGTAATAAGAATAAAAAAGAAGTGAGTGTTCTTGTTTTTACATCAAACCGGGTTTCTAAATATTCGTAGGCAGTAAAAACTTTTAGTTTATGAAAAATTGGAACAAAGCTGGTACAAATAAATACCATGGCCAGTGGCAGCCCAAAATAAAATTGCACAAAACGCATTCCATCTGTAAATGCCTGGCCGGGTGTAGAAAGAAAAGTGATGGCACTTGCCTGCGTGCCCATGATGCTAAGCAGTACCAAATACCAGGGCATAGACCGATTGCTTAAAAAATAACCATCCAGATTTTTAGTGGTGCGGCTTTTATACAAGCCATAAGAAATAATGCCTGTTAAGGTTACAATTAAAACAACCCAGTCAATAGTACTCATGCAAAATAATTAGTTAGTAGTTTAAACAAAATAATTTGCAATACTAAAAAGCCAATTACTGCAATGTACCAGTGTTTCCAGGTTTTAAATAATGGTATTTTATCGTTGGGTTCTTGCATAAATTTTGTTTCCGGCATAGGTATTACATAGCAGCAATGTTGTGTCACTCACTTTTACGGCAAAACACTATTGAGCCATTGTATGATACACTACTCTTTTTCTTTTCTTCCGCGGCCACTCCATAAACCGCCGCTAACAATGCCTATAAACAAACCAATGAGCAGGCCAATATGCACCCGCTTAATAAAAAAACCAATTATCAACCCAATAATTATGGCTGTTATTACCCCAATTTCTCTGCGACTGATATTTGAAGCCATCTGAATTTTTTAATTGCTGATTGATGTGTGTGGCACAAGTGTGCGACGCAACAACAGTTGCTGCCTGCACAACTGCTGGTTCACTAAAATCCTTTCTTTTTATTTAAAGCTATAATGTTTGCCAGTAACCGGTAAGCACCGGGCACGCCTGCCGGCAACTGCCGGAAGAAAACCAACCCTGCATAGGTAAACTTACCTTTACCATAACTGGTGGTTATCATCGCCCCTTCATCAGCATTTTCACCAGCATCTGCCATTGAGAAAATGGTTTCATAATTTTTATCCCACCGGCTGGCATGATAGATACTGCGTTCCTGTATCCAATTATCAAAATCGCTACTAGTAATTTTATTAGGATAGTTTAAAACAGGATGCCCGGGCTTTAAGATATTCATTGCTGCTTTTTCGTCGGTAATACGGTTGCGGCTGATGTCGAAAGGATAAGGTCCTATTTTTGCACGAACAGGCCCTATTTGATTGGAAGTATTGTATTGTACAATAAGATTACCGCCGTTTTCAATATACTTCATCAACTTAGGGTAATAGGTGTTTAGTGAGTTTTTTACATTGTATGCACGTACCCCGGTAATAATAGCATCGTATTGTTGCAAATTACTGTTCGCAAGGTCTCGGTCTGAGAGAACCGTTACTTCATACCCCATCTGCTGCAAGGCCGTGGGCATATAATCTCCGGCACCTTCTATAAACCCAATTTTTTTACCCGTTGTTTTTAAATCTAAAGACAGCACATTAATAACCGGCACTCGGAAATAAGTGAGATCGGGTATATGATCGTAACGGATGGTTTTTATTAAAGTAGCATACCATTCATTATTATATTGCACAGAAGCAAGAATGGGTTGCTTGTTCAACTCACGTTCTTTAAGAATGGGTTTGATGGTTACATCTACATCCATTTCCTGATCTTTCTTTAAAGTATCTGGTTGTGTGTAATTAATACTGGCCGTTTCCCATCCTTTTATAGTAGCCAGTTTTACAACAGGTTTGGTAATATCTTTTAATGCCCGCACTGTTAATCGAAATGTTTTAGCATCGGGCGAATTAGAAAGTAATAAATTATTGCCCGGAGTAATTTGCACCGGAGGCACAATGGTAAGCGGCTCGTACAATTCTCCTTTAACGGGGTCGGTAAATTTATAGCGTACTGGTTTTTCTATTTCAATATCCAGCCCCTCTATATTCATAATAAACTTAACCATATAAGCGGCAGCATTATCAGCGTTTCCAATTAATTGTTGATCGGTTACTTCAAAGCGGCCTTCTTTCATTTCACTTTGCAACCAATAGGGTTGTGTAATTGGCGCATCGTTAGAAATATATACTGGCTTTACAAAGGCAAAATTTTTATTTGATGCCAGAGAGCGGTCGGCAAAACTGGTATCAAATTTATCCAGTACTATCCGCTTTAAAAAAATTTTATTACCGTTGCGGTTGTTTAAGCCAAAGCTTACTCTTAAAGAATCTGTTTGTACAGCTAGCGAGGTGTTGGTGCTTGCTTCGGCCCATAAACCAGTGCAGGCTTCAATTAACTGTTTAACTTCTTTTAATTTTTGCTGCTTCCAGTACCCCTCTTCTAAAGCAGCAATCTGTGTGTATAATTCTGTTAATGCTTTTACCGATTTACCGGGTTCAAAAAGAGAATAATTTTTTATAATCTCCTCCACTTTTTGTTGCACCGCTTCGCCGCCTTTAACTCTTGCCCAAGTGGTAGCTACTTCATCCATTAAATCATTTACAGGTGCAGTTCCTTTCCATAAAGAAAAAAATTCCAGCGCCTCGCCTCTTTGGCGGGGTACCCCAAAACCCTGGCTCTTGTGCTGACTTCTGCTTTCTGAAGCAATTTCTCCATAGCCTTTTCCTAAAATTGGGTTGTATGCACCTACATCTATTTTAAACTGATCATTACTAGTGGTGTTGGTAGTGCCAAAATTGAAAGTATTCCATAATACTCTTTTAGCTTGCCATGGTTTTACAAACTTTAGTTGCTCTGGAAACTGGTTAGGGTCTGCTGCGGCAGTAAATGCTTCTACCGCCAATACAGCAGAAGAAGAATGGTGCCCATGACCTGCCCTGTTATCCTGCGGAAAGCGAGTAATAATTATATCTGGTTGAAATTTACGGATGACCCATACCACATCTGCTAAAATTTTATTTTTATCCCATGTCTTTAATGCCTCTTCGGTACTTTTAGAAAAACCAAAATCATAGGCACGGGTAAAAAATTGTTCCGCAGCATCTATCCTGCGGGCCGATAATAATTCTTGTGTACGTATCATGCCTAATTCAATACCTTGTTCGGTACCAATCAGGTTTTGTCCACCATCGCCACGGGTTAAACTTAAATAGCCAGTACGGTATAATTTTTCTTTGCTGAAGTAAGCAAGCAGCCTGGTATTTTCGTCATCGGGGTGCGCAGCCACATATAACACAGTACCCAGTGTGTTTAATTTTTTTAACCCTATTAATATTTCTGATGAAGAAAGTGATTGCGGTGTTTGAGCAAGCACGGTTGCCACGGCAGGCGTTAGTAAGAAAGCCAACATTAAACGTCTCATGTAAAATTATTTCACTGATTTATTTTTCTTAAAAAACTGCAGGTTAGTGGCAGCTATTTCCTGCGCATCTTTATTAAAAGATTTCTCTATTATTTGTAATCGGGCAGCAGTTATAACAGCTTCACTAAAACAATACGCCACCCCTTCCTGTAACGAATAACATTCTTTTCCATCGGTTGCTCCGGCAAAAGTATTCTTGTCTTTTTTTCTGAGATATAATTCGCAACCGCTTTTACCCATCAGGTGAAATACTTTTAAGCTATTTTCTAATTGCAGATTTTGGTGCAAGCCAATGAATTTTTCAGGCTCTTTAAAATCAAAAAACTGCCAAACTAAAGTACTATCATCTGCTATATAAAAATGCCATACCTGTTGTTTCTGTAGGGTAGCTACAGCTTTCTGTTCAGCATAAATCCACACCCCATCTTTTCTTTTAGGCCAGATGGCTTTTGTTACTAACAATTGCAGTTGCGCAGTATCTGCCACAGACGTGCTAAAGCTACCTGTGCAAAACAGTTTTATCCGGTTTACATCATTTGCTGTAAGCTTTTGTGCAACACCTGCCAGCGGAAGCAATAACCAAATAAGCAGCCAACGCATAGCAAATTTTATTAGTTATTAGATTGATTGTTGCAAAGTAGGGTAAAAGCACACAGCAAGTTACCCCGCTTATACATTTTAACTAAAGGTACGTTCTTCTATTACTGCCCGGCTAAAAAAACTGCATTACAAAACAGCAATTTTCCATTCTCCCAAAAGCTGCGAAACATGGGGTTATCTGCAAAAAATACCACTGTACCCCGCCCCATTTCCATAGCACCTATTAGTGTGCCATCTTTAATACGTTCTTTAGCCTTACTACCCGTAAACCCACTAATATAATTGTCTTTTTTAATTACACCCACATTCCAGCCACCACTCATAAACTCATATACGTTATCATCCTGCTTCAATGTAAAATAATCGGTGCTATAACCAAAAGCCAGGGGGTGACTGTTATCTAACTCTAATTTATAAATAGACCCCGGTGTGCTGTTTACCAGCCAGTCTCTTTCACGGTTTTCATATTTTCGTATTAAACTATAATCATCTTTTTTATCAGTCTTTTCATCGCCACTGCTTTTTAATTTCAGCCCCCAATCGCCGCGGCTTAATTGTGTTACCGCACTTTCTATTGCAATGATTTTGCCACCCTTTCTCACCCAACTTTTCAATTCTTCGCTTTTATTTTTATCGGTTAATAAATCGGTGTAGCTATCCGGAAAAATAAGCACATTAAAATCGCCCAGGTTAATGCGGGCCAAATCATCTGCATTAATAATTGTAATCGGGTAGTTTAACTGCAGCTCAAAGAAATGCCATATTTCTCCAAACCCTAAAGATGAAACATTGTTGCCCGCTATCAATGCCACTTTCGGGGTCTGTATGGTTCTTACTCTGTCCGACCCAATATCAAACCCTTTCTCTACAAAGCCAGAGGGCACTGCAACAGCGGCGGTACCGGCATCGGAGGCGGCTGTTTTTACAATTGTTTCTAATTGGCTGCCCAATCCATAGTTAGCTGCTTTGGTAACCAGCAGTGTTCCTTTATCAAATTCAGTACCGGCTACTTTAAAGGCCTGTTCTGCATAACGCACTTTAACTCCTTTCTGTAATAATGCAGCCAGCAATTTAGCACTGCTCATACCATTCCATTTAATTGCATACGCAAAAGTGGCATTAAATGGCAATGGCGCTTGTAATGTGGTGGCTACCGGTGGTGCTGTTTTGCTACCTCCGTTTATATAGCTGCTTACACCATATGCATTTAATCCGTAAGCAAAAGGTACCGACCAAGCTGTAATATCATAGGTGGCAGAATCGCTAAGTTTAGAAGTTCTTTCAAACAATACTTTAATAAAGTTTGATTTTGGCTGATTCATATTAATCACCACATCTGCCATAACAGTTTTAAAAGCTTCTGCTTTTCCTGTAAAATAATTTAAACCGTTTAATGATGCTGCAGGTGCATAATACCAATCAATGCTGTTTCTATCTAATAATGTTTTTAATCTTTCTATGCGGTCGGTGCCATCGTTTTTAATAACAAAACTTTTAAATTCGCCTGCCGGAGCTTGTATTGCAGCATTAAAATATTTTCTAAATTCTGTTACTACTTTACCAGCATGCTGAGCGGTTATTTCAACCGTTGAGATGCCTGTAGTAAAATGATGCATCAGCCGATCGTATAAGGTTAAGGTATCTCCATCCTCTGTTACAACAGCACGGCCGCTACCAATACCACCTTGCTCATACGTCATACCAATGGCACCGTTGTAGGTAGGGTATGTATCGCCATAACTTGGGTAAAACAAATCAAACCGTTCTTTGGTAAAATACAACCAACCATTGGCATCAAAATATTTTGCATGGTTTTTACCAATCATTGTTTGAAACTCTCTTTGCCACGGTGTAATTACTTCGTGAAAAGGTTCTGCTGCGGGGGCAAAATAATACGGTTCGTTATAACCCTGTTCATGAAAATCTACATGCACCTGCGGCAGCCATTGATTGTATTTAACCATACGCTGCTGTGTTTCGGTTTGTGTTTGCCAGGCCCAGTCGCGGTTTAAATCAAAATAATAATGATTGCTTCTGCCACGCGGCCAGGGCTCTGCATGCTCTCTTGCTGCAGGGTAGGCATTGGCCTTTTTTCCTACAACAGTATTAAACCAGTTTACATAGCGGTCTCTGCCATCGGGGTTAATACAAGGGTCAATTATCACCACTGTATTTTTTAAACTGGTGCTGCTTCTGGCATTATTAGGGTTTACCAATTCATACAGCGTAAGCATGGCCGCTTCAGAAGATGATGTTTCATTACCATGTACATTATAACTTAACCAAACAATGGCTGGCGCCTCTTCAACTGGTGCCGCTTTATCTGCAGCTGCATTGGCCAACCGTAAATTATTCTGTCGTATTTTTTCAAGGTTGGTAAAATTTTCTTTTGATGCTATATAGGCCAACAACAAGGGGCGCCCTTCGTTGGTTTCTCCGTACTGCTCCAACCTTACCATATCTGGGCTTTGTTGTGCCACATGCTGAAAATAACTTACCACTTTAAAGTGGGGCGAATAACGTTCGCCTAATTTGTACCCTAAAAATTGTTCGGGAGATTTTAATTGTGCTACTGTGCCTAAACAGAGTGCTGATACCAACAGCATCCAGCAAATTTTCTTCATAATGCGTGGGTTAATTTTAGTTTCTTTTTTTGTAACCAGCAGCAGTGCTTGTGGCAACATCGTTGCGTCGCACACTTCAGCTTTTGAAGTTTTATATTTCTGATTTGAAATTAAAAATGTCAAATCAAAAAATATTAGTTGAAGTGTGCGACGCAACCGGAGCTGAAATTTGTACTACCGCCGGTAACCAAAAAATTATAGTTGTGAAAGTAAGCAAACTAGCTATAAAAAAAACAACCCCCGGGTTTTACGCCGGGGGTTTTATATGAATGGACGATTCAACACATATTAATCGTAGTGCAGCTTTAATTCTACTCTTCTGTTCTTTGATCTGCCTGCGGCTGTTTTATTGTCAGCCACCGGTTGATCCTGACCAAAACCTGCAGATTTTAAACGATCTTCTGCAATGCCTTTAGATTTTAAATAAGCCAATACAGCAGCAGCACGGCTTTCGCTTAATGCCTGATTCTTTTCTGCTTTACCGGTATTATCGGTATGGCCACTAATATCTAGTTTCAAAGAAGCATCTGTATTTAAAATTTTCACTACTTCATTTAAAGACTTATTAGATACCGCTAATAATTTAGAACTACCTGTTGCAAAGTTGATATTCTTAGCAGCGGCGGCAATCTTCTTCTTCACATCGTCTTTTATTTCTGGGCAACCCTGGTTAGCTACCACACCAGCAACAGCCGGGCATTTATCTTCTTCATCATTTACGCCATCGCCATCTGTATCGGGTATTGGGCAACCGTTGTAACGGGCCACACCTGCCTGATTAGGACATTTATCATTTTCGTCATTAATGCCATCACCATCTGTATCGGGTATTGGGCAACCTTGATAACGAGCCACACCTGCCTGATTAGGACATTTATCATCTTTATCTGCGATGCCATCTTTATCCGCATCCGGACAACCTTTTAAAGCAGCTACACCAGCAACATCAGGGCATGCATCATCTGCATCTATAATGCCGTCGCCATCTCTGTCTTTAGGTACTTCTACCGGTGGCGGAGGCGGTGGTGGTATTACTTTAGGTTCTCTTTTCTTGCCTAAGTTACCAGCAACACCAATGCTATGGTAAAAATGATACGCCACGTTATCTGAAATAGGAACGCGGTATTGAGAGTTTATTAGAATAAACGCTTCATCAAACAGATTCATTTGTGCACCCACACCCATTGGTATAAAAGTGCCCCAGTAAGGACCCGCTTTAGAAATACCCAAACCAGCGCTTAAGTAAGGGGTAAAGAAATGTTTATCAGAAAACATTTTTGCGTGTATAGAAAGATCTCCTTCCAGTAAAAATTTCTCACTACCATCGGTATTTGCAAGAAAAGGAAAAGGATAATCTACCAAGGTACCCGCTAATGAAGCAGAAAGATCAAAATGATTGGTTAAGCCGTTAAGATAATTGACGGTTAAGCCGGGGCTCATGTTTTTAATTTTTCCAAACTTTTTATCTCTTACCGCATGGCTAAAAGAAGTAGAGCGTACTGCGGCAGCACTCTTAAAATCAAAAAAGCTAAAGTGCACACCAAAAGCAGGCATTTTTTTATAATCGTTATCCTGACCGAATGATACGGCATGGCAAGCAATTACAGTTAACAATACAAACAGCAGTTTCTTCATAACTAGATAGTTTTGTTGAATTAGGGCAAAAATAACGGGTAGGTTTCAAAAAGAGAAAAATAATTATAGTAAGGCTTTTTATGATGCGGGCAGTTTTTTACCCAATACTTCTACTTTAACACGGGTAAGACCCCTGCCAATATACCCCAATTTGGTTGCTGCGGCCTTAGATAAATCTACCAGCCGCTTGTTTTTATGGTGTAACCGGTCGTTTACCCTAACTACTACAGATTTATTGTTTCTTAGGTTGGTAACTTTTACCCATGTATTTAAAGGAAGAGTATTATGGGCGCAGGTCATCTTTTTTTCGTCAAAAAGCTCGCCGGTTGAGGTTTTACGGCCATTAAATTTGCCGCCATAATAACTGGCAGTACCATATTGAACAGCCCCAGGTTTTGCTTTGGCAATAGAGTCTCTTTTAGCCTGTGCATGCACCATTATTACCCCAAGCAGGGCAATAAAAAGCAGTAATAGGTTTTTCATACAGCGCTAATTAATTTGTTTATTGGCAAAATAGCGTTCGGTCAGGATACGGTCTTCGCCATAAATATCTTCATAAAATTTCACTTTTCCATCTTTTCCCTCGCAACTGTAATAGCGAATATAAACCGGCAACCTGTTTCTTACCGGTATAATGTGCTTTTCTTTACGGGTAAGCCAGGCTTGTAAAGAATCTGTTTTGGTGTAGCGGGTACTGTCTGTTAATAAGGCCTTCATACTATCTGTTGCAATAATAAACTGTGCCAGTTTGCTCCATTCTTGTACCCGCACGCAACCATGACTTAAAGCCCGGCTGGCATTTTTAAAAAGGTAGCGCTGATTGGTATCGTGCAGGTAAACACTGTACTTATTATTAAAATTAAACTTCAAAATTCCCAAGGCATTGTCATCGCCACTGCCCTGCACCACTCTATACGGTATGCCTTTGGTATATTTTAACCAGTTTACCGTAGCGGGGTCTACCAATTCCCCCTCGTTGGTTAACAGCATATACCCTTTTTTTGCCAGGTAATTGGGGTTACGCTTAACGCCGGGTAATATTTCTTTGGTAATAATGCTGGTGGGTATGGTCCATTGCGGATAGGTTACCATATTGGTAATACTTCCAGTTAGCAATGGAGTACGGGTATTGGGCTTACCCACCACCACTCTCGACTCAAAAACCACCGTATCGGCCTGCCGTAACTGCATGTAATAAGATGGAATGTTTACCCATATATATTGGCCGGGCATAGAATCTGGTAATTGTTTGTAGCGGTCCAGCGTAAGGGCAATGCGTTTAAATTTTTCCCAATCGGTATTGTTTAAACTGCGGGTAGTTTGTTCACCTACTTTACCGGTAACTTTAATGCCTTTTTGTTTCTGATATTTACTGATGGCTTCTTTAAGTGAAGTGGTATCATTAGATATTATATTGAAACCAGCTTCCGATAACCTTTTTTCTACCTGCTTTAATAAGGCCAGCGAATCTTTATTGGGGTAAAAAACATAGGTGAATTTTTTAAACGTGGCTGAATCTAAAAAAGCTGGTATAGCACTTTTTAACCGATGGTACCCCTCGTGTTGTGGCTCCAGCGCTTCTAATACAGGGCGGATGTTTTTGTTCGTAATCGCTTCTCGGCAAATAGTAAAAAAATAATCATCATTCAGCAACGAATCACTTCTTAAAGTAACACTGTCTTTTGCCAGCCGGCCTAATTTTAAATCGTGTGCAATACCAAATAAAGCATCTGTAAATAACACATCGGCCCTGGCCCACAATGCAGCATTTTTTCGTTGCAGCGAATCTGTGATTACTGTATTGCGAATGCGTAATAAAGAATGGCTGTGATAATCAGCCGGAAACAACCCATACAGGCGTGATAGCCGAACGATATTATATAAACTGTCTGCAATGGCTTCCCAGTTTTCTTCCTTGTTCCAGATAGGTTGGTAATTATTCTGGCTGTATAATTTTTGTAATAATACCAATTGCTTTAAGCGGATAGAATCGTTTACTTTCCCTTCATGTGCAGCGGCATAGCTTACTAATTTTTCAATCAGTTCGGCTTGTTTTACATCAGCCTGTTGAGGTGTTTCTGCAATAACAGTATCGGTAACCTTGTTATTTTCTGTATTGTTACAGGCCGCAATGCATAGCATTACAACTATTAACTGCCAGGTAATAAATTGAGCGGGATAGATAATGGTTTTGGTTATGGGCTGCATACGGGTAAAACAGATTCTGTATATTCAAATAAAATAGGTTGCATGAATTTAGTCAAACATCGGTTTTTTTTACTGTTTCATTGTTTTGTTTTTACACATATTCACACAGCTGCTCAAAATACCCAATTGCCAAAAAGCAGTTATGGCGTGCCGGTTATAAATACTATTACTACCTATAAAAATAGTGTACAGAACGATACCAATAAAGAACTGGTTGAATTAAAAACCCTGTTGCCCGGTATTGTGTATGATTTGCGCTATGCCAGCCAACAAAACTTTGTGCATCAGGCGGTATATCCGGTTGCTACCAATAAAACTTTTTTACGCAAACCGGCCGCACAAGCACTGGTACAAATACAGACGGTTTTACAACAACAAAAGTTGGGTATAAAAATTTTTGATGCATACCGGCCCTATCATATAACCGTAAAATTTTGGGAGCTGGTAAAAGACGATCGCTATGTGGCCAACCCTGCCAATGGCAGCGGTCATAACCGCGGATTAGCCATAGATCTTACGCTTATTGATTTAACTACCGGCAAAGAATTAGATATGGGTACCGGCTTTGATAATTTTTCTGACACCGCCCGCCACAGCTTTATACAATTACCTGCAACTGTTTTAAAAAACAGGCAGCTACTAAAAAATTTAATGCAGCAATATGGCTTTGTTGCTTTAGAAACTGAGTGGTGGCATTATGCATGGCCCAATAACCACAATTATGAAGTAATGGACCTGCCTCATAAAAAAATAGCGGCCGTTAAGTTTAAAAAATAAATGCAGTTGCCAGCAGCAACGCTCCGGTTAAGCATTGTTGCTACGCTCAGTTCAACGGCAAATTTCTAATGAAGCTATACCGGTATTACATTTACTACCGCATCAATATTTATTGGGCCATATACATGAGGGAATGTATCTGCGGTGGATGGGCTCCACTCGTAAATAAAGGACGTATTCAGCTTATCGGTATCAATTACTAATTTAACAAGGTTGGTTTGGCCGGCATAGTAGCGTTCTAACACGCCTGCCACCTGCTCTTCTTTTGAACAATGAATAAAACCTTCTGCTTTTAAAGAAGCTACTTCGTACGCTCCGCTTTGCTGTGCAGCAGCCCAATTAGCTGCTGTGGTTACATGATAAATTATTGGCATTACACAATCTTTTAAAAATTTTTATAGGGATATTACTTTTACAGCCGAATAAAGATACACCGCACAAGTGTGCGACGCAACAAAAGTTGCATGAAGTGTTATTGCTGGTTACCCAAAACTACAACACCCGTTTTATGCGCTGTTCCTGCAACATAAAATCGGCCAGCACAATAGCAGTTACTGCTTCTACAATTACGGGGGCACGCAGGGCCACACATAAATCGTGACGCCCTTTTATAGAAAACGTTTCTACTTCTTGCGTATCCCAGTTTAAACTTTGCTGCTCTTTGGGGGTAGAGGATGTTGGCTTTATGGCAATACGAAATATTAAATCGTTTCCGTTACTGATGCCACCTACAATACCGCCGGCATGATTGGTGGTGGTTTTACCACTTGCATTTTCAATAGCATCGTTGTGCTGGCTGCCAACCATTTTTGCTGCCGCAAACCCGGCACCAAACTCAACACCTTTTACAGCAGGTATGGTAAATAGCATTTGGGCCAGTACCGATTCTATACTATCAAAATAAGGCTCGCCCAAACCTATGGGCATACCCGTAACGCGGCACTCAACAATACCGCCTACAGAATCTTTGGCATCTATGGCTTTTTGCAATCCTTTTTCCAAATCTGTTTCGCCGCCAATTTCAGTAACGGCTGCTGAGATAATAAGCGAGGGCATTAACTTTTTTGCAATGGCCCCTGCTGCCACCAGGCCCGTAGTTAACCTTGCGCTAAAATGACCGCCGCCACGATAATCCTCATGACCACCAAATTTTTGATGGGCCACCCAGTCTGCATGACCGGGGCGGGGAAA
>REAR01000265.1 GCA_004295245.1 Sphingobacteriales bacterium | reverse complement strand
AGTAATTTGTTTAACCGAATTTGTATTACAGATTCTGCTACAGAAATGTTGATGGGGGTAACAGGATCAACTTATACCATTTATAATAATGCCAAGTCTATTTTAAGTTTAGAAGTTTGGTCGGAAACAATGGGTGCTTATCCAGATCAGTTTTCAACCTATTTTAATTTTTATACACCAACCGGAGAGCTGATTTATTTAAACGACCTTTTTGGTAGAGAAGGTTTGCAGCAGCTAAATAAATACCTGCAGCAACAACGGATTAATTTAATTAAAGAGCATGTGAAATTATATGAAGCAGACAGTCTTGCTGCTGATGACATGGATTATATGAAAACTACCTTGACCGATTGTAACAAAGAACAAAACCTGCAGTATTTTATTATTGAAAAAGACAGTATTCTGTTTTTTAATGAAAGTTGCTTTCCGCATGCGGCAATGAACTTTGAAGCAAACCTTGCTGTAAAAATTTCCTTTAAAAAATTATTGCCCTGGCTGAGCAATAATGGACGGTCAGTATTGGGAATACAAAATGCTAAGCCGGTTTTGAGTGGCATTAACAAACCCTTTTATGGCACTATAAATAATAAACTGGGTATTGTTTTACAGTTTGATGTTTTGGAAAATGAATACTGCCATGGTATGTATTATTATATCAACCATGGTATTTGTATAGAATTCAGCGGCTCTTTTATAAACAATCAATTATCGCTGCAATGTTCAGAAGAATCTGCAGAGCAATTTACAGGTACATACAGCAATAATACCATTACCGGTAACTGGCATCATTTAAAAACAGGTAAAGCGTTGCCTTTTTCAGTTAAGAATTAGTTACGAACTTTACCGCGGAGTTACCAATGCCGGTTACAAAAAAAATATCTATGAGTGCATTAACGGTTACCATTGTTCAAACCCATTTGCATTGGGAGGATAAAACCACCAACCTGCAATTGCTGGAAAAAAAAATTAATAGCGTAAAAGGTACAACGCAACTGGTGGTGCTGCCAGAAATGTTTAGCACCGCTTTTAGTATGCGCCCCGCTGCTATGGCAGAACCCATGAGCGGTACTACTATTGGCTGGATGAAGCGTGTAGCTGCAACAAATAAATTAATACTTACCGGCAGTGTTATTATTGAAGAGGAAGGCAACTATTTTAACCGGCTGGTGTGGATGTTGCCATCGGGCCAGTATGGTGTGTATGATAAGCGGCACCTGTTTGCGTTTGCTGGTGAAGATGCGCATTACACTGCGGGTACTAAACGGCTGATTGCGTCTGTTAACGGCTGGAAAATAAATTTGCAGGTGTGTTACGATTTGCGGTTTCCGGTATGGGCCCGCCAAACACCCGCTGATGAACCCGAGTATGATTTACTGGTATATGTGGCTAACTGGCCAGAGCGCCGCAACCATGCCTGGAAAACTTTGTTGCAGGCAAGGGCGATAGAAAACCAATGCTATGTGGTGGGTGTTAACCGCGTGGGTAAAGATGGTAATGCTATTTACCACAGTGGTGATAGTTGTATTATTGACCCCATGGGGGAAATTGTTTTTCAGCAGGCGCATGAAGAAGTAGTGCATACCCTTACCCTGCAAAAAGAAAGCCTTACAACCTTGCGCAGCAAACTACCATTTTTAAAAGACGCAGATGATTTTTTAATTCAGTTATAAAATATGCT
>REAR01000059.1 GCA_004295245.1 Sphingobacteriales bacterium | reverse complement strand
CATACAACACACCATTTGGGTAGTAAATGATGATGCAGCTATTAATAATATTACCACCACCTTCAGCACTGCAGTACCGCTAACTTATATTGCAGACGGCCACCACCGTGCAGCTTCTGCCGCAAAGGTTAGAAAAGCATTGGGAGAAAAAGCAACTGAGGAGGCTGATTATTTTTTAACCACATTGTTTCCTTCCAACCAACTGCACATTATGGATTATAACCGTGTGGTTAAAGATTTAAACGGCCAAACTGCAGCAAGTTTAATAACCGCGCTGCAACAAAATTTTGATGTTGAGCTGGTAGGTAAAACCGTTTATCAACCCAAACAGTTACATAGTTTTGGTATGTACTTAAATGGTAACTGGTATAAACTTTCTGCTAAAGCAGGCACTTATACCACAGACCCCATTGGTGTTTTAGATGTAACCATTCTTTCAAACAATATTTTAGATCCATTATTGGCAATTAAAGACCAGCGCACCGACAAAAGAATTGATTTTGTAGGCGGCATTCGCGGTTTGCAAGAGTTAGAAAAAAGAGTAAACAGCGGAGAAATGCAGGTGGCATTTAGTTTATACCCCGTAAGCCTTGAGCAGTTGTTTAATATAGCAGACAGTGGCAACGTTATGCCACCCAAAAGCACCTGGTTTGAACCCAAACTGCGTGATGGTTTATTAACTCACTTAATTTACCAATAGCATTTTGGTAACCAGCTGCAACGCACAGCGCAACATCGTTGCGTCGCACCAGTTAACAGCAGTACAGTAACAAACAAAAAACACTCATAAAAAAACCGCCTTCACTTTGGCGGTTTTTTTATGAGTCTATAGCAACCCTTTTTTATAAGCAATGCACAAGGCCTGTGCCTTACTATTAACATGCAGCTTTTGGTAAATATTAATGCAGTGTTTCTTTACCGTATTAGGGCTAATAAATATTTTTTGTCCTATTTCTTTATACTCCAAACCCTGACTCAATAACTGCAGTATTTCCTTTTCCCTATCTGTAAGCATAAATAAACTAGCGGCTGCATCATTGCTTGCATCAACCAATGGTTTTTGCACCAGTTGTAAAATTTTGTATGCAATGCTGGGCGATATGGGGCCGGCGCCGCCTTCCCAAAGGTTCAGTAACATTGCTGTTATAGTAGGCCCGCTTTCTTCTTTAAGCAGGTAACCACAAGCACCGGCTTTAATAGCCTTTAATATTTTATCATCATCATCAAAAATAGTAAGTACCACAAACTTAATATCAGGGTATAAAGAAGAAGCGGTACCAATAGTAGCAACACCATCAATTTCCGGCATTTCAAGATCCATTAAAACAATATGAGGCCGTTTGTTTTCTGGCAGTGCACGCAGTTGTGTTAAAAAATCTTCCCCATTAACAGCTTCAAATACCAGTTTAATAAGGCTATTACAAGAAAGTTTGTCTGCAATAACTTTCCGGTTGTTTATTTTATCATCTGCTATAGCTACACGTATCATATTTTCTTTCGAAGGTTGTATAAAATTAATCATAAAAAGATACTCCATTTGGATACTCTTTAAAAACTATCCAAAAGGGTTATATTAACTAATGGCATTACAAATGAAATTGCACCCATAAACTTTATAAAATGAAAAAAACATGCGTACTTACTTTAGCAATCGTACTATTCGTAATCGCTTGCAAAAAATCTGACAGTTCTGGTAATAGCGCTTCTGGCAATACCGCCACCGTTACATTCACCAACAACCAATTATTTGATCAACGACTGATTTTAACCGGTACGGCAGATACTGTCTTCCCATTTTCTAATAAAGTACTGGATATTGATGTAAAAGCAAAAACCGCAGTTACCAGAACAGATATTCCTGCAGGCAAAAGAAAAATTTATACCGCCATAGTTTGTGTTGCCCAACAACCGGTAAATGCAGCCTGTACCACTTATATTTATAGAAATACAGAATACCTTGCCGGTAAAACGTATGCAGAATTATTACAGTAATAATCTTACAAAAGTAATGTAACAACAGTGCCTTTTTCAGCTTCACTTGTTATTGAAAGGGTAATGCCTGAGGCAGCAGCTCTTTCTTGCATATTACCCAACCCATAACTATCATACGCTTTTTTTTGAGTAGCCTTGAAATTAAACCCCCTTCCGTTATCTGTTATTGTAATATTCCAACTATTGGCATTTATTTTACTTGTTGCTATTATATCAGCTGTAAAAGCATGCTTTACAGCATTATTAACAGCCTCCTGAATTATTAGCACAGTATTCAATGCTTTATTAGAAGACAATATAAAATCTGCAGGGGGGTCGCCCTCAATTTTAAAATCAATAGTAGTATAGTGGCGCCCCATCTGTTTCATAAAATTAATAATGCGCAGCCAAAGCTCTATTGCAGTTACATCTGTATTCTTCATTGCCCATAAGGTTTCTCTTAAATTTATGAGCATTTCTTTTGCTGTTTTTTTAAGATTATTAACCGCAGCTATATTAATGTCATCTGTAGGTTGAACCAATGTAGTATTGTGCAGGATAGCGGTTGCCTGCACGCCCAGGTTATCATGCAGCTCTGCAGCAATTCGCTTCCGTTCCGTTTCCTGTGCTTCTTTTACAGCAGCTTCGCTTTGCCTTTTTTCTTCCAGTAAAACAGTTTCTAGTTTTATTTTTTGTTTCTTTTTATATCGCCTGAAAGAATATATTCCAATAATAGTAGCTAAAAACAAAACAAATGTTCCTCCAATAAGTATTACATTTTGCTTAAATAAATCTAGTTGTTGTTTCGCTATCAGCACTTCTTTCTTTTGTACTTCATAACGGGTCTGTATTTCGGCAATTTTTTCTGCTGCATTAATACGGCCTGCACTATCTGCAGCAGTAATAAATTGTTCTAATGTTTGGCTGTAGCTTTTGTAATCTCCAGTTGCCTTATATGCAGCTGATAATAACGATAATGAATGGTTATTAGATTCTATAATATGATTTGTAGCATTTATATGCAGCACCCGTTGCAACACCTCAATGCATTTGCTATATTGCTTGGTTGTATAATAAAACTGAGCAAGGTTTATCAGGTCGTTTGAAACATAGAGCGGATCGCCAATTTTACTTCTTATTTCCAGGGCTTCTTTAAAATCATTTTCTGCCAATTCAATATTGCCTTTATAGCCATTATAAGACCCTCTGATTGATAAACTACCTGCAAGTATCCAGTAAATATTATGTTGCCGGCTATAAGCAACAGATTTATTAATAAACATCAACAAGCTATCCTTCATTTCTTTAGGCGGCTTCGTATTGGCAAAAGCCCCATAGTACAAACAAAGGTTTGAATAAATTACCGCTTCAATTTCGATAAGCTCAGTGTGTGTTTGTTGTTGTGCCAGTTGCAAAGCCTTAAACCAAAAGCTTCTTGCTGTATTTAACTGGCCTAAATTATAATAAGTGGCCCCGGTATAATTAGATATATAAGCTTGTGCCACTACATCATTATCTCTTTCTGCTTCATCCAAAATTTTTAATTGCAGCTCCAATGCTTTTACTCTTTCATTTATCCGGTTTAATACATTTGCGTGCAGCAATTGAATTTTATAATAGAGTGTTGCATCTTCTTTTTTGTTAAACGTAAGCAGTGTTGTATTATTAATAGCACTAATAATGCTATCAGTAATGCCTTTTGCCAGACTGCCGGTAAGCTGGTAATAGATAGCCCATCGCAACTGTTTTTTGTCGTTCAGTTTTTCTGCCAGGTTTGTAGCAATTTTACTGTAAAAAAGAATGGTATCGCCCTGTAAAGAATTTCTAAATTTCAACAGGGCTTGTATTGCCTGCAGTTTTTGTTGGCTGTTTGTGGCGCTACTAATTTCCTTTTTAATACTATCCATGGCAGGAAACTGGCTTTTTACAACTTTAGTAGTTAAAAAAGCTAATAACAATAACAGTATTCTTTTTTTTAATAGCATCATAGTAAATACACTGTTTGCAAAAGTAGGTTAGGTTGTTTTATTTAAAACCTATCCATATGGAGTATTGTGCTTACTAAATTAAGTCAACAGTTTTACACTGCACGGGTATGCCCTTATGAAATTTATATTTTAAATACCTTCTTTTTTAATCTGTCAGCAGTATCTTTTTCTCATAGACTTTATCAATGTAGTTATTAAACTTTTTGTGGCCATTAACCTTGTCTTAAAACAAAAGGGAACCTGTAAACGGGTTCCCTTTTTATAAATTAAGCTTTTTTGCGTATTAACCTAAAGCTACTCTCTTAAATTCTTTAACGGTTACATTGCCTGCTTCTTTCAGGTAATCGCCTACACTCTTAGCACCATCTTTTACAAAAGCTTGTGCTGTTAGTGTTTGCTCTTTAAAGAATGCATTCATTTTACCTTCGGCAATTTTAGACAACATTTCCTCAGGTTTGCCTGCCATTTTAGGATCTTGCTTCATCAATTCAATTACAATATCTTTTTCACGGGCAACTACATCAGCAGGTACACTTGCTGCATCTACAGCTACAGGGTTCATGGCTGCAATTTGCATTGCAATGTCTTTACCTGCTTCTACTGCTTCTTTATCTAAACCAACCAGTACACCCATGCGGTTAGCACCGTGTATATATGAAGCCACGTATGCAGCATCTATTCTTTCAAACTTACTTACACCAATTTTCTCGCCAATAGAAGCCAGCTTGTCATTAATAAGATCGGCTACTTTTGCCTCGCCTATCATTACTTCATTTAATTCTTCTGCGCTTTTAACGTTGTTGCTTATGGCTGCATCTGCAATGCTTTGTGCAAAGGCAACAAAATCGGCGTTTTTTGAAACGAAGTCAGTTTCGCAGCTGATACAAACAACGATACCTGTTTTGTTATCGGCTGTTGTTTTAGCTAAAATCACACCTTCTTTTGCTTCACGATCGCTACGTTTTGCAGCTACTTTCTGACCTTGTTTACGCAACCAGTCGATTGCTGCTTCAAAATCTCCGTTTGTTTCTGTTAGTGCTTTTCGGCAATCCATCATACCGGCGCCAGTTGCCTGGCGCAGTTTGTTAATGTCTTGTGCAGTGATTGTTACTGTTGACATGTTATTCCTTTTTTATCTGCAAATTTAACGGCTGTTACTGCTGGTTTGCAGTAACAGCGGTTAAATTCATAATTAATAAACTAGTTGTTCTTATAGCCGGGTATTGTGCTAAATGCTGAAGGGTGCGACGCAACGATGTTGATGTTGAAACCAAATGTTGGTTACCAAAAACAATAATTGCTTCTTACGCTTTGCATTTTAATTAGCGGCCACCACCGGGTCTGCGGCTTGCACCACCGGGTACACGTCGCTTTTGCTGACCACCGCCGCCGCCGGCGCCACCGCCACCACGGTTACCACCGCGACCGCCACGGCCACCTTCTGCTTCTGCTTCTGCTAATAGTTTAGCTGCTTTTCTTTCTTTTTCATCATCGGTCATTTCATCAGACTCTTCGTCTTTAGCAGCTTGTCTTTCAGCAAGGCCTTCTGCAATTGCAGCAGTAATATATTCTGTAATAATTGCGATTGATTTGGTAGCATCGTCGTTTGAAGGAACGGCAAAATCTACTTTATTAGGATCGCAGTTAGTATCTACCATACCAAAAGTGGTAATACCTAAACGTTTTGCTTCTGCCAAAGCGATATGCTCGTGGCCAATATCGATAATGAATAAAGCAGCAGGTACACGGCCTAATTGGGCAATACCACCTAATACTTTTTCCATCTTATCCTTATCGCGGGTTAAGGTTAAACGTTCTTTTTTGGTGATGCTTTCTAAAGAACCGTCTGCCAGCATTTTTTCTATGCTCTGCATTTTTTTAACGCTTTTGCGTACGGTGTTAAAATTGGTAAGCATACCACCCAGCCAACGTTCTGTAACGTACGGCATGTTTACTTTACGTGCACAATCCGTTACAATTTCTTTGGCTTGTTTTTTTGTACCCACAAACATAATTTTTTTACCACTGCGTGCAATTTGCTTTAACGCAGCTGCAGTTTCTTGCAGGCTTTCTGTGGTTTTATTTAAATCAATAATGTGGATGCCTTTTTTTTCTGCAAAGATGTACGGCAGCATCTTGGGGTTCCACTTCTTACGCAGGTGGCCAAAATGTACACCGGCTTCGAGTAATTGCTGTTGCAATGAAGTGTTGTTTTCCATTATATCTAAAATTTGAAATTTATAATTAGTTATTGCCAAATAAGATTAACGTTTGCTGAACTGGTAGCTTCTTCTAGCTTTTTTACGACCTGGTTTTTTACGTTCAACACCACGAGGATCACGACGTAATAAACCGGCTGCTTTTAATGCGGGGCGTAATTCAGGATTTACCTCAAGTAACGCACGGGCAATACCTAGTTTAGCAGCTTCTGCCTGGCCTTTAACACCACCACCGGCAGCATTAATTACCACATCAAACTTATCAGTAGCTTCAATAGTTTTTAATGGCAGCTCTACCTGATTTTGCAGGTAAACCAGTGGAAAATACACTTTATAATCTTTGTCGTTTACAGTAATCTTACCGCTTCCTTTGCTAAGAAAAACACGGGTTACCGCTTCTTTACGACGACCAACTGCATTTTTTTGCTTCTCCATTTATCGGGAATTTATAAGTTGTTAATTAGAATTTTAATTCAGCAGGTTTCTGAGCTGTATGTGGATGCTCAGCACCAACATACACAAACAGTTTTTTATACATCTTGCGCCCAAGTCTGTTTTTAGGTAGCATACCTTTTACAGCTCTTTCTACCACATCTTGTGGTTTACGGCGCAATAAATCTTTTGCTGTTTCTTCTCTTAAACCGCCCGGGTATCCACTAAAATTCTGATACACTTTTTGCTCTAGCTTATTACCGCTGAACACAACTTTTTCGGCATTAATAACAATCACAAAGTCTCCACAATCTACGTGTGGTGTATAGTAGGCTTTTGTTTTACCACGTAGCACCGCGGCAATTTTAGCACACATGCGACCTACGGTTTGATTAGTACCGTCAACCACGTGCCAGTTACGTTGAACGGTAGCCTCGTTAGCATGTTTGGTAGTGAAATGTAATTTACTCATTGTTTTCTTTTTTAAGTTAGGTTGCCGCTATCCCAGCAACACTGAATTTTTAAAGGATGGCAAAGGTAGGGGGAAGAAATGTGTACAACCAAAAAATATGACAACTATTTTTACAAGCACCTCTATAACAAATTGATTTACAATAAAAATTTTGACCAATAATTTTTATACCCATCATAAAATGGCCACAGGCAACAGTTTTAGGGCTAATAATAATGTATAGCCAGCAGCAGTAAAGGCATTGGCTGTGGTTGCGTCGCACACTGCAACTTTTGTAAAAAGCCCGGCATTTTTAGTAGGTAAAATTGCTATGTACTGGGTTTAATATCATCACCGTCTGCATACTCAGCAGCGTACACTTTAACCAATATTAAAAAGAGTGCAATTAAAATGGGGCCAAATATTAAACCAATAAAGCCAAACAGGTTTAACCCCACAATTACACCAAACACAGTAACCAGCGGGTGTGTATCGCCAATTCGTTTCTGCAGCCAAAACCTGAAAATATTATCTACACTACCAATTAACAGGAAGCCATAAAGCGTCATTATAATACCTTTTGTGCTGGCCCCTTCTGCAAAAAACAATAAAGCAACAGGTACATAAGCCAACGCAGCCCCAACTATTGGCAGCATTGCGGTTATGCAGGTTAACACAAACCAAAACCAGGGTTCTTTAACCCCTAAAATAAAATAACCAATTAAACCAACTATACCTTGTGCTATTGCAATTAACGGTATGCCAACAGCATTACTATACACAAGGGCATTCATATCTTTTTTAATAACCAGTACATTTTCTTCTTTTAACGGCAGCCATTTGTATAAAGCCGTTTCCATTCTTCTGCCTTCTGCCAGCATAAAGAATAAAATAAAATACATTACCACAATTGTAGTAATAGTATCAAACGTAGCGCCTATAATTTTGGGTAAGGTTTGTGCGCCTAATGTGCTTAGCTTGGCAATATTTTCTTTGCTTATTAAATCAAACCCATATTGCTGCTGCAGCTGAGATAGGTAGTTTTGTAACGTTGTGCTTACTTGTGCCGAATGCTCTATGGCAAAATTTATTTTACTGCCCAACATGTTTACAAGCAAAAAAACAGGCAGCAGTATTATTAAAAAAGTAAAAAACATTAGTAGACCGGCCGCCAGCCCTTTCTTCCATTTATACCGGCCTGTTAAAATAAACATTGGTTTACGGCAAAGTATATAAAGCGTGTAAGCCCCCAAAAAAGCTGGTAAAAAAAATCTTAATTGCCAAAATAAAACACCCCCAATCAGTAATATAATGGCTATTAAAATTACTTGTCTTATAGTATTGTTATTAATGGTACTCATTGTTCAAATAAATTAATTGATATTGTTTTGCAAATAACAATGTTTATATAACTCTACTGGTTTATTAAAGATATAAAAAAGGCATTGGCGGTTGTCAATACCTTTTACGATGTTATACCACCACTGTTTTCCATTTTCCTTTTTTAAATAATATATATGCGGTTATAGTTATTATAGTTTCTGATACCGGTATAGCTATAAAAACACCCAACGGCCCCAAGCCAACAATTTTTGCCAGAATATATGCCAACGGAATTTGTATGCACCAAAAACCAAAAATATTAATAACAGTAGGTGTGCGGGTATCTCCCGCACCATTAAAAGCATTCGTCATTACCATTCCCACTCCATAGAAAACATACCCTAGGCTTACCACTCTAATAGCTAAAACAGCATAATGCTTTACCATGGGTTCATTAGTAAAAAAAGAAATAATTGGGTTTGTAAACAACAAAAAAATAAGCGAAACCACACCCATAAACACAGCATTATACTTAGCTGTTTGCAGTACAGAAGCAGCCGCTCGTTCGGGTTGTTTGGCTCCTAAGTTTTGCCCCACCAACGTAGCCGCAGCATTACTCATACCCCATGCCGGTAATAAAAAAAACAACACAATTCTAATGGCAATCTGATATCCGGCCGAAGCATCACTCTGCCCTGTTTGCACCACCAGGCTGGCTAAAACAATCCAACTACCACTACCAATTAAAAATTGCAACGTGCCGGGCCATGCAATTGTTACTAAAGATTTTATAATACTGCTTACCGGTTTTAAATGATGCAATTTAAATTTCAACAGGTTCTTACCATTAAACAAATGATACAATTGGTATAGTACACCAACACCCCGGCCAATAGTAGTTGCCAATGCAGCACCCGTTAAACCTAATGCAGGTATTGGGCCTAAACCCCGTATTAGTAACGGACATAAAATAATATTACAAATATTAGCCACCCACAAACTTTTCATAGCCATCATTGCGTCACCAGCTCCTCTAAAAACACCATTAATTAAAAACAGTAACATAATAACAAGGCTACCTCCCATAACTATTCTGGTATATGTTGTGCCAATTTTTATTGTTTCAGGTTCTGCACCCATAAGTTCTAAAATTTTATGCGCCCAAATAAAACCAGGCACACTTACCAATACTGTTATAAACACAGCCACAATAATAGCCTGCATGCCCGCTTTTGTGGCTTCTTCTGTATTCTTTTCGCCAATACGCCGCGCCACCATTGCCGTAGCTGCCATGCTAACACCAATAGCCAATGAGTACACAATTGTAATAACAGACTCTGTTAAGCCCACTGTAGAAGTTGCATGTTTGCCTAAATGGCTAACAAAAAAAATATCTACCACAGCAAAAACACTTTCCATACACATTTCCAGCATCATGGGTATAGCCAATAACAAAACGGCCCTGCGTAAACTGCCCGTGGTATAATCAGCAGTTTCTCCTTTTATAGCCTGTTTTATTAAAGCAACTATTGATTGTATTGAAGAATTTGATTTTGTTGTCATGAAAAAAAATTAAAGAATTATAAACTAATTAGTGGCCAGCCTCAATATGTTTTTATTTTTGTTTACCAGCCATTTATCTATGCTCAGCAACCGTTGCGTCGCACACTTGTACGGCAAAACATAAGTAAGCAGTATATGCAATTTTTAAAACGGTGCTGAAGCATTTTTTAAAAAGCATCTGCAGCCGGGTTATATTATTTTAAAATAGGCAATATGTATTGGGCCGCAATTGCAGTATTAAAGCAAGAAAGAGGTATACACAGGTTACTAAAATACAGTAAATACTGTGTTCATTCGTATTTCATAAATCGTAGTATTGATTTTACAAAGATGTAGTATTTAGCTTGCAGGCAACCATTTTTTTTTGAAATTATAAACGGTTGTCTTTTTTTGATAACATTAATTTCCTATTACATTTACAAAAAAAATTTGCCATGCAATTGAAGCCAGTTGAAAAACTAAGCAGCATAGCTTGCAACAAATTTAAACAAGCTTATTATTTACCCATGAAGCCGGTTGTTATTACAGATTTGGCAAAACAATGGCCCGCCTATAATAAATGGAACTGGGAGTATTTTAAAGAAATAGTAGGCAATACAGAAGTGGGTGTATATAACAATATTAAAAGCGATGCATACACACCCATTAATACAGCAGACGATTATATGAAATTTGGCAACTATCTGGATATGGTAAAGAAGGGCCCTGTGGGGCTACGAATTTTTTTATTTAATATTTTTCAGTATGCACCGCAAATTGTAAACGATTTTACATGGCCAGAAGATTTGATGCGGGGCTTTGTTAAAAGATACCCCATGCTCTTTGTAGGAGGCGCCAGTTCTGTTACACATATGCATTTTGATATTGACTTATCGCATATTCTACACACACAATTTATTGGCAGAAAAAGGGTATTGCTATTTCCTTATGAAGAACAGCATAAGCTTTACCGTAAACCGTATGAAGTATTAAGCTTTGCTAATTTTGAAAACTATTATGATAGCCATACCAGCAAACTAGACCTTAACCAGTTTCCGGCCATTGAAAAAGCAAGCGGTTATGAAGTAATATTAGAACATGGTGACACATTGTTTATGCCTGCCGGCTATTGGCACCATATGGAATATATTGATAGTGGCTTTGCTATGAGTTTAAGAGCCTTACAAAGTTCTATGGGTGGGAAACTAAAAGGCGTATGGAACCTGTTTGGTATGCGTAATATAGATACACTTATGAAAAAGACTTTTCCGGAATGGTGGTATACGAGCAAAAAAGTGAAAGCATTTAATTCCGCAAAAAAAGAATTACAGTTAAACTGAGCCTAAGTTTTTATAAATCAACCTTATTAAAGATAACAATATACCAAGCAGACAGCTAAAGAAAAAAAAGAGTGGAAAATATTGGTATTTAAAAGAACAACGTTTAATTTAGCCGCACTTACAAGCGCTACCTATAGTATTTGTTAAGAAAAGTATCAATCCAATTTCTATCTTCTTACCATCCAATTTCCGGTAGTACTTATTCCAATTTCCAGCTTATACATTATCCTTTAGAATGGTTTCTCAATATCCCGGAAAACATACTTCTGTTTTGAACTGATACCCTCTCTTCTATTTTATACTTATTAGCTTAATTGTATTTTATATAAAAGTTATTTTATAAACCTCTTTCTTTTTGTGGTTTCAGAGGTAAGCACAGGCCGGCGATTTCAATCGTCGGCATTTTTTTGCCCACTCATAAAACTATTTTGCCATTTAGCACAAAGCCATTTACCCTGCCACTAGACAAATTAAGGCTGAAAGCCTTTACTGTAAAGGGTTTTGCTTAAAACCCATTATTACGCCATGTACATTACTTTAAAAAAGCTGGTACTTTGTGTTGCATAGTACTAAATTTTACCTTAGTTTTGTTTTATCAAAGTGATTAATCGGGCTGGTAAACTTTGTTAAGCTCTTTACTTGCAAGCAGTAATTACACCATTAATGATGCACTAAAGCTTATTTGCAGGCATTTAAGCATAGCCATAAAGAACATTAAATATGCCGATAGCGGGTATGCTGTACAAGTGAGTGACACAACAAAAGACGAAAAGCGATATGCTGCTTGTAAAAAACCTTATCCGGATCTTTGCAATTTTTGCCAGCCTAAAAAAAGAATGATATGAATATAGAAAACACACAAAGCCAGATGCGCAAGGGAATACTGGAGTTTTGTATTCTTTCCATCATCAGGCGTGGCGAGGCTTACCCCAGTGATATTGTAGAAGAAATGAAGGCCGCCAACCTGAATATACTGGAAGGTACTTTGTACCCCTTACTAACCAGGCTGAAAAATGCAGACATGTTAACCTATCGCTGGGTAGAAAGTAACTCTGGCCCCCCACGAAAATATTTCTCGCTGACTGAAAAAGGGTTGGCCTTTTACAGAGAACTGGAGGCCACCTGGAACGAACTGGCCAATGCTGTAAACACGCTGGCCAGTAAAAAAGAACAACTTTCTGGCAGCGGCGGAACATCAGATAACCAACCAACCATCAACCAATAAATACCAGGCAACAATGAAAAAGATAATTAATATAAACTTTCAGGGCAGGGTGATACCCATTGAGGAGCCTGCTTATGATACACTGAAACAATACGTAGAAAGTTTGCGTATTTATTTTGCTAATGAAGAAGGCAGAGATGAAATTATTAATGACATTGAGAGCCGCATTGCAGAATTGTTTGATGGCCGGTTAAAAAAAGGCAGTGCCTGTATTACGGATGCTGATGTGAATGCTGTTATTGACAGTATTGGTAGGCCTGCAGATTTAGAGCAAGCAGAAAATGACTTAGCTGCTGCAAACGCAAGTGCTACTAATAATACAAATAGTGGCCAGCAACAACAATCTTATACCACGGCAGATGAGCCACGCCGCTGGTATAGAAGTGAAAATGATAAAGTACTGGGGGGCGTTTGTGGAGGTTTGGCAAACTACTTAAAAATTGACCCTGCAGTTGTAAGAATTTTATTTGCCATTATAACCTTAGGTGGTTTTGGCACCGGCATCTTACTCTATATTATTTTCTGGATTGTTTTGCCTTCAAGATCTTTAGCCTCTACCAGCCGCAAGCGTTTATACCGTAACCCCGATGATAAAGTAATTGGTGGCGTAGCCAGCGGTGTGGCTGCTTACTTTAATATTGACACCTGGATACCCCGTTTAATATTTGCCTTACCCATTATTTTTGGTGGCATTACCAGCATTTTTAACAACGCATGGTTTGACTTTAACCCCGGGCCTGTATTTATTACGGGTGGTTTTGGTGGCACGTTGTTTATTACCTATATCGTTTTATGGATAGTATTACCTGAAGCAGTTACAGCTACAGAAAAATTGGAAATGCGTGGTGAGAAAGTAGACCTTGAAAGTATTTCTAAAACCGTAAAAGAAGATCTGGAACATTTAAAAGCACGTGCTGAAAAATTTGGCAGCGAGGTTAAAGATAAAGCGCAAGAGCTGGGTACAGTTGCTAAAGAAAGAACACAGTCGTTTGCTGCAGAAGCTGCGCCTGTTGCCAGAAAAACAGGCACCGGGTTTGGACATGCCATTGGCGTGTTGTTTAAAGCATTCTTCTTATTTATTGCCGGTATTATTGCTTTTGCATTGTTAATGGCCTTAATGGGAGTATTGTTTGGAGGGATTGCAGGCGGGGTGAGCATTATTCCTTTTAAAGGTTACTTACTGGATGGCTTTTGGCAAAACCTTTTCTTATGGGGCACTTTAATATTATTCTTAGCAGTACCTATTATAGCATTGCTGGTTTGGTTGGTAAGAAGAATTATGGGCATAAGAAGCAAAACGCACTACCTGGGTTATGTGTTTGGCACCTTATGGACCCTTGGATGGGTAAGTGTTATTTGTTTAGTTGCAGGTATCTCCAGAAACTTTAAAACAAGATCTGGTATTGAAAGTACCATTACCATTAACCAGCCTATTAAAGAAAAAATGGTGGTAGATGTGACGCCAAGCAATGTACGCTACTATGGAAGCGACTGGTATGGTATTGACTGGGACCACAAAAACATGCCTTTCTACGGAATAAATGAAGATACTCTTATGCTGAATACCGTTAGAGTAAACATCATAAAAAGTAAAGACAATGATTACCATGTTTACCAGATGCGCTTTAGCCGTGGCAATAACCCCGAAGAAGCAAAGGCACTGGCTGAAAAAATAAACTTTACCCCGGTTATTAAAGACTCTGTTTTAACCTTGCCTAAAGGCTTTGCCATTACACGAAATGAAAAATTCAGAAACCAGCAGGTTTTGATTGTGGTGGAAGTACCCGTAGGTAAGAAAATAGAAATTACAAAAGCAGTGGAAGATTACGAGTGGTTTTCAATAAATGTAAATAATCGCCGTGGCTGGAATATGCAGTGGGATGACAGTTGGGATAATAGTTACCGTTGGGATGCAGGTATTGAATATATAATGACACCCGAAGGTTTACAAAGAATGGACAAATTGGATTTAAATGAACTGAAAAACGGCAAGTTTAAATTAAAGATTAATGATGAGGGAGTGGACATTGAAGCCGAAGGTGAATTTAAAGACAAAGATGTGCAATACCAGTACCGGTATAAACAACTGGAAGACTCTATTAAAGATAAAGTAAAAGAAAAGCTGCGTGAGGAAATGCGGGTGAAAGACAGTGTTGAAAGAGAGAAGAAAATTAAACAGGTTACACAAAATAGCAATAATCAGGAAGCAGAAAATATTGACGAACCAATAGCTGCCAGTAGTATTTTTTCTCCGGTAACATTTGTATCAAAATTTTAATAGCGCCTGCATGCCGCTGCATCAACTACAGTTGGCAAGCGGGGTTGAAGTTGGAACACAGGGCCCCTTGTTCACATGGGGCCTTTTTTTAAAACCTTATCAAATTAAAAAAAATGAAACCGCTACTATTAATTCTTTCTTTTCTGGCTTCTTTGTATGCTGCCAGCCACTGGTTTTTATAAAATACCGTTGCGGCCTGCACAACCGTACACGTGTGCGACGCAACAACTGCTGCTAAGCTTACAAATGCCGGAAACAAAAAATTAAACACCTCCTTTGAAATGTATAATTGGTTGCCTCAATGGCAACCTTTATTTTTGCAGCCTAAAAAGACCAAATGAAGAACACTCCGTTTACACAAAAACACATTGCATTGGGCGCAAAAATGGCCCCCTTTGCTGGTTACAATATGCCCATTAGTTACACCGGTATTAATGATGAGCATGCTGCAGTGCGTTCAAATGCAGGCGTTTTTGATGTAAGCCATATGGGTGAGTTTATTCTGAAAGGCGCTGACGCATTAGACCTGATACAGCGTGTTACCACTAACGATGCATCAAAACTTACAGATGGCAAAGCACAATACAGTTGTATGCCCAATAACGAAGGGGGTATTATTGATGATCTTTTAATTTATTGTGTAGAGGCCAACAAGGTGTATATGATAGTGGTAAATGCTTCTAATATTGAAAAGGATTGGAACTGGATTAGCCAGCACAATACCAAGGGTGTGGAAATGCATAATATTTCTGATAAAACCTGCCTGCTGGCCATACAAGGGCCTAATGCCACAAAAATTTTGCAATCCTTAACCAGTATGGATATTTTAAACCTGAAATATTACACATTTACAAAAGGTGTGTTTGCTGGTGTTGAAAATGTTTTAGTAAGTGCCACCGGTTATACAGGTGCCGGAGGCGTTGAAATTTATTTTGAAGATAAAGACAACGATGCTGAAAAAATTTGGGACGCTATTTTTGCAGCTGGTGCTGCACAAGGCATTAAACCCATTGGCTTGGGTGCAAGAGATACCTTACGTTTAGAAATGGGTTTTTGTTTATATGGTAACGATATTGATGATGCCACCTCTCCGCTAGAAGCAGGCTTGGGTTGGATAACCAAGTTTACCAAAGACTTTACGGCACGCACCATTTTAGAAACACAAAAAGCAAACGGTATAAGCCGTAAGCTGGTAGGTTTTGAAATGGTAGACAAAGGCATACCCCGCCATCATTATCAAATTAAAGATGCAGCTGGCAATGACATTGGTTTTGTAACATCGGGCACGCAGGCGCCCAGCTTGCAAAAAGCTATAGGCATGGGTTATGTAAACAGTGCACACGCTGCGTTAGATACAGAAGTTTTTATTGCCGTAAGAGATAAGCAGCTAAAAGCCAAAGTGGTTAAGTTTCCCTTTTCATAATAATAGGGTAGCCAGCATGGTAACTCCGGTCAGCATCGTTGTGTCACTCACTTCAACGGCAGCAACCGCATTGGCAATAAAATAAAGCAGTGTTACTTTTTTGGAAAGGTTTTTGCAAAACAACTATCACCACCATCCAATAAGCTTAATGCTATGCCATTAATACACCTCACCACATTTATAGCTGCACCGCCACAACGGGTTTTTGATCTTAGCAGAAGTATTGACCTGCACAAAAAAGCAATGGCACATACAAAAGAAGAAGCGGTTGCAGGCACCACCACTGGTTTAATTGGTTTAAATGAAACAGTAACATGGAAAGCAAAACACCTGGCCAAGCAACGCATTCTAAAAGTTAAAATAAGCCAATTACAACCCTACAACAGTTTTACAGATGAAATGGTTAGCGGAGATTTTAAAACCATGAAACACGAGCATTATTTTAAACCCACTGATAACGGCACTTTAATGATTGACCTGCTTTCTTTTGAATCTCCTTATGGTGGGCTAGGCAGCATGTTTAATAAACTGTATTTAACCCGCTATTTGCAAAAGCTATTAGAGCAACGCAATACAGTAATTAAACAATACGCAGAAACAGAAAAATGGAAACAACTACTGCGCTAATATTTGCCCCTTAGTATTGCATCATTTTAACAGGCATTACTTTACATTTGTGTTTTTAGTTTAATTATGACAAACGCAAAACCAACGCTTCATACTTCTCTATCTCCCGCCCTATTAAACTTATACGACCTTTCTAATACCGTTGTGGTAATTATTGATGTATTAAGAGCCACCTCTACTATTGCCACTGCTTTATATAACGGCGCTAAATGTATTATACCAGTAGACAGTGTGGCCAAGTGTATAGAACTGGGACGTAAGATTGATGCAATAACTGCAGGAGAAAGAGATGGCAAAGTAGCCGAAGGCTTAGAATATGGCAACTCGCCTTTTGAATACCCAAGAGCGTTTATAGAAAACAAAACATTGGTTTTAACCACCACCAATGGTACCAAGCTTTTGCACATGGCGTTAGAAAGAGGAGCCCCGCAGATTATTACCGGTTCCTTTCCCAATCTTTCAGCTGTATGTAATTATCTACTGGCACAAAATAAAAATGTACTCTTAGGCTGCGCCGCCTGGAAAGATCGGGTAAACATAGAAGACATGTTATTTGCCGGTGCTGTTATAAATCGTATTAAGAAAAATTTTAGCATCAACTGCGATTCCTCTCAAATTGCAGAAACCATGTACACAAAAGCCAAAAAAGATTTGTTTGAGTTTATGAAAGCCAAAGAAGCCTCTCACTACCTGCGCTTGAGTGGCTATGGTCTTGAAAAAGATATGCAGTATTGCCTTACACCGGACGTTGCCAATGTTTTACCCTTTTATGAAGAGGGTAAATTAATTGTACACAAGTAAAAAGTATTAGCAACAATACACAGTTTACTTTTAAAAAGCTTTTACCGGGTAGTGCAAAAAAGTTATTTTTATAGTCATTAAAACAAATTTTAAATGAAAAAATATTTGCTATCGTTTTGCTTGCTGGCCTCGTTTACTACTGTAACTGTTGCACAACGTCAGGGCGACCCCAAGCTGACTGAAGTATGGAGCCCGGCTCCTAAAGTAATAACACCAGGTGTTACTGCACACAACGCACCATCAGATGCAGTAGTATTATTTGGCGGCACAGATGCCAGTGCCTGGGAAGGTGTAAACGGCGGTGCTGTTAAATGGAAAGTAGAAGACAACGCAATGACTGTTGCAGGCGGCACCGGCAATATAAAATCTAAACAAGGCTTTAGCGATTGCCAGTTGCATATAGAATGGAGAACACCTGCTATTGTAAAAGGCGAAGGACAGGGACGCGGTAATAGCGGTATCTTTTTTATGGGTTTATACGAGCTGCAGGTATTAGATAATTATAATAATGTTACTTACAGCAACGGGCAGGCTGGTAGTATTTATAAGCAACGTATGCCCTTGGTAAATGCCAGCCGCAAACCCGGTGAGTGGCAAACGTATGATGTGGTGTTTACTGCACCACGTTTTAATGAAGACGGTACTGTTAAAGCTGCCGCCCGCATCACGGTTTTACACAACGGTGTTTTAGTACAAAACAATATTGAAATATGGGGCGCAACAGAATATATTGGCACACCAGGATACACAAAGCATGCTGATAAATTACCTTTTATATTACAAGACCACGGCGATGCCGTTAGTTATAGAAATATTTGGGTAAGAGCATTACAATAAAATAAAAGGCCGCTTATTTAAAGCGGCCTTTTATTTATATAGCGTTCTGCTATTGTACGTTCATGGCATATTTTATGCCGCCAGTAATATGTTGTAAAAACAAAGGCTCAGTATAAGCTTCTTTTGTATGACCCAGTGCCGTATAAAATGCACGGCCTCCTTCATAAGCATGGTACCACGCAATCGGGTGATTCTTTCCATGCTTACCACCCTGATAAGATTGCTCATCTAATTTAATAAGCACTTTTACTTTCTTGTTCAGATTTTTAAAATTATACCACTCGTCAAAGCGTTTCCATTCTTGTGGCAAGCCTTTGGTAGCTACATGCTTTTTATTTACCACTCTTAAAACGGCATCTTGCTGTTTGGGGTGGCTATCAAAACTAGCGCCTACCATTTTTACATACCAGGGCCATTGGTATTCGCAATCGCTGGCACCGTGTATACCTGCAAAGCCACCGCCCTTATGTATATAATCTTCAAACGCCAGTTGCTGCGCTTCGCCTAAGATATTACCGGTAGTA
Organism: Sphingobacteriales bacterium; assembly: GCA_004295245.1. GTDB lineage: Bacteria > Bacteroidota > Bacteroidia > Chitinophagales > Chitinophagaceae > JACMLD01. The sequence goes on along the minus strand of REAR01000059.1, from coordinate 45,275 downwards.
TGCAAAAAAATAACCGCCTTGTACTGTTGTAAGTTTTCTGGTGTAAAAGCTAAAGAATCTTCTGTGGCATCCACATCAAAATTATTAGCTTCTCCAATTTTTCGTATCGCTTCTATACCATCGGCTATACTGGCATGCCTAAATGCATTGGTTTTAGAAAACACCAACACCCGGTTTTCTCTTTTCAGTGGTTGCAAAAAATTATTTCCACTAAACGATACGCTAACAACAAGTGTAAGCAACAAAAACAAATAGCGAAAAATACATTTTGCAAGCATTGTTATAGTTTTTTAATGATAATGTTACGGTACCAAACAGCATTACCATGATCTTGTAAGGCAATGCGGCCTTTTTTATATGCTCCAAAATCGGCACGGCCCTTAAACTTACTACCTGCAATCAACTGTTTCCAATTATCGTCCCACATGGTGGTAGATACTACGTTTACGCCGTTTAAGAAAAGATCTAGTTTTCCGTTATTGCAAATAATTTCTGCCAGGTTCCATTCTCCGGCAGGTTTTGATGCGTCTTTTGAACTGGCTATTAAATCATACAGGTCGCCCGATTTGTGTTTGTATATTTTAGCATCACTGTGGCCGTCATTATCCAACACTTGCATCTCTGGTCCGGTATGCCAGGTATGTTCAAACTTATTCCCGTCTTCCTGCACATTAAATATAATACCGCTATTGCCACCGGGGGCCAAGCGCCACTCCAGTTTTAAATGATAGTTTTCAAAAGCTTCATCAGTAACAATATCGCCCCCGTCTTTAACCTGCCAGCCTTCTTTTTTAGATGTATCTAAGTAAATCATTCCATCCACTACTTTCCAGGCGCTGCCTACCGTATCTCTTTTAAAAGTATGCCAGCCGTTAAATGTTTTTCCATCAAACAGTTTAACAAAACCATCATTATTGCTTGCAGGCATTTTAACTGCTGTTTGTGCTGTATTATTATTGCAGGCAAACATTGCTGCTGTAATAGCTACAGCTGTTAAAAAAAATTTCATGCGGCGTGTATTAATTGGTTTTAAGCAGCATAATGTATTTCAACATTTGCCTGGCATCCTCGGTAGAAAGTGTTGCATGTGGCGTCATAGGTATGGTACCCCAGTTACCGCTACCCCCTTTTATAATTTTTTGAGACAAAGAATCTACTACTGCATCGTTGTTGGCATATTTATTTGCCACATCGCGGTAAGAGGGGCCGGTTGATGTTTCATCTACCTTATGGCAGGTTAAGCAATCAGATTTTGCAATCAGCTCCAACCCTTTTTGATAGTCGGGGTTTTTTGATAAATCATCTGCTGCTGCGGTAGTTGCTGCAGGTTGTGGTTCTGTCGTAGTAGGTTTTGGTTCGCTGCTGCCACAAGAATAAATGGCTGCTGCCATACAAGAGAGTACCAGAAATTTCTTAATCATAGTGCTTAATTTATAAGTTAGTTGTTATTAATAATCAATACCAGCATAGCAACTCCGGTGTAGCATCGTTGCGTCGCAATCCGTTCATCGTTGGTAGTACTATAAAACATTTTGTTGCTTAAAGTTATGCGTAACTCCGGTTAAAAGTTACCTAAAAAAGCTCAATTATATTTTGTGGCACAAGTGAGTGACACAACAATGTTTAATAGCAGCACTATTGCTGGTTTACAAAATTATTCTAAACCCAACACAGTGCGGTTAAATTTTTCGTTGCTGCCGGTGGCGGCAAAATCGTCAAACGTTTTATCGGTTACCCGTATAATATGATCTTTTATAAACACAGCACCTTCTTTGGCGCCATCTTCGGGGTGTTTAATGGCACACTCCCACTCCATAACTGCCCAGCCTTTATAATCATATGCTGCCAGTTTGCTAAATACAGATTTGAAGTCTACCTGCCCATCGCCCAGGCTGCGGAAACGGCCGGCACGGTTTAACCAGCTTTGATAGCCTCCATAAACGCCTTGTTTGCCGCTGGCATTAAACTCTGCATCTTTTACATGAAACATGCGGATGCGTTCGTGGTAATGATCTATATATGCAAGATAATCGAGACACTGTAATACAAAATGAGAGGGATCGTATAACAAACAGGCACGTGCGTGGTTGTTTACTTTTTCTAAAAATAGTTCATATGTAATGCCATCATGCAAATCTTCTCCGGGGTGTATTTCATAGCAAACATCCACACCACATGCATCAAAAGCATTTAATATAGGCAACCAGCGGTTGGCTAATTCTGTAAAACCGGTTTCTACCAATCCGGCTGGGCGTTGTGGCCACGGATAAACCGTATGCCATAACAAAGCACCGCTAAAAGTGGCGTGTGCATTTAAGCCTAAATTTTGAGAAGCTTTGGCCGCATACTTTAATTGTTGCACCGCCCACTCTGTTCTAGCCTTACTATTACCGTGCACAGCGGCTGGGGCAAAGCCATCAAACATGGCATCGTAAGCAGGATGCACCGCTACCAGTTGGCCTTGCAGGTGCGTAGAGAGTTCTGTTATTTGTAACCCACACTCTTCAACGGTTCCTTTTATTTCATCGGCATAGGTTTTACTTTCTGCCGCTTTTTGTAAATCTATACAACGGGCATCCCATGTGGGAATTTGTACCCCTTTAAAGCCCAAACTTTCTGCCCACAGGCAAATTGCTTTGAGGCTATTAAATGGCGGCTTATCTCCCATAAACTGGGCTAAAAATATTCCGGGACCTTTAATGGTTGTCATGCGTTGTGTTTTGTTTTCATACAGTGGGTACTGTATGTGCAGCGTTTAGTTAAATTAATTAATAGCAAGTGTTGTTTATACGGTATAGTCAGTCCATTTTTTATCAGACTGAGAAGAAGCAACTACATTATCTATAAAAGCCATACCGCGAATGCCTTCTTCCACTCTTGGAAAGTCGAGCATTTCTTTAGAAGGTTCTTTACCATCAATACGGGCAGCTAATGTTAAAGAGAAATTGCGGTATATATTACCAAAGGCTTCTAAGTACCCTTCTGGATGGCCACCCGGAGTGCGGCAGTTATGTGTGGCAAAACTGCTGAGACGATCTCCGTAGTTACCACCGGCTCTTAATATTTGTGTTGGCTGGTCTAACCATTTTAACAAGAGTGTATTGGGTTCGTGCTGCGCCCATTCAACACCGCCTTTCTCTCCGTAAACTCTAATCTTTAAAGCATTTTCTTCTCCGGCGGCCACCTGAGATGCCATTAAAACACCTGCAGCACCGTTTTCAAATTTTAGCAATACGTTGCCATCATCATCCAGCATGCGGCCTTCCACCATAACATTTAAGTCGGCACAAAGCTTGGTAATTTTTAAACCGGTAATATATTCCGCAAGGTGTGCGGCATGTGTACCAATATCGCCCATGCAACCGCTTTTGCCACTTTTCTTAGGGTCGGTTCTCCATGCCGCTTGTGCATTTCCTTCTCTTTCTGAGAGTTTGCTTAACCATCCCTGCGGGTACTCTACATATACTTTTCTTATTTTGCCCAGCACCCCATCTTTTACCATGGCTTTTGCCTGTTTAACCATAGGGTAGCCAGAATAAGTATGCGTTAGACATAGCAACAAACCGGTTTCATCCAGTTTTTGTTTTAGTTGTTTGGCTTCATCAATTGTAAACGTAATAGGTTTTTCTATTACAACATGAAAGCCATGGTCTAAAGCCATCATAGCAGGCGCAAAGTGTGCAAAGTTGGGTGTAACAATGGTAACAAAATCCATTCTTTTATCTGCAGGAAGTGCCGCTTCCTTCTTAATCATTTCTTCAAAATTGAGATAGGTGCGATCTTCTGCAATAAATAGAGAGCGGGCAGAATCTACAGCAATATCTGGATTGATACTTAAGGCACCGCAAACCAATTCAACCATACCATCCATAAATGCAGCGTGACGATGAATGGCACCGATGAAAGCGTCTTTACCACCACCTACCATGCCCATTCTTAATTTTCTGTTCATATGCAAAGCAATTAGTTAATGTTAAAAAAATAGGGGATTACAATTTTAAGCAATAAAGATAAACAGCGATATAACTATTTTATCAAAAGCCAATACTTTTTTATTGAACAACAATTGTTAGCAGAATATTTTCTTACATTTAGTTTCTTAAAAATAAAACTAACGATTCATGCCAACTACAATTAATCGTAAGCAGCTATTTGTTGCCAGCTGCTTATCCTTATTAGTAACCTCATTATCTTTTGGTATCAGAGCAGGTATATTGGGCAGATTAGGAGTTCAATTCAATCTTAGTAAAGAAGAATTAGGTACAATTGCTGCTACTGCTTTTTGGGGCTTTCCTTTGGCGGTAATAATTGGCGGTATAGTAGTTGATGCTATTGGTATGAAACGTTTACTGATGCTGGCTTTTTTCTTTCATTTAGCAGGCATCTTATTAACCATTTTTGCCGGTGGTTACTGGACCTTGTTTTTATCAACCCTTTTAATAGGCATTGCCAATGGTACCGTTGAAGCTGCTTGTAACCCTTTGGTAACAGCTATCTATTCAGACAACAAAACAACAAAGCTAAACCACTTCCATTTGTGGTTTCCTGGTGGTATTTTTTTAGGCACCCTGCTTGTTTTTCTTTTTGATAAAATAGGTTTGGGTTGGCAAATACAAATGGCGGTAATGTTAATTCCTACTGCATTGTATGGTTTTCTTTTCTTCAAACTCGATTTTCCCGTTACTGAAAGAGTGGCCAGCGGCGTTTCTACTGCTGAAATGTACAAATCATTACTAACACCGCTTTTTTGGTTTATGATAATTTGCATGTTTGGAACTGCTATAACAGAATTGTTTACCGGTCAGTGGATAAACCTGCTGTTAAGCAATGTTACCAGTAACCCTATATTATTACTAACTATAACTACCGGCGTAATGGTTGTTGGCCGAGGCTTAGCAGAACCTGTAGTTCACAAGCTTTCTCCACAAGGCGTATTATTAGCCTCTACCGTATTTGCCACCTTAGGTTTATACATGCTTGGGCACAGCACTGGTAATATGTTATTTGTTGGTGCGCTGGTTTTTGGTGTGGGTGTTTGTTATTTCTGGCCAACCATGTTGGGTTTTGTTTCAGAAAACTTACCCAAAACCGGAGCAGTAGGCATTAACTTAATGGGCGGAGCAGGTATGTTTGCAGTATCTCTATACACCATTATAATGGGTGGTTATTATGATAAGTTAATTGCTAATAAACTTCCGTCGGGTGCAGATTTAAAACTTTATAATTCTCCGGATGCCTCTGCTGAAATGAAAACTGCTCTTGATGCGGCTAATAAAGCAGCAGGGCCTGAAGTATTAAATGCCACACTTATTATTCCAATAATACTTATTGTGGCATTTGCCGGTTTATTCTTTTACATGAGATCTAAAAGAAAACCTGCTGCAGCCATTTGATATATGATAAGATTTTACAAACGGCCAATACTTCTCATCTGCTTTATTTAAATTACATGCTATGTCTAATCAGCCAAACAGGCGGCAGGTTTTAAAAAATATTATTGCGGGCACTGCTGCAGTAGGTAATGCCGCAATGTTATCTTCTTTTGCCAATTCTGATCATTCAACTGAAGCTTTGAAACTAAAAGGTAATATTAACCATTCTGTTTGCCAATGGACCTATGGCTTTTTGCCATTGGAAGAACTATGTGTGACGGTAAAAAAATTAGGCTTGGGTGCCATTGATTTAATTGCCCCCAAAGATTGGCCTACCCTTCAAAAACACGGTATTCATTGCTCTATGTGTTATACGGCAGGTGATATTAGCCTTACAGAAGGATGGAACAAGCCTTCTAACCATGCTAAATTAATACAGCAGTTTACTGAAGCCATTCCGCTGGTACAGCAGGCTGGTTATAAAAACCTTATTTGCTTTAGCGGCAACCGCAATGGCATGGATGACGAAACCGGTTTAAAAAATTGCACAGAAGGTTTAAAAAAAATAATGGGCCTGGCAGAAAAACATGGCGTTATCATTCAAATAGAAATTTTCAACAGCAAGATTAACCACAAAGATTATATGGCCGATAAAAGTGCGTGGGCTGTTGAGCTTTGTAAAAGAATAGGATCTGAAAACTTTAAAATACTGTACGATATTTACCATATGCAGGTAAACGAGGGAGATGTTATAAGAACCATTCGCGATAATCACCAGTATTTTGGCCATTATCATACGGCTGGTGTGCCGGGCAGAAATGAAATAAATGAAACACAGGAGCTGTATTACCCGGCTATAATGAATGCCATTGTAGCAACTGGTTACAAAGGGTATGTGGCGCAAGAATTTATTCCTACTGCTAAAGAGCCAAAAGACAAAGTTGCTGCCTTAAAAAAAGCCATTCAAATTTGCGATGTATAGTTGTAACCGGTGTAAAGTTGAGTGCTTGTTTTAAAAAGTTGTTGATAAAAGTTACTATAGCTGAAGGGTGCGACGCAACCATTGCTGCGCATAGCTACCAAAGTTGATTACATAATAATAAACATATAACTAACGTATGCCAGAAAACGTATTTGATGCCATTGTTATTGGCAGTGGTATTAGTGGTGGCTGGGCCGCCAAAGAGTTAACAGAAAAAGGGTTAAAAACTTTAATGTTAGAGAGAGGCCGCAACATTGAGCACATAAAAGATTATGTAGATGCCAACAAAGAGCCTTGGGACTATCCTCACCGTGGCCAGCGCACCCAGGAAATGATACAGAACTACCCTGTATTAAAAAGAGATTACCCGTTAAATGAGCGCAACTTAAGCATGTGGGCCAGCGATAAGGATAGCCCCTATACTGAGGTAAAGCGTTTCGACTGGTTTCGTGGTTATCATGTAGGAGGACGTTCTTTATTATGGGGCCGCCAAAGCTATCGCTGGAGCGATATGTACTTTGAAGAAAATGCAAAAGATGGCATTGGTGTAGATTGGCCGGTACGTTATAAAGAACTGGAGCAGTGGTACAGCTATGTAGAAAAGTTTGCCGGCATCAGCGGCAGCAAAGAAGGTTTGCCAGAATTACCAGATAGTGAGTTTTTGCCGCCAATGGATATGACTTGTGTTGAAAAAGACATGAGCCAGAAAATTAAAGGGCTATACAGTGGCAATCGTAAAATGATTATTGGCCGTTGCGCACATGCAACAGTGCCCATTAATGGCCGTCAGTGCCAATACAGAGATAAATGCTGGTATGGTTGCCCATACGGCGGTTATTTCAGCACACAGTCTGCTACATTACCTGCAGCAGTAGCAACCGGTAACCTTACACTTAAAGCCAACCAGATTGTTACAAAAATTTTATACAATAAAGACACCAAAAAAGCCACAGGTGTTGAAGTATTAGATGCTGAAACCAATCAAACCTACGAGTACAAAGCAAAAATTGTTTTCTTAAACGCTTCTACTTTAAACTCTACCTGGATTTTATTAAACTCTGCAACAGATATATGGCCTGGTGGTTTAGGCAGCAGCAGCAATCAGTTAGGGCATAATTTAATGGATCATCACCTGGGTGTTTGGGCTGGTGGTACCGTAGATGGTTTTGATGATAAATACACATTTGGCCGCCGCGCCAATGGTATTTATATACCCCGCTATCGTAATTTTTTTGGAGATAAACGTAGTTACCTGCGTGGCTTTGGTTACCAGGGAGGCGCTAGCCGCCAAGGCTGGAGCCGAGATGTAGCAGAATACAGCATTGGCGGGCAGTTTAAAGATGCATTAACAGAACCCGGTGGCTGGACCTTTGGTATGGGTGGCTTTGGAGAAATTTTACCTTACCATGAGAATAAAGTAACCCTGGATAAAACCAAGAAGGATAAATGGGGATTGAATGTTTTAAGCATCGATTGTGAGTTGAAAGAAAATGAGCTGAACATGCGTAAAGACATGAAAGAAGATGCCAAAGAAATGCTGGAAGCATTAGGTGTTAAAAATGTGTATGCAGGCGATAATGAACCCTACCCAGGCCGCGGCATTCATGAAATGGGTACAGCACGTATGGGGCACGATGCGAAAACATCTGTATTAAATAAATGGAACCAGGTTTGGGATGCACCCAACGTATTTGTAACCGATGGTTCATTTATGACCAGTGGCGCATGTCAAAACCCTTCTTTGACCTATATGGCCTTTACTGCCCGTGCCGTAAACCATGCTGTAGAAGAATTAAAGAAAGGTAATTTATAAACCAGCAGTTGTAACGCTATTCATCATTTGTTGCGTCGCACACCTGTACTTCAGTATCAGTGGCTGCACAGCAAACCGGTTTTACAAATAATAAACTAACGAAACTATGCCAGGCGATTCTTTAAATGTAAACAACAAAGCAACCGCACAAAACACCTACGATGCCATTGTGGTAGGCAGCGGTATCAGTGGTGGTTGGGCCGCCAAAGAGTTAACAGAAAAAGGCTTAAAAGTGCTGATGATAGAACGCGGCCGCATGTTTGAGCATATTAAAGATTACAAAACCGCCAATACAGACCCTTGGGATTTTCCGCACCGCAACCGCCCCACGGTGCAAATGAAAAAAGACCACCCCGTACTTAAAAGAGATTATCCGTTAAACGAAGAAACCAACGGCCTTTGGGCAAATGAGCAAGATGCGCCATATGTTGAAACAAAACGTTTTGATTGGTATCGCGGCTACCAGTTAGGAGGCCGTTCTATAATGTGGGGCCGCCAAAGCTATCGCCATAGTAAAATGGATTTTGAAGCCAACGGAAAAGAAGGCATTGCTATTGATTGGCCCATACGTTACGATGAAATAGCACCATGGTACAGCTATGTAGAACGCTTTGCCGGCATACAAGGCAGTAAAGAAGGTTTAGAACAATTGCCCGACGGAGAATTTCTGCCAGCCATAGAATTGAACTGTGTTGAAAAAGATATAGCCGCTAAATTAAAGTCGCATTATAAAGGCAACCGCCATATGGTTATGGGGCGCAGTGCTAATATAACAGAAGCAAGACCTGAACAAAACCGCAGCAGTTGCCAGTATCGCAACCGTTGTTGGAGAGGCTGTCCGTTTGGTGCTTATTTCAGCACACAATCAACCACCTTACCCGCTGCTGTTAAAACAGGTAACCTAACACTGGTTACAGATAAAATAGTTACTAAGCTTATTTATGATAAGGATAGCAAGAAAGCCCGTGGGGTTGAAGTAATAGACGCTATTACCAACAAAACTTATGAGTACTTTTCCAAAGTAGTATTCTTAAATGCATCAGCATTTAACTCTACCTGGGTTTTAATGAATACCGCTACAGACATTTGGCCAGAAGGGCTGGGCAGCACCAGCGGAGAGTTAGGTCATAACGTAATGGACCATCATTTCAGACTGGGTGCTGGTGGCCGTGTAGAAGGTTTTGATGATAAATATTATTACGGCCGCAGACCATCTGGTATTTATATACCCCGCTTTAGAAATATAGGAAACGATAAAAGAGATTACCTGCGTGGCTTTGGTTATCAGGGTGGCGCCAGCCGCGATGGCTATAATCGTATGGTGGCAGAAATGAATATTGGTGGCGCCTATAAAGACCTGTTAAGCGAACCCGGCGATTGGAGAATATCTATTACCGCTTTTGGCGAAACACTGCCTTATCACGATAATAAAATTTCTTTGAGTAAGACGGTAAAAGACAAATGGGGGCTGCCTGTTTTAGACATATCTGCTGAAATAAAAGAAAATGAAAAGAAAATGCGGAAAGATATGGTGGCAGATGCTGTTGAAATGTTGACCAATGCCGGTGTAAAAGACGTAAAAGGATACGAAGGAGACTATGCAATGGGTATGGGCATACATGAAATGGGAACTGCCCGTATGGGAAGAGATCCAAAATCATCTGTATTAAACGGAAACAACCAGGTATGGGATGCCAAAAATGTTTTTGTAACAGATGGTGCTTGTATGACCTCAGCTTCTTGTGTTAACCCATCGCTTACTTACATGGCATTAACAGCAAGAGCTGCAGAATTTGCAGTAAATGAATTAAAAAAAGGAAACCTGTAATCTTTATCATTTCATAAACCAATATAAAATATGCCCGGCGATACGCTTAACATAAACAACAAAGCTGCTGCTCAAAATACCTACGATGCTATTGTTATTGGCAGTGGTATTAGTGGTGGCTGGGCCGCTAAAGAACTTACAGAAAAAGGTTTAAAAGTTTTAATGCTGGAAAGAGGTGCCGCTTTTGAACATAAAACAGATTATACAACCGCCGGTAAAGATCTTTGGGATTTTGAACACCGCGGCAAAACTACTCAACAGCAAAAAAAAGATTATCCGGTAGTACACCGGGGTTGGGCCGCACAAGAAGCTGTAATGGGCGGATGGGTAAATGAAAAAGATTGTCCGTATACAGAAGTAAAACCTTTTACATGGTGGCGCAGTTACCGCATGGGTGGCCGCAGTATTATGTGGGGCCGCCAAAGCTATCGTTGGAGCGAGATGGACTTTGCAGCCAATGGTAAAGAAGGTGTGGGTGTTGATTGGCCCATTCGCTACAATGACCTTGCACCTTGGTACGAATATGCAGAAAAATTTGCAGGCATTAGCGGCAGTAAAGAAGGATTAGCCCAGCTACCAGATGGGCATTTTTTACCCGCAATGGATTTAAACTGTGTAGAGAAAGATGTAGCTGCACGTATTAAACAACATTTTAAAGGAGACAGACATTTATTTATTGGCCGCATTGCTAATTTAACAGCACCATTACCCGGTCGCACGCAATGTCAATATCGTAACCGTTGCTGGGAAGGTTGCCCTTTTGGTGGCTATTTCAGCACACAATCTTCTACATTACCTGCAGCCATGGCAACCGGTAACCTAACAGTAAGGCCCGATTCTATTGTTACTAAGATTAATTATAATAAAGACACAAAAAAAGCCAACGGCGTTGAAGTATTAGACGCTGTTACTAATAAAACCTATACTTTCAACAGTAAAATAGTTTTTGTTTGCGCCTCTGCATTAAACAGCACCTGGGTTTTATTTAATAGTGCCACCGATATTTGGCCAGAAGGCCTGGGAAGCAGCAGTGGTGAGTTAGGGCATAATGTAATGGACCATCATTATAATTTGGGAGCTTCTGGCAATATTGAAGGCTACGAAGACAAGTATTATTATGGTCGCCGTGCCAATGGTTTTTATATTCCGCGGTTTGCAAATGTAGGAACCGATAAAAGAGATTACCTGCGTGGCTTTGGCTACCAGGGTGCCGCCAGCCGTGGCGATTGGGGCCGAGATGTGGCCGAACTTTCTATTGGTGCTGGTTTTAAAGAAGCATTAACCGAACCCGGTGCCTGGAGAGTAGGTGCTACAGGTTTTGGAGAAATACTGCCTTATCACGAAAACAAAATTTCGCTGGATAAAAATGTAAAAGATAAATGGGGGTTGCCTGTTCTTTCAATGGATGCCGAACTGAAAGAAAACGAATTAAAAATGCGTAAAGACATTGTTACAGAAATGAAAGCCATGTTAGAAGCAGCGGGTGTTAAAGATGTACGCACCTGGGACAATGGCCATGCCATTGGCCACGGCATACACGAAATGGGAACAGCACGTATGGGCAAAGACCCCAAAACATCTGTATTAAACGCACACAACCAGGTTTGGGATGCACAGAATGTTTTTGTAACAGATGGCGCCTGCATGACCAGCAGTGCCTGTCAAAACCCATCGCTTACCTACATGGCACTAACTGCAAGAGCTGCAGATTACGCCGTAAGCGAATTGAAGAAAGGTAATTTGTAAACCAGCTGTAGCAATGCAAGGCAGCAGCCGTTGCGTCGCACCAGTTAACAGCAACGCAATGCTGCGCAAAGCACCAACAGTACAAGTGAGTGACACAACAATGTTGACTAAAGAACAAATGCCAATACAATAAAAACAAATGCCTGCAGATTCATTACATATAAATACAAAAGGAGTTGAACGCAATACGTTTGACGCCATTGTAATAGGCAGCGGCATTAGTGGCGGCTGGGCTGCCAAAGAGCTTTGTGAAAAAGGTTTAAAAACATTGGTGTTAGAAAGAGGCCGGGATGTAAAACATATTAAAGACTACCCCACCACCAGCATGAATCCGTGGGAGCTGGCACACCGTGGGCAGTTAACAACCACACTGGCAAAAGAAAACCCCATTGCCAACCGTTGCTATGCTTTTGATGAAGCAACACAGCATTTTTTTGTAAAAGATAAAGAACACCCATACATACAAGAGAAGCCGTTTGATTGGATACGTGGCTACCAGGTGGGTGGTAAAAGTTTAATATGGGCCCGGCAAACACAACGCTGGAGCCGTTTTGAATTTGAGAACCCTGCAAGAGATGGTTATGCAGCGTGGCCCATTGGCTATAAAGATTTAGCCCCGTGGTACAGCCATGTAGAAAAATTTGTTGGCATTAGTGGTAATAAAGATGGTTTAGAAACTTTGCCCGATGGAGAGTTTTTAGAACCCTGGCAAATGAACTGCCCAGAAAAACATATTCAGCAGGCTATTCATACTAATTATAAAGACAGAAATGTAATACAAGGGCGTTGCGCACATTTAACCAGTCCGCAGCAGGTGCACTTAGATCAGGGCCGTGGCAAATGCCAGGCAAGAAATATTTGTTACAGAGGTTGCCCTTTTGGTGGCTACTTCAGTTCTAACTCATCTACCCTGCCTTGGGCAGAAAAAACAGGCAACTTAACATTGCGTCCTTTTTCTGTGGTGCATTCAATTATTTATGATGAGCAAAAAGAAAAAGCAACTGGGGTAAGAGTAATTGATACCAACACTGGATTGGCCACAGAATATTTTGCAAAAATTATTTTTGTAAACGCGGCCTGCCTTAATACTAATTTAATTTTATTAAACTCTGTTTCAAATCGTTTTCAAAATGGTTTGGGTAACGATAGCGGGTTGTTAGGAAAATATATTGCCTTTCATGATTACCGTGCTAATATTGGTGCAACGCTAGAAGGGTTTGCAGATAAAACAGAATATGGAAGAAGACCCACTGCTGCAATGATACCCAATTTTAGAAATGTGTATAAACACGAGATGGATTTTTACGGGGGCTATATGATGCATTATACAGCCAGCCCCATTAGTTGGCAAAGAGGTTTTAGTATGGACGGCGTGGGAGCTTCTTATAAAAATAATTTAACGGAACCAGGTGCAGATTGGAGTATTTATATGATGATACAGGCAGAAACAATTCCGCAAGAAAAAAACCATGTGCGGCTGAGTAAAGACCAAAAAGACCAGTGGGGAATGCCTTTACTAATTACTGCTGTTGATTATGCTGAGAATGATAATAAGAAAATGAAAGATTTTTGGGAGCAGGGTAGTGCCATGCTTGAAAAAGCAGGGTGCAAAAATATTAACCCCTATGATAATGGGCGGGTACCGGGTAACGATATACATGAAATGGGCGGTGTGCGCATGGGTAAAGATGCTAAAACTTCTTTGCTGAATGGCAATAGCCAAATGCACCTTTGTAAAAATGTGTTTGTTACTGATGGTGCAGGAATGGTTAGCACTGGAAATCAAAACCCATCGCTTACCTATATGGCTTTAACAGCCCGTGCTGCTAATTTTGCTGTAAGTGAATTAAAGAAACAGAATTTATAATTTTAAAAACATAAATCACAACATATGGAAAGAAGAGAACTCATAAAGCGTATTGCCTTATTAACAGGTGGTGCGTTTGTAGGAGCTGAGCTGTTTATGAGTGGTGGCTGTAACAGCGCCGCAGATACAGTGGGAGCTGCCTTTACACCTGAACACATTGCCTTCCTGGATGAAGTGGCAGAAACTATTTTACCAGCTACCGGTTCTCCGGGCGCCAAAGCTGCAAAAGTTGGCCAGTTTATGACGGTTATGGTAAATGACTGTTACGAGGAGAAAGATCAAAAAGTATTTAAAGAAGGCATGACTAAACTGGATGAAGCTTGCAACAAAGTGCAGGGTGTTGGATTTATGAAAGCCACGCCTGAACAACGCACCACCTTCTTAACTGCCTTAGACAAAGAAGCAAAAGAGTATGCAGGTAAGAAAAAGCCAGAAGAGCCAGCGCATTATTTTACCATGATGAAGCAACTTACGCTAATGGGCTTTTTTACTTCTAAAGAAGGAGCAACCCAAGCATTGCGCTATGTGGCTGTACCGGGTCGCTATGATGGTTGTGTTGATTATAAGAAAGGAGATAAAGCCTGGGCTAGCTAGGTTAAAAATACTGTTACAGGTTCTGTACGACCGGGTGGTGAGTAACTGCCCGGTTTGTGTTTTTCTTTTATACCAGCTTATAGTTCTTAAAAGAAAACAGTCGTTTACCGGTAATTTTTTCTACCCAGTAAAGTAGCTTGTCTTTAATTGTAAACTTCTTTTTACTGATATCCAGTTTAATATTCCAATTCATTGCAGCAATACGTTCTTTCATTACTTCTGGATGAGTTCCTTTAAACAATTCCAGCGAATCAATTTCACTAAAGTCAAACTCTTCTGAATCAAAAGAGCGGTTATCTGTAGCATCTGCCCAGTATTGGCTGATGTTTCTTTGCTTGGTAATAATTTGCTGGGGACTTTTTACCCAGCCATAATGATAGATGTAGGCATCTACCGGTTTTACCAATAATTTCTCTCCATTGTTTTTTCTGAAACCCTGCGCATCGCGATAAGAACGGATCTTCTTATTGTTCTTTAGTATCCTTACTTCGTGGTGATACCATCTTCGGCTATCTCCTATATAATCGTAGGTGGCATAAAACTGCATAAACTTAAAAAGTAGCCCATCTATTGAATGATCGTTCTTATACTTTTCAGCAGCCGCAAGTATTGCAGTGTAATCTTGCTGATGCACAACTTCATCTGCCTGTATATAAAACACCCAATCATAAGAATCACTAATTAAATCAAAAGCCTTATTAGTTTCTACTGCTAATACAGAGCCCCCGATAGTAATTGATTTATCCCAAACAGAATGATGGAGTTTTATTTTATCAGACCCTATTTCTGTTATCAACTGGTTAGTTGCATCATCACTGTCTCCAGCCAATACCAACATTTCATCAACAATCGGCAATAGCGATTTGATTGCTTCAATAACCGGATATTGATTGATTACAGCATTTTTAATAATGGTAAATCCACAAATCTTCATGCCTGAAATTTAAAGTTGTAAGCTATTACATTATTTCCAACAGGACGCTAAAACAGCTTCATTAACCTTTATAGGAAATTTTTTCTTTAAAGCAGTGATCCATTGCTCTTCTAAATAAGCCTGATAATCGTTAATTACAAAACCGCGTGCATCTTCGTAATTGCGTGGCTCCTTTTGTGTGTATACTTTTATAATGTATATAAAAGTGGCAATATTATCTGTTACAGAAACCTGTGGCATGGAGCAATAGCCATTTATTATTGCATTAATATCTGTAACAGGTATTTGTGTTAATTCAAACCGGCCAGAGTCTGCTTGTACCCTGCCATCAGAATTTTGAGCTAACAATCGCCAATCTTTTTTTTCTTTTATAAAAGCATTTCTTGTTTCTGTAGCCATAATAGAATCAGTGGCCGTAAAAAAAATAGCGTCGGCACTTTTTTCCCACCAGTATTTGTTTTTATTTTCTGTAAAGAATTTTTTAAGTCCGTTAGAATCGGCTGCTGCTTTTTCCCAAACTTCTTTTTGCATTATCTCAAAAAGCAGGTTGCCTTCTTTAAACTCATTTATTTGGTAAGCAAATTCGCTATTGTATTGTTCCAGATTTTTTCTGTAATACTCCATGGCCACGGCTTGCTGGTATTGCTCTATTAACTGGTTAACAGTTTTGTTTTGCCATAAATCGGGGGCTGGCTGAATACTTTCCAGGTATTTTGCAAAATCTGTGGTGGTTACTTTTTGGCCCGGAAAACTAAATAACACTCCGTTTGATGCTATTGCAGGAATATTTTTTATTAATTTATTTTGTTGCAGGCTATCTGTTACAGCCCTCAACGTATGTGTATTGATAGTTCCTTTTTTAAAATTAGTTTCTTTTAAAATACGGGTAGCCAAAACTTGTTTTACTATTTCTATGCGCTTGTCTGACTGCACCAACTGCTTTAATAAAGCCATAGCAGTTTCATTTTTGCTATCTGTATTAACCGGAATTTTTTGCTGTCGCTGAATGATGTGATACCCAAACGAAGTAGCCACCGGTTTACTGATAGCCCCATCTTTCTCTAATGAAAATGCCGCACTCTCAAATGCGGTTTCATATTTACCTACACCAAAATCTGGCATGGTGCCTCCAGATAAATAGCCAATATTATCGTTACTATATTTGGCAGCCAACTCACTAAAAGAAGCCCCTTGCTGCAACGCAGTGTATAATGAATCTGCCAGTTGCTTTCTTTTTAGTTTACCGGCTTCTGTAATATCGGGTGGAAAAGCTACTAATATTTGTGCTGCTTTTAATTTACCAACAGCTGGCCGCTGTTCTATATTTTTAAAAATATAATACCCTGTTTTTGTTTTTACAAGATCTGAAATTGCACCTGCCTTTGTTTGATAACAAACTGTTTCAAGTACATAGGGTAAACTGAATACTGTTATAAAACCAATATCGCCACCATTTTCTTTTGCATCCGGATCTGCTGAATACTGCCCTGCAATAGTTGCAAAGGGTGCGCCTTGCTTTAATTTAGTTTGAGCTTCTGTTACTTTTTTAAACGCAGTAATAGTATCTGTACCTGTAAAGGGTACATTGATATATGCAATATGCAGGTCTTTCTGGCTGCGTTCAAACGCTTCGTTTACTAAAGCGTTTAAAGCAGTCTCGTCGTTCATATAATTATCTATTACCTGACTACGAAAATTATACAACTCTAACTGCTGATTGGGTAAAGTGTCTAATTTTGCTTCTAGTGCAGCCTGTACTTTAAGTTTAAAACGAATGTACAATTCAAGATAATCTTTATAGGCAGTTGCTGTATTAGTTTGTGTGGTATTGTTCTTATTATAAGCTCTTAAAAATTCTTCTTTGGTTACTGCTGTTTTACCATAGGTAAACAAAGTTTGTGCTTGTACCCACATACTTTGAACGCAAAAAATTAGTAACAATATTTTTTTCATGGAGTGTGTTGTATTGGTTTGTATTTTTTATTGCTGCAGTATTTGCTACAGCTGAAGTGTGCGACGCAACGACTGCTGGTTATTGTGTTGATGCTGGTTTCAAAAAAAATTACTTACCCGTAGCGGCTTTTACCTTTGCGGCCAGCAGCTCATTAATTTGCTCCCACGTTAATTTTTTTGCCAATATTTTTTTATTAGCATCTAATAAATAAAGTACGGGGGTTTGGTATACATCAAACAACTGTCTGTAATTGGGTTT
Source organism: Sphingobacteriales bacterium (assembly GCA_004295245.1). Lineage (GTDB taxonomy): Bacteria > Bacteroidota > Bacteroidia > Chitinophagales > Chitinophagaceae > JACMLD01. The sequence goes on along the minus strand of REAR01000059.1, from coordinate 27,927 downwards.
GCCTGCATTGGTTTCTGTATCTCGCTGCGCTTCAGTTTGGTAAACGTGTATCCAATCTTTTAAATTGTTTTGCTGTATGTATTGCAACCATGCCGCTTTACCGCCATCCGTCATTACCCCATAAATGGCCACGCCCTGTTGCTTCCATTTAGTTTGAAACAGTGAATCTATTTTTGGCACTACTTCTTTACAATGGCCGCAGGTAGCATCCCAAAAAATTATAACGGTGTAGGCAGCGTTTACTTTATAAAGGGGTGTGGGGGTGCCGGCGGTATCTACCAGGTTAAGGTTTTGTGCGGTGTAGCCAATGAGGTTGCCCATAATACTGTAGGCACGATCACTCATGTATTTTTTATACTTCTCCGTAAACCAATCTACCTGTGCATTATTGTTAATGTATTTTTCAAAGAGGTGCACAAATACCGCATCCTGCCCCATATACTCCGGGTTAATATACTTCTGCACAAAATAGGTGAGCAGGTATTTAAACATTTCTTTGTTGGGCTTTGCTTTAGCAAGCATGGCATCTGCTTCCTTTTGTAGACTATCCGGGTCTGGTACTACCAGGTCTTTATAATACTTATCCAGCTTTTGCTCAAAAATAGGAGTGCGTATGAGTCGCTCATCGGTAAATTTTACACCATCCCAATAATGGCTTTTAAAATAGTTATAAGCAAAACTTGAATCGTATTTTCCGCCGGGGTGCTTATCTGTTGCAGGAATAATTGGCTCTTTTAACGACTGTAATAATGCAGCCAGCATACTGTTGGCGTTGCTGGTAGTAACACTATCCCGGTATAGCTGCATTTTTTTAGTAAGGCTGCGAATTTCGCCGTTAATAATAGCCGTATCAGTGGCGTTGGCAGTTGACAGCATACTTGCCAGCCTTGCTACTTGCTGTCCGTTTTCTGTAGCAAACTTTGAATAGTTCTGAAACAATTTATTTTCTGGCGAGTTTATATAATTTACGCTAGCTGGCAGATTAGTGGTATCTGCTACAATAGCAAACTGTTGTTGTTTATCCAGCAACAGCTCAAACAAAATTCTTTCTTTGCCCGGCGACACTACAAAATAAATGCCCCCGCTTAATTTTTTAGCCCCTTTAAAAACAGCCACACCCTGGCTATTAGACAATGCAGAATCTGCCAGCGCCTTTACTTTGCCATAATAATAACCAAGGTACAGATACTGGTTTTTATACGGCTTGATGGTTACGCTGATATTGTATCCTGTAGTTTGTGCCTGGGCAAAAAAACTAATAAAGAAAAAAAGAAAACATACCACTTTCTTCATATAGATATGGGGTTATAATTGATCTGCTAATTTAATTAAAAATGGTGCTATCCTAAAGGCTATTTTAATGCCGCAAATTGACCACTTAATGTAAAGCCATAAAAAAAGCAGGGGATAACCCCTGCTTACCTATTATTTTAACAAATACTAAGCGGTTTGTTTGGCCATAATGGCTTGGCAAAGCGCATCAAAAATTTCATCTACTGTTCCTTCTCCTTTAATCATAACCACTTTATCAAACTGGCGGTAATAATCTGCCACAGCCGATGTTTTTTTGTTGTACTCAACAATCCGGGCTCTTACCACTTCCTCATTAGTATCATCGCTGCGGCCACTGGTAAGACCACGGTTTAAAAGGCGTTTTACCAATTCTTCTTCTGTTACATTTAAAGCCAAAAGAATATTAATGGCAGCACCCCGCTGAGATAACAGATTATCCAACGCCTCAGCCTGTGCCGTGGTTCGCGGAAAACCATCAAACAAAAAACCTTTTGCATAGGGGTTATTGTCTAAGGCAGAGCTGATCATACCCACTACAACAGCATCTGGTACCAACTGGCCCTTATCCATTAAACTTTTTGCTTCCAGCCCTAACTTGGTTTGGTTGGCAATTTCGCTGCGCAACAAATCGCCGGTGCTTAAATGCTTTAGGCCAAATTTGTTAATCAGCTTTTCTGATTGTGTGCCCTTACCACTTCCGGGAGGGCCAAAAAGTATTAAATTAAACATGTTGCTTGCTACCCTTTTGAAGAAAGACAAATATAAAGGATGCCAATTAAAATACCTTTAACATTTTTGCCCTCTTTATTAAATAATTTTCAATGTTTTAGCTTTGTTAAAGGGTGTTTATTGTCAAAGAGCAGACAATCTGCAACAACCTTTACACCGTAAATTTGTTATAACAATTATATATTGATCATGAAAAGTATTACTAAGCTGGTTGTTTTATTTTTGTTGCCTGTGGCATTTAGCCACTGCAGTTACTCTCAAACAACCATTGCAAAAAAAGAAAAAACCATGGATAAAAACCCGGTTTACAACCGCAACACTGCCGATACCGTAAACCTTACAGAAGACGAATGGAAAAAAATACTGCCAGCTGAAGTATATTATATTGCCCGCCAAAAAGGTACTGAAAGACCGGGCACCAGCAAGTTTGAAGACTTTAAAGAAAAAGGAACCTACTATTGTGCCGCTTGTGGCAATGCTCTTTTTAAAAGCGATACCAAGTTTGAAAGCGGTTGCGGTTGGCCCAGCTTTTACCAGCCCATCAGCAAAACTTCTATTATTTATACCCCGGATAATACACATGGTATGGAACGTACCGAAGTACAATGCGGTCGTTGCAAGGGTCATTTAGGGCATGTTTTTGAAGATGGGCCGCCCCCAACCGGCTTACGTTATTGTATTAATGGCGTAGTATTAGATTTTGAAAAAGCCGCCGAAGCCGAAAAAAAATATAACGAGAAAAAAAATAATTAGAGGAGCCGTTAGGATTGAGATTTATGAGGAAGAAACAGCCCGTTAATAACAACGGGCTGTTTTTTTGTTACCAGCCTTTGTACATAGGTCAACATCGTTGCGTCGCACACTTCAACTGCAACGCTGCAAGAAACGTGTAATAGTAGCGCTCCACCCCGTCAGGGGCCGCAATAAACAATGGCCACCAAGTTTTACACTTACTTAAGCTACTTGCAGGTAGCTTATTACAGTAAAAAAAAGATTTGGTTATTTGTTTTACTAAATCGTATATTTGCGATATAAGATTACAGGCGACACTAAAATCGTCTTTTATTTTACTTATATTCATCGTATAAAAACGATTAAGCAAATGGCACAACATAAAAAAGAAGCATTTGGCCCTAAAGAACAAAACCTGGCCACCTTTGCCAAAGCAATAAGCCATCCGGCCCGCATTGCCATTTTAAGCCAGCTGGCTAAAAGAAACGAATGCATTTGCGGAGAGCTGGTAGACGTATTACCACTGGCGCAAAGCACCGTAAGCCAGCATTTAAAAGAATTAAAAACCGCCGGTTTAATAGATGGTACTATTGATGGGCCCCGCAGTTGTTATTGCATTAACTGGAAGGCCTTTGAAAAATTTTACAACGATTTCAGTTCTTTATTTACAAAACTAAAAGAAGCCAATGCCAAATGCTGTTGAGTGTAGCAAAACAATCATCCGTTCAATAAAGCACTGCCGCTGAAGTGTGCGACGCAAGGATGCTGCATTGAAAATGAAAAGCTGGAAACAAAATTATTTTCTCATTTAAAAGTATAGTCATGAAAAACGAAACACAAATTAAAGAACTGGTAAAAGAAAAGTACAGCGCTATTGCCAGTCAGCCGAAACAACAAAATGCGGCCTCTTGCTGCGGTGCTACCGGTTGTGGTAATGATGTATATGCAATTATGGCCGATGATTACACACAACTGGAAGGCTATATAGCTGATGCCGATTTAGGGCTTGGCTGTGGATTGCCTACTGCCTTTGCCCAAATTAAAGAAGGCAATGTGGTAATAGACTTAGGCAGTGGTGCCGGTAACGATGCATTTATTGCACGTAGTATTGTTGGTGCCACCGGCAAAGTAATTGGTATTGATTTTACAGAGGCAATGATTGAACGTGCCAAACAAAATGCAGCGAAGCTGGGGTTTGACAATGTATTCTTCAGGCAGGGCGATATTGAAAGCATGCCGGTAACTGCTAATGTAGCAGATGTAGTAGTAAGCAATTGTGTATTAAACCTGGTGCCAAACAAGCATAAAGTTTTTAGTGAAATTTTTAGGGTGTTAAAACCAGGTGCGCATTTTTCAATTTCTGATATTGTATTAGAAGGCGAGTTGCCAGAGCGTTGGAAACAAATAGCTGAATTGTATGCAGGCTGTGTGGCAGGTGCCATTCAAAAAACAGATTACCTTGCTATTATTGAAGAAGCTGGCTTTAACAATATTACACTGCAAAAAGAAAAGGCTATAATGCTACCTGATGCTATACTGGCTGAATATTTAGCTGCTGAAGAGATTGCCGCTTACAAAGCCTCTAAAACAAAAATAACCAGCATTACAGTGTTTGCACAAAAGCCGGCAAAAGACAGCCGCAATTGTTGTGAACCTGGTAGCGGATGCTGCTAAAAGAAAAACGAGATATGACAACAACTGTAATACCCGCCACCCCTGCAGATTATAATGCAGTGGTGGCTTTACTGCAAAGTAACCAATTGCCAACGGCAGATATAGAAAAAACCCTGCCTCACTTTTTTGTTGTTAAACAAGCAGCAACAATCATTGCTGTTATAGGTTTAGAATGCTTTAATGATGTGGGTTTGTTACGCAGTATGGCCACTGCTGACAACCACCGTAGTAAAGGCATTGCCGGCAATTTGATAACTGCATTAGAAAGTTATGCTGCATCAAAAAAAATTACAACCATATACCTGCTTACAACCACAGCCAGCGAATATTTTAAAAAGAAGGGATATATTTTAACAGATAGATTTAGTGTGCCGCAAAGCATTCAACAAACAAAAGAGTTTAGTGGCTTATGTCCATCCAGCGCTGCAGTAATGAAAAAAGAATTATAAAGCTGTCACAAATTATTGCAAACCCACTTTTCTTTACCTAGTGTATTGGTTGTAAAAACTCTTTTGAGAATGCCTTGTTATGCAATCCCCTCCTTCTCCATTTTTTTAACAAAGGCCAGCCAGTGTTCCATTTGCTGGTTTATGTTTAGTATTACTGTTATAATATGAAATAACATTACCATGGTAACAATTGCTATAGATATGCTGGTAGTGCCCGGTATAAACAACGCAATAGCCACCAAAACCAATTCAAATAAATGAATCATGCTACTGGTTTTGCGATGGTCTAAACCAGCCACTAAAAACAAATGGTGAATATGCGTTTTATCTGCCTGAAAAGGAGAGATACCTCTTTTCATTCTTGATGTAAAAACACGTACCGTATCAAAAACGGGAATTATTAAAATGGCAGTTATTAAAACGGCTACTCTTGAAGGATGCATTAATGCAGGGTTAGCAGCTGAACGCTCTATTAATAAAATACCTGTAGTACTCAACAGGTAACCTAAAACCAATGAGCCACCATCGCCCATAAAAATTTTAGCCGGATTGAGATTATTTTTTAAAAACCCAATAAGTGCACCGGCAAAAGCCAGCAATACAATCATTAACGGGTAAACTTTTAATTGGTATGATAAGCCTGTCAACACACAAATTCCAATAAAAGCAAGGCCACCTGCAAGCCCATCCACTCCATCTATAAGATTAAAAGAGTTGGTAACGCCAACAATTATTAAAACGGTAATAATGTATTGCCAAACCACATTCAATTCATTAATGCCCAAAATACCATGTAAAGAAGTTAGCCTGATACCCGTAGATGCTACAGCAATAGCGCAACAAATTTGCAAGGCAAATCTAAGCTTGGCACTAATATCTTTTAAATCATCCCAAATGCCCACCATAAACAAAACCCCCACACTGGTAAACATCACCGGCCAATTACTGATGGCCTTAAGACCACTATTACTTAAAATAATGGCCAGTACTGCACTTAAAAAAATGGCTACCCCACCCAGCCGGGGTATGGGTGTTTTGTGTACTTTTCGTTCATTGGGTTTATCTACCAGATTTAGTTTTATACTTAGCTTAATAATAATGGGTATAAGAATGAGGCTGCAAGTTAAAGCAGCAACAAAAGTTAGTAGTATTTGTACAAGAATGTTTGTCATAGTTTATCGTTTTTCATAAAAGTATGCAGGATACGCAAGGTGGCCGGCTTCCATATCTATAAGATCGTTTACGTGCAGGTCTGTAATATTTGATGATACATTAATTTTATCTTTTGATACCAATACGGTTCTTACCAGATAAGCATATTTATCAGCAATCACTTTCCAGGTATACCGCCGGTTGGCAATTTCTTTCATGGCTGTTGCTTTAGCAGCAAAATCTTCTTCGCTGGCAGTATTAATAATAGATATGATATCTTCTGCATTGGTAAAATACCAAGCTTTCTTTTCTGTAGTGGTTTTGTTATACGCCACCTTAAACGCCACTACAGGTAATTGTAAATACATAGCTTCCACCAAAGAAGGGTTGGTGCCACCTGCACTGTGCCCGTGCACATATACTTTGCAATTACCACGTATTATATCCAGTTTACCCTGATCGTAAATAGGATCTAATAAAATAATATTGCGGTGGCCGCCAAACTCTTGTTTCATACGCCTGCCATACTCACTGTTGTTCCAATTACCAATTAGCACCAATGGCATTTTTTCAATTTGCGTAAACGCCTTTAATACCACATGAATATTATTTTCTGGCTCAATGCGGCAAACTTTAAAAGCATAGGGTGCGGATAAAAACGGGTAAGTTTTAATATGTTCTTCGGTAGGTTTTATTTTCATGGTATGGTCGGCGCCATACTCAATAATATTGCTCAGCGTTTTATATCTAAAGGCCGTGTAATCCTGTATCGATTCATTATCTGCAATATCTGCATGAGAATATTTAACGGCTGTTTTTTCTGCCCACCACAAATACCATTTAGCGGGTCGGCTCCATTTATCCCGCTTCCACTCAATACCGTCAATAGATACAATTATTTTTTTATTGGTAAAGCGTTTTACAAATGGCAACATAAAGCCACCACTAACGCCCAGCACCATTAGCACATCTGCAAATAGCATGGCATGCAATATTGAGAAACAATCATACACAATACTCCAAATACCATTGGCATCAAAAGGCAGGTAAATTAATTTGGCACCCAGGTATTCTTTAACCCGTTCTTCCTTTCGGTACTTTTTTTTGGTGCAATACACATACATATCAAACTCCTCACCCATATGCCTTACCAGGTGTTCAGCCAGGGTTTCAAACCCACCGTATTTGGCAGGTATACCCACGGTACCAATAATGGCAATTTTTTTCTTTTTCATAAAACGGATATTAAATTCTTCAAATACATTTTTTGTTACCAGCAGTGGTACAGGTAGCAGCATTGGTTGCGTCGCACACTTCTACAGTTATGCATTAATTGTGCTATTCTGAAATTTCAAAATAGCATTACTGCAGCTGAAGTGTGCGACGCAACCAATGCCGAATAGTATTACTATTGCTGGTACACTAATCAAAAAAAAGAGCTTCTATTTTAAAGTTGTTCTTGTTTAAAAACCTCATCCCTATCTCCATCCCCCCGGAAAGAGATAAGCTGTGTTTTTAAGGCACAGCGCCCCGGGATGAGGTGTATTTTTACTAAGCAGCATCTAACCGTTGAACGGGCAGTTGTTTGCTTATTGGTCTGGCACATTGTGCAATTGTTTGCGTTATGGCCTTATTAAATTGTTGCGTGTTAAACTGCAAAGCCTGTTGGTATGCCGAAGTACTCATAGCTGCATACAAAGTTTTATCCTTATATAATTTTTGTAGCTGTAATACAATGCTGTTTACATCTCGGCTATCTTCACAAAAACCGGTTACCCCGTGCAATACCAGTTCTGATACACCACCAACCGGTGGCACAATAACCGGTTTACGATAATACATTGCTTCTAAAACCGTCATGCCAAAGGTTTCTACCCATTGGTGCGGTAACGAAAGATTAACCACCACTGAGGCTTTAGCATAAAAGGGGTGCACATTGCTTTGTGCTGCGTGTACCGTAATATTTGCAGGCAAAATTTGGTTATGAAAATATTCTGTTACTGCTGGCTGGTTGGCATTCAGCACCAGTTCAAAATGAAGTGCTGGCAGCAAACGTGCTACAGCAACAAATTCATCTACCCCCTTATATTTTTTTAGAGAGCATAACATTAAAACTGTAAATGTATTAGCAGTATTGCCCTGCGTAGTTGCAGCAGTATCAATAAAAGATTGCGGCAGTGCATTGTAAATTACCACCCCTTCTTTATGAACTGGCGTAAACTGCTGCACATATTTAGATACATAAATACAACGGTGTGCTGTTTTATTAATTACATATAACAACCATTTTTTTAATAGTGCTGGTTTTATAGATACCTCGTGTATATGATAAATTACTTTACACCCTTTGCAACGGCCAGCCCATGCTGCACCAAAGGGCAGTATAGAATTGATGTAAACGATATCTGTTGATTTGGTAAAAATTAATAACTTAATAAATAAACTGAGTTGGCTATACAGGTATAAAAAAAGTGTTACCAGTTTTATTTTGCTCCACCTATATAGAATAGTGTGTTTTTTAATACCTGTTATATTATTTAAAAATCCGTTGCCGCTTGGTGTGGCTGTAAACAAATGCACATCACTACCATTTTGCTGCAAAGCTTGTAATGCCTGACTAAATACAAAGGGGCTGCCGCTAAAATCATTTAGCAGGTGTACGGCCACAATTCGTTGGTTTTTCATTTGCATTTTTTTACGTTACGATATTTTTTGCAGGTTGGTTAATACTGCTTTGGCAGAATTACTTACTTCATTGCTGGCAACACCATCATACACTCTCTTTAATGCTTCGCCTTTAACCTGCCAGCGGAAATAGGTATCAAATCGCTCAAAAGCTAATTTTCTTTCCCTGTTATATAAATCTTTATTGGCATGCAATGCCGCCATTTTATCTGCAAGACCAATTACGGTATCGTTATAACTTAAGTAAGGAACTTTTAAAACAGATAAAGGGTGCTGAAACTCTCCCGGGCCTGCATTATCAATGCACAAAACAGGTACGCCATAACTCATTGCTTCGGCCACCACCATGCCCGCGCCTTCATGAGAGGGAAATAAAAACAAATGCGCTGTTTCGTAAAGTATCTTCAACTGGTCACGGGGTATCCATTCTATTATCTGTAATACATCTGTAATTTTTTCCTCTTCTGCCATTGATTTTAGCAATGGCAATGCAGGACCTGTACCTACCAATATTAGTTTACTATTTTGCTGTGCCGTAACATCTAGTTGGTGATAGAATTTTGCAAAAGAGCGAATGGTAAGATCAAACCCTTTTAAAGGCACAAACCTGCCGGCAGATAAAACGGTAAAGCCAGCCGGCTTAACGGTTGAATTACTTATTATGTCTTCAGAAGAAACAGAGGGCACTATTGAGTAGCGGTTTTCATTTAAATGTAGTTTATGGGGTGGCTGAGAATTCATACACAACACATGCGCTGCCCTTGCCGCTGTTATTTTTAAGAAGGGGTCAAATTTCCAAAACGCATTTTTCAGTTTCCATAAGCGCTGGTCTTTTTTATATTCTTTATTGCCGTAAATAGGTTGTATAAACTGCTTTGGTATTTGAGGGTGATGACCGATAGGGCCCCATACAAAAGGTTTTCCCAGCATCCATAAAAAAGAGGGCGTCCAATCGTTGTGAAAATTTAAATTATGAGCTATATCAAACTGAAAGCGTTTAAACAATAACCAAATAGCCAATGTAAACTGCCAGCCATAGAAATAGATCATAGAAAGTAATGGCCCTTTTTTCCAAAAACGAAAAATATAAGGCCAATCAAAATATACAAATCGAATATTATCATATTGCTTTTGATACTCAGGATTAGCAGCCTTGTACTTTTCAATATGTGGTCCGTTATTAATGCGTGTTATTGCAATTACTTTTTGATAGCGGGCTATCTGCATAATAAAATTCCAACCCATTCCATCTTCTGAGCCTTTGTAAGGGTTAACAGCATAAGCAGTAACTAATATTGTTTTCATAGTTATGCGGTTTTTTTGGTTTGTAATGATGGTAACGCCGTTTCGTTGCGCATCTTTAACACTTTGGCAGGTACGCCTCCTATTACTGCAAAAGCTGGCATTGCTTTAGTAACCACGGCACCGGCAGCAATTATGCAGCCTTCTCCAATGGTAACACCATCTAATAGAGTAACCTTGCTGCCTATCCAGCAATTGTTACCAATCTTAATGCCTCTGCGGGTAACGCCCTGTTGTCTTATTAATTCTTCTGTTGTATCATAAATATGATTTTCAGGATGGCAGCTCAGGTATTGACCAATAATACAATCATCTCCAATATCTAAACCACCCGCACCACCCAGGTAAGCAAACTCGCCCAGCCCTACATTGTTACCAATACGTATATGACTGCCTATATCATTTAAAGAGGTTGAAACAATTATTCTGCTGTAAGCACCTATGCCCACATTATTTCCAAGTTCAATACCCTTTACACCTAATCCACTCAAGTAAACACCGTCGCCCAATTTTAAAAATTGCCCCCATTTTATTTTAGGCAGGTTAAAAAACCGCACCCCCCTGCCCAACAGCATTCCTTTTGGTTTGCGCAATAATAGCAGCAGTTTGCAGGCACGCAACATGGCCCATGCCTGCATCCAAACAAATTGCAGTAACGCCGTAGTGTTAAGGTTTTCATCAAACCTGAATAGCGGATTGCGCAGCCGTATTATTTTTTCAAATAGTTGCTTCATCAGGCCCTTGTTTTAATATGTTGTACAATGGTATTGATAGTAGTTTCTAAGTGCTGATTGTGTATGGGTATATAACTGGATGACTGATATTTTTTTGAAAGACTGGTAAATAAAGCCAGATATTTTTCTGTAAGCTCTTTAATGGTTGCCGCATCTAATTCCTGCTTGCGTTTTAAAATTTCTTCTGGCTGTGCATACAGAAAAAAATTAAGTTGTGGCTTTAATAAAAAGCGGTAAAACCAACTGGTAAATTTTGCTGGTAACTGAATATTACTACGCTTACTATCATTAATAAAGTCAAAATAATAGCGATCGTATAACACCACATGACCACGCCAAACATGTTTAACCTGTATATAAAACTGGCCAAAGAAATAATCAGAATAATAATATGCAAACCGTATGAATGAAGAAAAGCTGCTCTTGTTTTTACCCATACGTGGCAGGGTGGTAGCTGCTTTTTTTTCTGCCGCTTCTTTGCCGTGTTTCCAGGCACTTAGTATGGGTAACACAGAAGGACGATGCCGCAGCACCACTACTTTTTTGCGCAATACTTTCTCTATTTGCTGGCGGGTATTTTCTATAACAGTAGATTTTCCGGCACCATCCACCCCACTAAAAGTTATTATCATACCTTTTGATGAAAACAGATTGGTTGCAGTATCCATATAATAACCTATTTTATTTTTTATAAATTGCCAGCCTTTATTAGCAGGTTGTTCTTTTATTTGTTGTAATACAGCTGCACGTATTTCTTTATTAGCTGCCATTACAAAACCAAAATGCGTAACGCCGGTGCACAACCATTGCGCTGTAAAATGCCGATTCAATTGCTGGCGTTCTGCTTCCGGTTTTAATAAAAATTGTTCCTGATATTTTTCAGGTACCGGTGCGTTATTAAGCAGGTAAAAAAGCCAGGTATAATTAAAATTATTGGCAACAGAAGGCACTTGCACGCCTGTAGATAATACCTGACGGGTACTTAATACTTCCTGTGCCATTAATATCTCCAGATGGGTTCTTTTAATTTTCCAGATAGCATCTACACTTAACAGAGAAGCGTCGTTCAACACTACCCCATAATTATTCATAAAAGATTTGTGTGTTACCGATACTGTAGCAGCAAAAGGATGATTTTGTAAAAAATTATGCAACCCTACCTTTTCATTTTCTGCTATGCACAAATCAATATCTGAAGTCTCTGGTAATTCTTCTGGCAAATGCGTTAGCCATTTTAGTGTAGCATAGTTCTTACCAGAGAGGTAGTCAAACAGATCTATACAAAACAAAGCCCTTGGACAAGCAAGGTTGTTTTGAACAAGCGCCACGCTTATAGCCTCGTTCCAGGTTTGCAGCAGCCAGTTTACCTGCATATGCCAGTTAGGCTGGTGTGCATATACATCTAAATAGTACACGGTATTGTATAACAAATACAACTGCAGGTTATTTTGTAAAGTAGCAGCAGTTGTAGTAGTAAATATTTGCTGTTCCTGCAACTCATCCATTACTGCCAATATAGTTTTGGCATTTTGCCGGTGCATTAAAATACCCGATTGAAAAATAAAGTGAAAAGCATCCCACCACAAAGGTGCCTCTGTAATTATTAACTCCCAATCATACACCTTTAATTGTTGCGTTGTAACGTACATATTCCACGGCGTAAAATCTCCGTGCGCAGTGGCAACAGCAAGTACCTGCTCTTCATCAACCGCACTATGTAATAGCTGCAATTTTCTTAATAAGCCTTTTGGTATGCGTGCATCATTCGTTGCTGCCAGTGTTTCTAACTTTTGGGTAGTTTGCTGCCACCAGTCTAAATTTTTTAAAATCTTACGGCAAGTGGTTACCCCATATAATTCTTCCAGTGCTTTTGCGTGTTGCACTGTAAAATGTGGTCCTCTTTTAGTGTTCCCGGTATTAATGTCAGATAAAGTTACAAAGGTATCAGCCGCTTCTTTTACTGCTGGCAGTTGTAGTTGTTTAAAATTGTATTCCTGTAATATGGTTAAGGCTCCAGCTTCTTTACCAATAATAGCAGCAGCATTTTGGCTAAGTGCTACTTTTATAAAACATTGTTCTGTTTTGTTTTTATACCAAATAACACCTTTACGGTTGGGCCCTACCGTGCCTGTAAAAATTGCAAAATTATTTCCCCATTTATTTTTTAGGGCACCTTCAGTGCCCGGCTGTGCAAATAATATAAATTTTGTTTTGGCCAATAAGCCGGTTAACCTTGTGGCAAATGCTATTTTAAAAACAAGGCTAAAAAATGTTGCTTTTACAGAAGCAATATTATAAAAACGCAGGCAATTGGGTTGTTTGCTGCCAGTAGGCCATGCCCAGCGAAGGCTGCCATCTGTATTACTATAACCCATCATTTTCAACGGCTGTGAGTATGTGGCTGTTTGCACAGCACTTACATCAAAACCAGCGTTGCTGATGATGGTTGATAATATTTGTATATCGTCCTGGTTTTTCATATTCATTTTTATTGGATCAGCAGCATATTGCTATGCAGCTTTTGTTGCGTCGCACACGTGTACAGTAGTACTACTATGGCCGAAGTGTGCGACGCAACCACAGTTGCATTTTATGCTCCGGCTGGTTACCTACTATTACTTCCACACATAAGCGGGTTGCAACAGCGGGGTACCAATTAAATCGGGTCGCTTCTTACGCAATCGTATTTGTTGCGGTAGCGATAAACGCCCATCGGCCTTTACGCTAACTGCAAAAATTAAAAACTGGTAAAACAAAATACCATAATTGGTTTCTCCAAAAATGCCAAACTCTGTAAACGAGTTAATAATAACCGGAATTAATATACCAATCAGCATCAGTTTCTTTTCTTCTGGTTTGGTTATTAAAAATGCTTTTATAGTTGTTATCATTTGAAACAGAACCAGTGTAAAACCAATAAAACCAAGGTTCATCATTACCTGTATAAAAGTATTGTGCGTCATATGCCCTGCGTAAGTGTGTATACCCTGAAATGTTTCGTGGTAATAAATGCGCATAAAACCATAACCCAATAAAGGTTCTTTGGGCAATGCTTCGCCCAATAATGCCTGCCAAAACGGAAGCCGCCCTGTCATACTCATTACTTCTTCTAAATCTCCTTGCTTAATAAAAATGGTTTGCACAATTACGGGTACAGAAAGTATTGCTCCTATATTAATAGCTAATTTCAATTTTACATTATCGCTGCGGCGTATATGAAAAAAGATAATGAGTAAAAAGCCAATCATTGAAGAGCGGGAGCCTGTTAATACCAATGCAATAAATACTATAATAAGTTTTATAAACGTCCATGTTCGCTGGTGTTTTCGGTACAAATCAAAAATGAAACAAGAAATAATTACCACACACAGCATACCCAATTCGTTAGGGTTCATAATCCATCCTCCCAGTCTTGCCTCTTCGCCACCGTGTGTAAGCCGGTAAAAAACATCGGGTGCCACTATTACCCCCACTACAAATATGGATATGATATAGAAAGTGGCGTTACCAAAAACATTATAAAAGCGTATTTTACTTTCAGGAAAATATAATTCTATCTGCGCCAGACATCGCATAAAATAATATGCAAACACAAGGCTTTCAAAATCCATTATCCATTGCAATAGCGAATAGCCCGGGTTGGTGCTCCACATAAAAGAAGCAAAGCCAAGTATGAGGTAACCCATGTATAAAAGTGGCGAGAGGCTGTTCTCCCAACGCATTACACCACTGGTGCCGTAGTTAACAATTTTCTTATGCAATACTATAATAGCATAGGTCATTGAAATACGGCTGATGATTTTAAAAATACGTATTACCCCCACCATTTCAATCCATGTAAAAAAACCCGAAATCTTTATAAAAAGAATCAGTATCAACAATCCGTTGATTTTTTTAAGAAACTTAGAATGGTCAATATGTACCGGGGTTGCTGTCACGCTCTGCGATATAGTTTATTAAAATGCTGTAAAATTGTTTTCCAGTTAAAACCTTCTGTTACCATACGCTGGGCGTTACTACTTAATTGCTCCATACCGTTTTTGGTAATGTTCTTGTAAATTTTTAAAATAGCTTCATACAGTTCCGTTTCTGATGGCTGACTAATTACTTCACCGCAATTATATTTTCTTATAAAATCGCCCACGTTTGTAGCTTCTGTTACCACGCAGGGTATACCAAAAGAAGCTGCTTCCAGCACTGCGGTAGGTAACCCTTCGTTTCTGCTGGGGTGTGCAAACAATTGCATTTGTTGCAAGAGGTTATTTTTTTCTTCGCCAAACTTGCTTCCAAAAAAAGTAATGTGCCGTAAAATACCCAGGTCTTCCGCCATATCTTGTAAATCGGTACGTTCATTACTGTCTCCAATAACCCAAAGCTCGGCATGAGGATGTTGCTTTACAAAAAGTGCAAAAGCTTTCAACAAAACATCCAAGCCCTTTGTATAAATATCTATACGGCCACAAAAGCCAATAACAAAATCTTTGGGCAATACCATTTCTTTTTTTAATGCAGCATTTTCAAAGCCATAAGGTATTAATACTGCCTTATCGTTTTTATACAATTGCTGCAAGCCATCCATCTCACTCTTACCCAGGCAATGGATGCGATAAGCATATTTGAGCAATTTTTTTTCATATAATTCTATATACAACTTCTTGCGCCACTTGCTTTTTTCCAACGCAATAACATTATAACTACCATGCGGGGTAAACACAAAAGGTATTTTTCTTTTATACAGTTCCTTACCCAGTTTATAAAATGTGGGTATAAACCCTCCGTGAATATGAAAAATAGCTTTGTCTTTATACTCATCCAAAGCCGCCACCAAAGCAGGATCCAGTTTAAATAAACTTTTATATGCCTGAAACAATTTTGTTTTGTAAGGCCGCTGTGGATAGTCGTGCTCTGTATTTTGTGCAATACCCCACAGCGAAACTTCCTCACCCGCCATTACTTGTTGGGTAGCCAATTCATTCACTACTTTATTCACGCCATTCATACGAGCGGGGTTAGCCTTGCCCAATACAACATGAATTATTTCCATAACACAAAATTTTTTTGTTTTAAAACATATAACCAGTAACCAATTAGTAATACCTGGTTAATTAACAACCCTGCCACCACACCATTAATACCCAGCCAAGCCACCATGGGCCTTGCAGCTAACATGCTAAAAACTGTGCTTGTAACATAGCCAATAAAAAAAGCTTTATTTAAAAGCATTACACGTATTGCAATACGCACCGGGTAGCCAAGAAATATTAAAAGATATAAACCACACATTACCTGTATTAAACTATAGTAGCTGGCATATTGTGCTCCACCGGCAAGGGTAAATACTTGCTGTGCCAATACAAACAACACTACTAAAATGGGTAATAAAAGCAACACCGATTTTTTTGAGATAGTTTTTAAATACCCCGACAGCAATGTTGCAGATTGCTGATACACCCTTGCAGCATTCGGTACTATATAATTTTCAAATGCCTGAAACAACACATTCAATAATCCAAAAATATTTTGAGCCAATCTTAATGCACCAAAAGCTTCCACACCCAGCAACACACCTGCTGCCACAAAAAAAACATTGCCAGCCCACCATTGTAAAATAGCCGTTAACAATAACCATTTACCGTGGTGCATGTGCAGGCGCACTGTACTTTTAAAAGATACCAGCTCCTTCGCTCCGGTTTGGCATTGTTGCGTCGCAATCCGTTCATCTTTTATGCTACTATTAAACTGACTGATAAAATAAACAGCTACAAAAACACTGGGCAAATA
This sequence comes from Sphingobacteriales bacterium, assembly GCA_004295245.1. Lineage (GTDB taxonomy): Bacteria > Bacteroidota > Bacteroidia > Chitinophagales > Chitinophagaceae > JACMLD01. Next base: position 11,396 of record REAR01000059.1, on the reverse strand, counting down.
GCTAAAACCTAATACACAAATAATATTGGTAAGTGTTAATGCATTAATACCGTGCAGATATAGTAAGCTGCAGCCACCAATAACATAATAAACTGTATTGGTAAGAAAAGAGGCTATCGGTTTTGATTCTGTTATTAAAACCCTTCTTAAAAAGTCTTGTAATAAATACCCACAAACTAATACCGCCACCCACCAGAATCTTTCCATAAAAGGTTGTAACCATACCGGTGCCACTATAAAAAATAATAAAGCAAGCAAACCAATACATAATAACAATACGCTTTCAACCTTAAATAGTGCTTTCAGGTAATTGTATTTTTCTTCAGTATTATAAGATGCCTGTAATACCTGGTACGGGCTGGTAAGCACAGCATTTTGTATTGCTAATAATAATAACTGAAACAATACTACAGAGGCGTACCAGCCAAAATCAGCAACTGGTAAGGTGCGGGCAATAATAATAGTAATTAAAAAAGCAGCACCACTGGCCAAAAGCTGATCTGCCAGCACCCAAAACTGATTGCTTTTATAAAATTTTACTATGTGTTTAACAGCAATCACTTTTTAGATAAATATTTAACAATGGTATTTTTTATGCCACGCGGAAATGTCATAAATTTTTTTGCTATTTCCCACAACTCAACAAATAAGCTTGGGTTATAGTATGCTTTATTCAATATAAACTTCATGTTAGGCACATTAAACTTTTCTTTTAAAACATCCGCTTCTAACACTTTTTTTGCAGATGTTTTCCGGCTATCCAACACAAACATATTCACATCCGCCACTGCCATAAAAACCAGTGTATTTCCAAAATCACCCGTCGGGTTATTTCTTATAAAAATAGCATCGTACGTTTTTTTCCATTCGTTCAGTTTATCCTGCAATTCTTCTTGTATCACTACCTGGTCTTTACTTTCTTCATTTGCCCTGTAATAAAATAAATTACTTACTGGTGTTTTACAGATTAATGTACCCTCAATACTTTGCAAATACCAACCCTGTTTATCTGGCACTGTGCCACCCACATCTACCAGCAGCACCTTTTTATTTAATGAAACAATACCGCGGGCCAGATTGGCAGCTATGTAAGATTTACCCTCTTTCTTAGCAAATGAAGTAAAAGAAATAACAGCAGGATATTTTATTACGTTTCTTAATTCTAATTGAATAGCAACATTATTAAAGTGCGTAATTCTGTCTTTTTCTTTTCGTTGCATTAAAATTTCTGCCACCAATGGCGTAAGTGAGCTTTTTTCAATAACTGAACTGTCATTCACTTTCGCTTTCATAGCATGCACCGTATAGATAAGAGAAGTGCTGCCCAGTATTGCCAATATTGCCGAAACAGCAATAATTAAAACACGGTTAGGAGATACTGGCTTAGCAGGCACTTCACCAAACGCAATAATCCGGTGAAAAGAAATGGTGGCGGCACGTGCAATTTCCGCTTCTGTTTTTTTCTCGTGCAAAAACATGTATGTTTTTTGGTTCATACCAAAATCCCTTTCCAAAATGGTCATTTCCTTTTCTTTGGTAGGCAAGCCAATAAAAACCTTTTCCATTTCTTTTATAGCAGTATCAATTTCTTTATACTTTATTTCATAATTATTTTTTGTATTTTTTATACTTTCAACAAAATAGGTAAACACATCATCCAGCTTGTCATCCACTACTTTCACTTTATCATTATTCGCTGTATAGCGCAATAGCAAATCCTTTTTTTCAGATTGAAGTTGTTTTACCTTTTTAATCATTTCGGTTGAGAGAAGGTCTGTAAAGGCCTCAAAATTGGGTGCTACCAGTAAAAAATTTTCTTTTCCGCGCTGTATATAATTATTCAATGTATCTATTGCTGCCAGGTTCATGTGAAGGTTTGCCAGCTGTATTTTCATTTGTGCAATCTTCCGTAAATCGGTCTCCGTCTCCTGCCGGATATTAATAATGTTGCCATCATTCCTGTAATCTTCAATTGCAGTTTCAGAATTGTTCAGCTTATTCCCAATCTGCTGTAGCTGATTATCCAGAAATTTTACTGTAATATTTGCAGCTTTGTATTTATTTTCCACATAATCGTCAATATATGTTTTAGCTAATACATTAACATAGTCAGCTGCTTTTTCTGGCACCGGGCTGGTATAAATAATCCTTAAAATAGGTATGTCCTTATCTACCGATGTAATGTCCAACTTACCAATAATGTGGTCTATTGCTTTTTCTCTGCTGTTTACTATTACTTCATATAATCCGATAAAAGACAGATTGGGCTTCTCCGCCAAAAGCCGCTCATTCTTCATTAAAATAATATCCGCTACGTCAGATAAAATAGGTTGTCCAAAAATGCCTTTCATAGCAGGTTTATCTGGCAGGTTAATGGTAAACTCGGTTGAAGAAGTTACCCTAATAACAAAGGGCTTATCATTCCATTTATGATTCTTTATTTTTATTACAGGCTTAAAAGGAGCTTCATGATACAATTCTTTTTTAACCATTTTACCAATACGGTATAAAACAGTTTCCATATCAATACTATCCAGCGTCTTTTCTACCAGTGCTTTAGATTTCATAATCTCTACTTCCGTTCCAATTTTGTTTTTATTACTAAAAACATCAAAGTCCTTATACAAATTTGCACTGGCAGGTCCGTCACTGGGGTCAGCCAGTTTAACCCGAGCCATACTCTCAAACATCGGCACAGTATGATCTAAGTACCATTTTGCCAATGAAACAGCCCCCATAACAACTGCAATTATTATAGGCAGCCCTCTCAATAAGGGCCTTAATAGCTTCATGTTCTTATTTGCTTCAGTCATACTAAATTTTAAAAAAATGTTCCGTAAGTAATAGCAAATGCGGTGGCTATTGAGGCAAATGGAATAATAACAGCAATGCGTTTATCAAAATCTTTTCCTTTCTTAGAAGGTACATATACAACATCACCAGGTATCAATTGTATATTCCGGTACAGATAGTTATCCATTTTGGTAAGATCGATGGTTATTTCTTTTACCGCACCGTTTTGTACCCGTATTACTTTTACCGTTTTTTTGTTAGCGTAAAAATCAAAATCACCGGCTTTCGCCAACATTTCAATAAGCGTGTTATTATCCTTTTCTACTAAAAATTTACCAGGGCTTTTCATTTCACCAATTACAGTTATCTCTTTATTTAATACTTTAACATCTACAATCGGTGTTTTAATCCATTGCGCATACAACTTGCGCAAGGTGTCTTCCACTTCAATTACAGATAATCCTTTTACTTTAAGAAGGCCAATTTGGGGCACATTAATTTCTCCACGAACGTTTACCAGCAACCACTTGCCATAAACTTCATTGGAGTTATAAATACCATATAAGGATCCCACACTTAAATCGTCGTGGTCCCACACACTGATATTTACTTTATCATCCTTCCGTATTTTATATTGGTAATCGGGTGTTACAGCAAAGAAGCTGCTGTCTGTAATAGGTGTGTTTTTTACTGCCTTTTTTGTCTGAAAAAGGTTTTGCGTTTTGCACGACGAAAGCAGTATAATGCCAACAAGGCAATACCACAGGGGTACACATAGTTTTTTGGGGGGGCGGGGCATAAAATATTGGGTTTATCTTTTCACAGAGTCGGCTGGCTAAAGTCCTAATCCAGAAAAAACTCTTTTGAGTATTCCCTTTCGGCTTTTCCGTATCAGCAGTTCTCTTAACTGCCCGGCTTTAGTCATCACCTGTCTCATTTTTTCTTCATTCAACTGGCTCTTCATTATATAATCAAAAGCGCCATATTTCAGTGCATTTACAGCTATATCAATATCCTCCTGACCTGAAATAAAAACAATAATTGTATTAGGATTGAACCGCTTAATCTTTTTCAGTACCTCTATCCCATTCAGATTATCCATATGGTAATCTAAAAAAATAATATCAGGTTGCTGTGTCAATTGGTTTAAACATTCAGCGCTTTGATAAAATGTATGAACATTTTTATAGCCAAGATTATTTAAACATTGCTGATTCATCGTCAAACAAAACACATCATCATCTACCAGAAAAATTTTGGGCGTAAACTTCTTATCCATGTTTTCAATATTACGGGATTATTACAGCCACTAAACAAAGGCTGCATCTTTACAAACGCCAGATGAGGAAGAAAAAAGTTTTAGTAATGGAGTATTTTAGTAAAATTAATATCTTACCTAATTTTTTATTGAGTGTTTCCATTTAGTAATTTTTGCAGCCGCTTCAATAGAGATAGTAAAAAGGGGGTGAACAGTAACTCACAGCGCAACATTCTTGCGACGCTCCGTTCAAAAGCAGTGCTAATGGCAACAGCCTTAATTAAAGGCTTTTTAAGTAACTAATAAATGCTAATCGTATATCGCTTCTTATATCAGGAGATTTGAAATCGTCATATATCTTTATAACTCCGGGGTTAGCCGGTTGTAAAAACCCCAGGTTCGCTTCTTTTCCACTAAACAAAAAATCAGTCAGTGCAACTCTATAAATGGCATTTTCATCAATTGGCATTCCTTTTAAAAACCACACTCCATTTACCAACTTAGTATTACTACTATGCAAAAATCCACCGGTTCCTTTATTTTTTAATCCAACATTTAAAACTTGTATCAATAAGCTACCCTTTATAGCTACTTCTTTTATTGCCCCGCCAAAAGGCAGTGTTCGTATTATATCATATTGTGTAATGGGTGCTTGTAAAAAATCATCCAATCGCATAGAGCCTCCATTAAATAATATTATATCTGCAGCAGGGCTTGCCTTTTCTAATGCCTTAACCAACAATTGCGTAAAATTTGTTTCTTCGCTTCTTACCACATCATCTCTTCCATCTAATGCGGGGCCGCTTGCCATAATTACCTCTTTAGCATTAAACCCAATAGAGGCATAGTTTGCATTAGCAATACCTGTCCAGTAATCAACCACTACTTGTGTTGCACTATCTGGCGCTACTGTTTCATTAATATAATAAAGGCTATCTGTTACTACAGTCTTCTTAGTTTTTTTATTTATTAATACTCTTATAATGTATGCAGATTTTGCATTGGAATGTGCTTTGGTAATAGTAACCTGCCCAACTTCTTCACGTCTCATATCATGCTCATGGCCCCCCACAATAGCAGTAAGACCCGGTATTTCTTTTGCCAGCACAATATCGTCTGCAATGGCCTGGTGGGTAATAGCCACAACCGCATCACAAGAATCTTTAAGGACCGCATACATTTTTTTTGATGCTTCAAGCGGATCTGTATAACTAACATAATCTGCTTTATTAAACGGCAGCGTTATACCAAACAAGCCCAATTTAGCAACTGTGCCATCTGCATCTTTTAAAGTAATTATAGCCTTTTCCGGAAAAATAACCGCACCATTTTTCTTTTGCTTTGCAAAAGGCAATACTCCACCAGCTGTTTTGTGAAAAGTATTAGAAGCTACCCAACTAAAAGCAGACTCATCAATTCTTTCCTGTGCTTCTTTTTCTGAAATATCAAATTCGTGATTGCCAAAAATGGCCCAATCAAACCCCGCAGCATTCATGGCAGCCACCATTTGTTTGCCCCGTATTCTTTTACCTTCATACTGTAAACTGTTATAAACGCTGGGACTAAAAAAATCTCCCGCCATTAACAGTAAAGTATTTGGGTTTTGCTGCAGGTATTTCTTTTTTAATGCGGCTATCCGTGCCACCCCTCCTGTTTTACCGTTTTCTATAGCAGCTATTTCATACACATCATTAACTTGTACCAATACAACTTCTAGTATACCATCGTCTTTAGTTTGAGAACTATTTTTCTTTGTAGTGGCACAACTACTGAAAAACAAAACGCCTAAAACAAAATACAGATACTTCATAATAAACTTATTGAATGGCTGGCTTTTTTTCATGGCTTAATACATAATACGCAATAATAGCACTTCCAAACATTAATACAGCGCCTAATAAAAAAGGAGCTCCCGGAAAATGAATAGGGGCACTTTTATGTGTGAAGAAATAAAACAAATTAGTCATAATGGGCGGCCCTATAATAGAAGTGGCACTCATTAAACTCGTTAATGCTCCTTGTAACTCACCTTGCTCTGTTGGCGGCACATGGCCAGATATAATTGATTGCAATGCCGGACCCGCAATGCCGCCCAAGCAATAAGGAATTAAAAAAACAAACATCATCCAACTGGCATTAGCAAATGCAAACAACAGCAGCCCCATACCATATAAAGCTAAACCTACATATACACTTTTCTCATTTCCCAACTTTGGGTTTACCCACCGTATCAATCCACCCTGCACAAGACCTACTAATAAACCAACCACTCCCAAAGAAATGCCTACTAATTTCTCAGTCCAGTTAAATCTATAAATAGTAAAAAAACTCCAATTGCTTTGCACAGCATGTGCTGCTATATATACCAATACTAACGAAAACACCAAACCACCTAATGCAGGATATCGTTTTAGCATAAATAACGAACCCACGGGGTTGGCTCTTTTCCAATCAAAAGGCCTGCGGTTTTCTTTGCTTAAAGATTCTGGCAAAACAAAATAACCATACAGCCAATTTAATAAACACAAAATAGCTGCCGCTATAAATGGTACTCTTGGGCCAAAGCTTCCTAATAAACCGCCAATAACAGGACCAATAATAAAGCCCATACCAAAAGCAGCCCCAATCATACCAAAATTTTTCGCCCTGTTTTCTGGTGTGCTAATGTCTGCAATATATGCGGTGGCTGTTGTAAAACTGGCACCCGTTATACCTGCAATAATACGCCCCGCAAATAACCAATAGATATTGGGTGCAAAAGCCACTAATAAATAATCCATACCAAACCCAAACAATGAGAATAAGAGAACCGGCCTGCGGCCATATTTATCACTTAAATTTCCTATAAGAGGTGCAAAACAAAACTGTGTAATGGCGTATGCTGCAGTTAGCCAACCTCCATATTTAGAAGCTTCGCTGATATCTCCATTAATCATGCCCCCAATTAATTTTGGTACTACGGGTATTATAATACCCCAGCCTATAATATCTAATAGCAGTGTTATAAATATAAAACCTACTGCGGCGTTTGAATCTTTCTTAATCATATGCGGTTGTAAATGTTGTTATAAAGGGGCTATGAAAGTACAAGTTTTCATTATGACCTTTAAAAAAATTTAGACCTGCTGCACTACGCTTTGTTATAGTTATTTGTTTTTTGTTGCTCACTGCCGTACCGTTAACAGGTGCGACGCAACAGTTGATGCTATGTAATACTACAGTTGGTTACATAAAAAAAACCCTGCTTAACAGCAGGGCTTTATAACTAAACTTTATACAGTAATTACAACGGGTATTTATTATCGCCCAGTAATTTATTGGCAATACGGCGCTTGGCATCTTTACTGTTAAAGGGTTCTGCTTTAGTAAAGCGCTTTAACCCTAACAACATCATTCGCTGTTCATCGCCATCTGCAAATGCATTTAATGCATCTTTACCAAATTTATTAATGCGGTCTGCAGCATCATAAATATAAGTATGGGTGATATCCAATTCAAACTGGCAGCCGGTTTCACCACGTTTATCTGCCAGTTTAATTACACGCAGCAAGGCGCTTTCTGCATTAAACGTTTCAATTGCCATATCTGCTATATTCATTAATATTTCTTGCTCGTGTTCAATCTTCATCATTAGCTTTTGCACGGCTGCACCGGCTACCATTAAAATAGCTTTCTTAAAATTGGTAATAGCCTTTAATTCTTTTGCAAAAGGTGCGTCATCGCCGCTGCCAAAATCGGGTATCGACATTAGTTCTTTCTGCACATTCATGGCTGCGCCCATTAAATCTAATCTGCCTTTCATGGCACGTTTTAGTACCATGTCTACGGTAAGTAAACGATTAATTTCATTGGTGCCTTCGTAAATGCGGTTAATACGGCTATCGCGGTATGCTTTTGAAATAATATACTCATCGCTAAACCCATTGCCGCCATGTATCTGCACACCTTCATCCACTACTAAATCTAATACTTCGCTGCCATATACTTTTAACATAGCACACTCAATGGCGTATTCTTCTGCAGCACCCAATAAGGCCTCATTAAAAGGCTTACCGGCAGCCATCAATTCATGTTCTTTATCATCTATCCATTTAGACGTGCGGTATAAAGCACTTTCTGCCACCCAAATACCAATGGCCATATTGGCCAGTTTATTTTTAATAGCCCCAAAACTACCTATGGGAGTTTTAAATTGTTCTCTTGTATTGGCATATTCAATGGTGGTGTTTAAAGCTCTTTTACTACCACCCAATGCAGCAGCACATAATTTTAAACGGCCAATATTTAAAATATTAAACGCTATAATATGGCCCTTACCAACTTCTCCCAGCATATTTTCTGCCGGCACTTTACAGTCTTGAAAAAATAGTTGTACGGTAGAAGAGCCTTTAATACCCATCTTATGTTCTTCTGGCCCTTGTGTAAAGCCTTCAAAACCGCGTTCAATTATAAAGCCGGTAAACTTATCTCCATCTACTTTAGCAAACACTGTATAAACATCTGCAAAGCCACCGTTGGTTATCCAGCATTTTTGGCCGTTAACAATATAATGCTTGCCATCTTCTGTTAGTTTAGCTGTTGTTTTAGCACTCAATGCATCGCTACCGCTGTTAGGCTCTGTTAAACCGTAAGCACCTTTCCACTCGCCAGAAGCCAGTTTAGGAATATATTTTTTCTTTTGCTCTTCTGTACCAAAATATAAAATAGGTAATGTGCCAATACCAGTATGTGCTGCTACTGCTACTGAAAAAGAAAAACCACCCCCCAAAGCTTCGTTCACCAGAGTAGAGGTAATAAAATCTTTACCCAGGCCACCTTGCTCTTCTGGTATTGAAACACCCAGTAATCCCTGCTCGCCGGCTTTTACCATTAAAGCAGGCATCAGGCCCGGTTCCATTTTATCTACACGTTCAATAACAGGCAATACTTCAGCATCCAAAAAACTGGTGCACATATCTTTCACCATCTGTTGTTCCTCGTTATAATCTTCCGGTATAAATGTTTCAAAAGCTGAGCTTTCTTTAACCAGCCATTCGCCGCCTTTTAAGGCTTGCTGTTTGTTTGTTGTGGTGCTCATAATTGTAAGTGTTTAAAAATTTGCAAGTGTTTAGTATAAATATGGTACCAGCAGCTGCAACAGTGGCGGCATCCTTGCGTCGCACTCTTGTACTGCAGTTTATTGTTCAGCTATTTTAAATTATCATACACTATCTGCAGTACTTCTTTACATACTTCAATCTTATCTGCCGGCACAGTTAATAGTGCTTCATTCAAAGTTTCTTCTGCTAACTCCATGGTTTGTTCCTGCAACTTTAATGCCTCGGGGGTTAAAAACACCATATTCATTCTGCGGTCACTTTTAGAAGGCACCCTTTTTACCAGCTTTAGTTTTTCAAGATTATCTACTAAACGGGTAATGCTGGGCTTATCTCTAAAAGTGGCATTGCATAACTCTTGCTGGCTAATACCATCTTTTTTCCATAAATGATACAGCACACTCCACTGCTCAATGGTTAAATTAAGTGTGGCGGTATTAAACTTTTTTTGCAGCCTTCGGGCAATAGCGGTAGACGCTTTGCCGGTTACAAAACTGTAGAGTTCTCCTTTTTTAAATTGGTTGTTTGGCATATAGTTAGTTAAACAACTAATCAAATGTATGCATTCTTTCCTTCTTTTAAAAGTTTTACGTGTTGTTTTTTTAAAAACTAAGCAGTTCTGGCAAACTGTGGCTTTAAATAGTCTAAATTTATAGTCCTTCTAAATCCTCTTCCCCAGAATTTCCGCACCCGTACAGCTATACCTTATCACCTTTAAACTAACTGTGAATGCGCACCTTTTTAGCTATCCTGCTGCTATGCAGCCTGCAAAGCAGCTATGCCCAAAAAAAAATTTATATTATTGGGTCGTCTACCTCTGCTTGTGTGGGGCCCATTAATATCAATGATTGTTATGTAAGCCGCCTGAGTGCTTTTTATAATCAGTTTGCCCCGCTTGATACCACTGTTACCACCATTGCAGCCAGTGGTTATAATTGTTACCGGGGTATGCCTACAGGGTATATTCCACCCTATAGCGGTGCCGACTTTCAGCCCAATCCTGCTGCAAATATTACCTATGCCCTGTCAAATAACCCAGATGTAATATTGGTTAACTACCCTTCAAATGCCTATGAGTTTTTGCCTTATGATAGTATTATGTATTGCCTGCGCACTATTAAAGAAACAGCCAATGCTGCAGGTAAGGTTTGTTATATAACCACCTCTCAACCACGTACTCAATTTAATGCAGCAGCCCGGGCCCGCTTAAAAGTGGTAAGAGATAGTGTAATGAATGCTTTTGGCTATTTTGCTTTAAACTTTTGGGATGGACTTACGGATCCTACTGATCTTTCTATATTACCAGCCTACCGGGTAGCCGGAGATGATATCCATTTAAATGGTGCTGGTCATCAGTTATTGTTTCAGCGGGTACAGGAAAAACAAGTATTTAATATTGGCCTGCCTGCACAATTTTTAAACTTTGAAGCACAGTTTAAAAATGGGCAAACCATTGTTAAATGGATGACTACACAAGAGCAAAATCTTATTAACTATACTATAGAAAGAAGCAGCGATGGAGTAGTTTTTAAAACACTACAAATAGTAGCCGCCAAAAACAGCAATCGGGTTAGCAGCTATAGCGTTACAGATGCCCAACCATTGAACGGTTGGAATTATTTTAGAATTGTAACTACAGATAAGGATGGCACCAAAAAAAATACGCCAGTATTTAAAGTATTTGCTGCCACACAAAAATTAAGCTTGCAAAAAATTGTAGCTGCAGGCAATCAATTACAACTGCAACTTCTAAATAAAACTGGGCTTACTGCAACTATAGAATTGGTAAATGCAGGCGGTGCGGTTGTTGCCATACAACAATTTAATTTAAATAGCGGTTTGGTTACCGCCAGTATAAACATTAGCAACCTTACTAATGGAGTATATTATGTTCGTATTATAACTACTGAACAAGCGCCTATTATAAAATCGTTTGTAAAAAACTAAGGCATAAACAACTTTACATACAACCAAACAAAGGGTGTAGCCAGTAATAAAGAATCAAATCGGTCTAAAAAGCCACCATGGCCGGGCATAAAAGAACCACTGTCTTTTACCCGGGCCATGCGTTTTAATTTACTTTCAAATAAATCGCCGGCAGTACCAGCAATAGCAGCAATAGCAGCAATAGCCACCCAATCGATAACGCGGTACAGTTGCGCCCACCAGCCAATTAAAGCAATTACTGCAACACACAATATGGCACCACCAATAGTTCCCTCCCAAGTTTTTTTGGGTGATATTTTTGA
>REAR01000263.1 GCA_004295245.1 Sphingobacteriales bacterium | reverse complement strand
AATATTTCAGACTATCCCCGATTTGCCTATCGTGGTTTGCATTTAGATGTGGGCCGTCATTTTATGCCGGTAGACTTTATAAAAAAATACATTGATTACATTGCCCAGCATAAGATGAATTATTTTCATTGGCACCTTACAGAAGACCAGGGCTGGCGCATAGAAATAAAAAAATACCCCAGGCTTACACAAGTTGGTGCTTACAGGTATGGCACCATTACCGGTAAAAAACCCGGCACCGGCAATACCAATACCAAACACGGTGGTTTTTATACACAGGCACAAGTAAAAGAAATAGTAGCCTATGCAGCTAAAAGATATGTTACTATTATACCTGAAATTGAATTGCCTGGCCATAGCAGCGCTGCCATTGCAGCCTATCCTGAGTTGAGTTGTTTTCCTAAAGAACCTACTGTAATACCGGGTGGTAATGGTTCTGTTGCCAGTAAAAAAGCCGGTGGCAAACTGGTGCAGGAAACATGGGGCGTATTTGAAGATGTATTTTGCCCTACGGAATATACTTTTCAGTTTTTGCAAGATGTGCTGGATGAAGTGATGACCTTATTTCCTTCTAAATACATTCATATTGGTGGCGATGAGTGCCCCAAAGAAGCCTGGAAACGCTTTTATACAACGCATAGAAAAACACATCAATAAAAAAGGCCGCACCATTATTGGCTGGGATGAAATACTGGAAGGTGGTTTGGCACCCAATGCACTTGTTATGAGCTGGCGTGGCGAAAGCGGCGGTATTGAAGCCGCCAAACAAAACCATCAGGTAATAATGACACCCGGAAGCCATGTGTATTTTGATTATGCACAAAGCGAAAACGAAGACTCTATTACTATTAGTGGTTACACCCCTTTAGAAAAAGTGTATGCCTATGAACCCATACCGGCCGAACTGCCGGCAGACAAACATCATTTTGTAATGGGTGCGCAAGCCAATGTATGGACGGAATACATGACCAACCCAAGCAAAGTGGAGTATATGATTTTTCCGAGGCTGGCGGCTTTGAGTGAAGTTTTATGGACCCCCAAAGAAAAAAGAAGCTGGGAGGCGTTTGAAAAGAAGTTGCCGCAGCTCTATAAAAAATATGAAAACAATAAAATAAACTATAGTACTGCTTTTTATGATATTCATAGTACTACACTTAAAGACACTATTAATAACGGCCTGTTGTGGAAATTGTTTACAAACGCTACAGAGAGCAAAATAACATATAGTACTACAAAAGACACAGCAATCAGCGAATACCGATCTCCTCTAGCAATTAAAAATACCCAAACCATCAAAGCCGTTGTAAGCGTAAATGGAGTAGTGAAACAAATACTGCTACAATCTTTTACTTTTAACAAAGCCACCGCACAAAAAATTATACTTGCCAATACTCCTTCAAAAAACTATCCCGGTGATGGTGCTTTTACCTTGGTAAACGGCATCTGGAATGAAAGGGGTTTACAAAAGCGGCATGAGTTTTTAGGGTTTAGCGGCGCCAACCTTGATGCTACCATAGAAATGAGCAGCCTGCAAACCATTAAAGAAGTAAATGTTGGAATTTTAGAAGCGGTTAATAGCTGGATCTATCGGCCCGCAGCTATTGAAGTATATATTTCTGCAGATGGCAGCAATTAT
>REAR01000262.1 GCA_004295245.1 Sphingobacteriales bacterium | reverse complement strand
TTTCCACCAATATTAGCTGCTAACACGGCCACATAATCGTTCAGGTTATTTTTTAAATCGAGGCAAAGCTTTTTTAAAGCATCTGCACTGCTTACTTCAACAATATCTGCTATAAATGTAATGCCATTAATGATCTCATCTTTCTGCAACAGTTCGTTACGAATGCCCACCAGCAATCTATTTTCCAGTTGCTCGGCTTTCTTTTTTAACTCACTATTCTCTAATGAAAGGTTTTCAACGGCTTTCAATAATTCTTTAGGATTTTTAAATAGTTCTTTTACCTGCTGCAACTGTACCAGCTGCTCATTAATGTATTGCTCTGCTGCCAAACCACAAACAGCTTCTACACGTCGCACACCGGCGGCAACAGCTGTTTCATGTTGCAGTTTAAACAATCCTAGCTCACCCGTATAGACCACATGGGTGCCACCACACAATTCAATTGAATAAGCGGGGTCCATCACCACCACCCGTACCACATCAGCATATTTTTCTCCAAACAAGGCCATGGCGCCCATAGCAATGGCTTCTTCTTTAGGCAATTGTTTTATTACCACCGGTATATTCTCTCTTATCTTTTCATTTACCAGTTGTTCTGTCTGTTGAATTTCTGCGTCCGTCATTTTTGCAAAATGCGAGAAATCAAAACGCAGGTATTCTGTATTTACCAATGAACCTTTTTGCGCCACATGTGTGCCCAATACTTTTCTTAATGCAGCATGCATCAAGTGGGTAGCAGAGTGGTGCAGGCAAATAGCTTTACGTTTAGCAGTATCTACCTGCGCTATGACAGCACTGTTCATTACTGTTGGTAAGCTATCGGTAAAATGTATAGTTAGATTATTTTCTTTGCGGGTATCAGTAACAGCAATGCTTTCTGTGCCAAATACTAAAACACCGGTATCTCCGCACTGGCCGCCGCTTTCTGCATAAAAGGGTGTTTCTTTTAAAACCAGCTGGTATTGTTGTTTGTTTTTAGCAGTAACCTTACGGTATTTTAATAATATAGTTGCT
>REAR01000264.1 GCA_004295245.1 Sphingobacteriales bacterium | reverse complement strand
TACGGGTGGCATTGCGGCTGCTCATTAAAGTAGTTTCCCGTTTATGAAACTCCGGGTGACTGAAACTGAAATTTTCTTTTTGCAAACCCACCAGCACATAACGGCCACCATGTGCTAAATACTGCAAGGCATTATTGATGGCTTTTAAATTTCCGGTGGCGTCAATAATTACCGTGGGCATATCATTGCTGGTAATTGTTTTCAATTGTTGCAACACATCTTGCTGCAGCGGATTAATAGTGTGTGGCACCTGTAACTTGTCTTTGCAAAACTGTAAGCGGCTTTCGTTTACATCTGCTGCAATAACCGCCGCTCCTGCAATGCGGGCCATTTCCATTACACCCAAACCAATGGGGCCGGCGCCAAGTACCAACACATACTCACCGGGCTGCACATGGGCACGGCGAATGCCATGCGCACCAATGGCCAGTGGTTCTATCAATGCCAGTTCATCAAAACTCATATCGTTACCCTTTAATAAATATGGCAGCGGCACAGAAATATATTCGCACATTCCGCCATCGGCATGCACACCAAACACACTGATGGCGGCGCAGCAATTGGGCAAACCATTACGGCAGGCAATACAACTGCCGCAATTAAAATAGGGAATGATGGAAACTTTATCGCCTGCTTCAAAGCCATGTCCTGAGTCAACAGCATCAACAATTGCTGCCAGTTCATGCCCCAATATTCTTGGGTAATTAAAAAAAGGCTGTGTGCCTTCATAAGCATGTAAATCGGTGCCGCAAATACCAATGCGCTGCAATTTTAGAATGGCATGCCCGCTTTGCAGCAACGGTTTTTCTTTGTTGTTATATTGAAATACCCCCGGCTTTTCACAAATCAATACTTGCATCTTAATTCATTTTTATTTTATACTGGTAATTACCCGAACCCGTTTTAATTATTTTATTACTGCCCGGTAAATATATATTGGCTGTTGTATTTGCCGGTATGGTAACATGCAATACAAACATGCCGTTTACAATTTTCCAGTCGCTCACAATTTGTCCGTA
>REAR01000164.1 GCA_004295245.1 Sphingobacteriales bacterium | reverse complement strand
CTGTATACCTGCGCTATTCAATTAATGCTTTTAATAGCCAGCAGGATTTAGACACACTTTTTGATGCTGTTAATGGCATTAAAAAAACAACTACTCTTATTGAATCTTAAAACCTGTTTATGCCTACACCAACCGAAGTAGTAGCACATATGATGCACCAAGATGCTTTTAGCCAATGGCTGGGGATAACTGTATTGGAAGTAAATGAGGGGTATAGCAAAATAACCATGATGGTAAGAGCAGAAATGGTGAATGGGTTTGGTATTGTACACGGCGGTATTGCTTTTTCTTTGGCAGACAGTGCTTTTGCCTTTGCCTGCAACAACCGCAACAACCTGTCTGTTGCATTAGATACCAGTATTAATTTTTTAAAACCTGTTGCCGTAAATGATGTATTGGTTGCTATTGCCAGAGAAATACACAATGGCAAAAGTACCGGTCTGTATCAGATAGAAATTATAAATCAGAAGAACGAGCTGGTGGCCTTATTTAAAGGTTGTTGTTTCAGAACCGGAAAGCAATTGGTTGCTGTTAAAAGTTCACTTTGAAAATTGAAACATGATTTATTCCTTCAAAAACTTTATACCCGTTGTTGATGAAACTTCTTTTGTGCACCCACAAGCATGCGTTACCGGGAATGTTATAATTGGTAAGCGTTGCTATATAGGCCCCGGGGCTGCATTAAGAGGAGACTGGGGCCGTATTATTATTGAGGATGGCTGCAATGTGCAGGAAAATTGTACACTGCATATGTTTCCGGGGGTAACTATCTTATTAAAAGAAGGCGCACATATTGGCCATGGCGCTGTAATACACGGTGCCACTATTGGAAAAAATTGCCTGGTGGGTATGAACAGCGTATTAATGGATAATGTGGTTTTGGGTGATGAATGTATTGTAGGCGCTCTTAGTTTTATTAGAGCCGATACCGTGTTTGAAAAAAGAAGTTTAATTGTGGGCAACCCCGCCCAGCGTATAAAAGAAGTAAGCAACGATATGATTGCGTGGAAGACTACCGGCACCCAACTGTATGAACAATTGCCCCAAGAAATGAAGCAGTATTGGCAAGCCTGCGAGCCCCTGAAAGCGGTAGAACCTAACCGACCCGGGCAAGAAGTTTTGTATAAAACATGGGATGAAATAAAACCAAAGCATTAAATTTTACAGCTGCTGATGCACTATTTGCTGCATAACTTGTTGCAGTACAAGTGTGCGACGCAAGTAAAGCCCATTATTACTACAAATGCTGGTTACATAATATTAACCTCCTTTTTACTTGCCTCCTCGGTTTTATTAACGTACTTTTGCGCCTCAATTTTAAGAGGCGTATGAACATTAGAAACATTGCAATTATTGCACACGTTGACCACGGCAAAACAACCCTGGTTGATAAAATTTTACATGCTACCAAAGTTTTTAGAGATAACCAGGAGACTGGCGAGTTAATAATGGACAGTAACGATCTTGAAAGAGAGCGTGGCATTACCATTTTTAGTAAAAATGCCGCAGTGCTTTACAAAGACATTAAAATTAATGTTATTGATACCCCGGGTCACGCAGACTTTGGTGGTGAAGTAGAGCGGGTATTGAAAATGGCAGATGGCGTTATTTTGTTAGTAGATGCTTTTGAAGGCCCCATGCCACAAACCCGTTTTGTGTTGCAGAAAGCATTGCAATTAAACTTAAAACCAATTGTGGTTATTAATAAGGTGGACAAGCCGAATTGCCGCCCTGATGAGGTACATGATGCCGTTTTTGAATTATTCTTTAACCTGGATGCAACAGAAGAGCAACTGGATTTTCCTACCTTTTATGGTAGCGGTAAAAACGGTTGGTTTAATGATACCCTGGAACAAATTGATAATATCAACCCTTTATTAGATGGTATTATTAAATATGTGCCAGAACCAAAAGTAAGTGAAGGTCCTTTGCAAATGCAGATTACTTCTCTAGATTACTCTTCATTTTTAGGCCGCATTGCAGTAGGTAAAGTAAGCCGTGGCACTATAAAAGAAAACCAACAGGTTGTTTTAATGCAGGCCGATGGCACTATTAAGAAAACAAAAGTAAGAGAGCTGTATGTTTTTGAAGGGATGGGTAAAAAGAAAGTAACTGAAGTAGTTGCCGGAGATCTTTGTGCAGTGGTTGGTATTGAAGATTTTAATATTGGAGATACTATTGCTGATGCAGAAAACCCTGAAGCATTACCTGTAATTAGCGTAGATGAACCTACCATGAACATGTTGTTTTCTGTAAACAACTCACCGTTCTTTGGCCGCGATGGTAAATTTGTTACCAGCCGCCACTTACGCGATAGATTAATGAAAGAAACAGAAAAAAACCTTGCTTTAAAAGTAGTGGATAGTGAAGAAGGCGATAGTTTAATTGTTTATGGTCGTGGTATTTTGCACCTGGGTATATTAATAGAAACCATGCGCAGAGAAGGTTATGAGTTAACAGTAGGCCAGCCACAGGTAATTGTAAAAGAGGTTAATGGTGTCAGAAGCGAGCCCTATGAGGTATTGGTAGTAGATGTACCGCAAGAATTTGCCAGCAAGGTAATAGATCTGGTAACCCGTCGCAAAGGCGAAATGCTGATAATGGAAACAAAGGGTGAAATGCAGCATTTAGAATTTGAAATTCCTTCAAGAGGGTTGATTGGCTTACGTACGCAGATGCTTACCGCAACAACCGGCGAAGCTGTAATGGCCCATCGCTTTAGCGAATACAAACCATGGAAAGGACCAATACCTGGCAGAAACAACGGTGTTTTATTATCAAAAAATCAAGAGAAAACAACGGGCTACTCAATTGATAAATTACAAGACCGCGGTACCTTCTTTGTAGACCCGGGTGAAGATGTATATGCCGGACAGATTATTGCAGAAAACATTAAACCGGGTGATTTGGTAGTAAATGCAACTGAAGGCAAAAAATTAACCAACCACCGCGCCAGTGGTAGCGATGATGCTACCAAGATTGCACCTAAAACCCTAATGACGCTGGAAGAATGTATGGAATACATACAGCAGGATGAGTGTATTGAGGTAACCCCCAATTTCATTCGTATGAGAAAAGTGATATTAGATGAAGAAGAACGAAAAAAACAAAGCAAGCGCATGAGCGCTGAAGCCGTTTAAAAAATATCAGGGAGCTTTTTAAAAGCTCCCTTTTTTATTAAACTAATAAGTAAATTTAGAAGCAAGTTGTAACCAACGGTATAACTCCGGTTAAGCATCGTTGCGTCGCACCCTTCAGGTTTTGTGCTATTATGGGCAATTACTTAAAAAGCCGCTATGCGCAAACTACTGCTTTTAATACTGTTACTACCATCCTGCTGGCTACATGCCCAAGATTCTTTATTACGCAGCACGCAAGCCAGTCTTCCGTTTATTAAAGATTCTGTTGTATATGTAAATGCACTTAACAAAATAGCCTATCTCATACATCAAAAAAATACAGACTCTTGTCTTTACTATGCCTATACAGCAAACGCAATAGCAGCACGCAATAATTATAAAAAAGGGGTGGGTCAGGCCCTGTCAATGTTTGCAATAGCCTCATTTTTTAAATCAGATTATAAAACCAGCTTTGTTTATAAATTAAAAGCAGAAGCCATTTTTATAGAATTAAAAGACACGTTAAACCTTTGCCTTACTTACAGCCGATTGGCTTATTTATTAAAAAACGATAACAAACCTGAAGACGCAAAATTATATGCTACAAAAGCAAGGCAGTTGGCTTGGCTATATACGTACGACTCTATAAAACCGCATGTATATAATAATTATGTGTACAGCCATTTAAATAACTTAAAAGCTATAGAAGCAAGAAGAATGCTAGATACAGCACAAGCTATTGCACGTACTTACAAAGATGAAAAAATGGTTGTGCGCCTTATAAAAACCCG
>REAR01000112.1 GCA_004295245.1 Sphingobacteriales bacterium | reverse complement strand
CTCTTAAACTTTCTGCCAGTTCGGGTGGGCATTTTACATTAAACTGTAAAGTCTCC
Organism: Sphingobacteriales bacterium; assembly: GCA_004295245.1. Lineage (GTDB taxonomy): Bacteria > Bacteroidota > Bacteroidia > Chitinophagales > Chitinophagaceae > JACMLD01. The sequence goes on along the minus strand of REAR01000112.1, from coordinate 17,787 downwards.
GTATCTAAAGGGCATAATAAAAAAAGTTTACCGGCTACTTTAAACACCAGCACATCGGGGCCAAAAGGCAGGGTTTCTTCTACCTGTTGTTTGGCCATGCAATAGTTGCGTATAAAATCTATATCCATTATAAAACAGCAGTGGCTTCTATTTCTATTAAATAATCAGGGGCAATCAAGGCACTTACTTCAACCATGGTGGTGCAGGGTTTAATGTCTTTAAAAAATTCGCCGTGGGCACGGCCGTATTCTTCCCAGCGGCTAATGTCTGTAACAAACAGGCGGGTACGCACCACATTTTTTAAAGAAGCGCCTGCTTTTATTAAAACCTTTTCAATTTTCTGAATAATAAATGCGGTTTGTTCATAGTGCCGGTTACTTCTATAATGTTTCCCACTTTAACTGCGCGGCTATAGCCTACTATATTTTCCCATTGGGCACCAGAGGCATAGTTGGTTCTTTCCATAATTATTTAATTTCAATATTAGCAATATCAATCAGCGGCTCTGCAATCAGCCGTAAATAAATTTGCACCACGGTAACCACATCTTTCTGGCAATAGGTAACAATCCGTTCCAGGTTGTTTTCTTTCCAATACACTTCGCCCACCATGCTGCCATCAATATCATCTTTTGGGGTAGGTATGCCTAATGAATGTGCCAGCAGGCTTAAACTGGTATAATTTTTAAAGTCTCCAAACTTCCACAGCTCCATGGTATCTAAATGATTTACCTCCCAGGGTTTTTTACCACTGTTATTAAGTAAAGCAGGTATGGGCAACTGGTTAATTACAAAACGCCGGCACAGGTACGGAAAGTCAAACTCTTTACCATTATGTGCACATAACATTTTATTACCATCGCTGGCCCAGCGGGTAAGCATATTGCTAAACGCTGCTAACACTTCTTTTTCATTGTGCCCCGAAAAAGATTTTAAAACCAGTTTTCTTTCATTGCCGTTTTGTTGCACACAACCGCAGCTAATGCAAATTACTTTTCCAAATTCTGCATAAATAGCGGCACGGCCATAAAGGCTGGAAGCTGTCTCATTTTCGTGGTAGCGCAATAAACTTTCTGCCTTTTTATTCCATAGCTGCTGCCAATCATCAGGCAGCATTTCCAAGTTGGAGTATTGAGATACTGTTTCAATATCTAAAAACAATATATTGCTGATGTAAGGATTGGCCGCCATAGCCTGAAGATACAAATTTGCTTGCTTAAAAATGCATGGTAACCGAACAGGCAGAGTGCCTATCTTTAATAAAACCATTGACATGAAATTTTTACTTGCCTTACTTTTTATAATAGTTACTGCTGCCGGCAGCCACGCACAAACAACCAATGAAAACGCCATACTGGATGTATTAAAAAAACAAACCGCTGCCTGGAACCGGGGCGATTTGGATGCCTTTATGATTGGCTACTGGCAAAACGACTCTTTGCTTTTTATTGGTAAAAGTGGCATTACATATGGCTATCAAAAAACATTAGAAAACTATAAGAGAGGGTATGCCGATACGGCCCATATGGGTACGTTTACCTCAACCATTTTGCATATGAAAAAAATGGCGGCAGATAGTTATTTTATTATTGGCAAATGGCATTTAAAAAGAAGTGTTGGAGATGCCAGCGGGCATTATAGCCTGGTAATGCGTAAAATTAAAGGGCAATGGGTTATAGTGGCAGACCATAGCAGTTAGCAAAAAAATGCTGCCACCCGCACTGCCGTTGAAAGGATTGCGACGCAACGGTGATACATTGAAAAACAGCAGCTGGTATTTTTTACCAGCTTTAAAACAAAACCCGGCCCCGGTTGTGTCACTCACTTCAGCTGTATAAAAAAGCTCAGCCATGCGGGTATTTCTGTTTCCACCATTTATATAGTTGCCAAAAAAGTAAAATAGTACTTATAAGCAACCAGCTATAAAAAATATAATGCTTTAGTTGCGGGGTAGCTGCTATAAAAAATAATTTAAACCGCAGGCCTGCTGTAAAATTAATAAGCAGGTATAGCAGCACTATAGAAATACTCCACAATACTTTTCTTAGAAACTCTCTTACATCTGGTTCAAAGCCCATGCTATTTTATTGTTATAACAAATAAACTGTATTAAAGTTAGTTTATTTAAAAAGTAGTTGTTCAAAAGCAGCCGTGTCTCCATTAAAAACATTAAAATCAACTTTTGTGGTAATGCCATTTACCCGCCCGGTTTCGCTGTGTTGCCAAAACAACCAGTTGCGTACTACGCGGGGTTCTTTTTGCTGCAGGTAATGCGCCACCCATAAAGGGTAGGTTTCAAAATCGGCCGTGTTTAAATGCTGCCTGTAAAAATCTGTATTGGTATAAATGATAGGCGTAACGCCGTAATAATCGTTTACCGTATTTAAAAAAGCTTTTACTTCTTTTTGCAGCTTGCTGGTAGTAACACCATAGGTTTGCTCCACATCCAGCACCGGCGGCAAATCTCCTTTTTCTAATTGCACGGTGCTAATAAAATTTTCTGCTTGTAGTTTGCCGCTTTTAGTGGCTAAAAAAAAATGGTAGGCCCCGCAGGGTATGCCTGCATCTTTAGCCCGCTTCCAATTACGGTTAAATTTTTTGTCTACCCGGCCAATGCCTTCTGTGGCTTTTATAAAAGCAAAGCCCATTTTTATTTTTTTTACTTGCATATTACTTACCAGCTCCCAGTTAATATTATCCTGGTGGTGAGAAACATCAATGCCATGAATAGCGTACTGCTCTGGCATGGCAATACCAAATTCTGGATAGGTAACAAAATTGTCTTTATTGTTCAGGTAAATACGCCAGCTTGTATATGCAACACTCAACAAAACAAAACCAATAAGCAGGTAGCGCAATAACAGGTTCTTTCTTTTCTTTCGGGCCATTCTGTTTGTAATTACAGCAAATATACTGGGCCGTAATAAGTAATACTGTTTACAAAGGGGTTAAATATAATAGAAATAGCATTTTTGCGTTTAGTGTTGTTACAACGTTTTCTTGTACCAATGAAATCCTTAGTAAAAACCAGTCTCCTTATTTCTACCTATAACTGGCCCATGGCATTAAATGCCTGCCTGCATAGCGTAGCAAGGCAACAGCAGTTGCCCAATGAAGTGGTGATTTGTGATGATGGCTCAAGAGAAGAAACCGCCCAGCTAATTAAAAATTGGCAAAAAAATTTCCCGGTTCCTATACACCATGTTTGGCACCCCGATGATGGCTTCAGGCTTGCTGCTATACGCAATAAAGGCATTGCCAAATGTAGTGGCGATTATATTATTCAGATTGATGGTGATATTGTATTACACCCATATTTTATAAGCGATCATAATAAGTTTGCCCGACACGGTTTTTTTGTATGTGGCAACCGGTATGATTTAACTGATACCGACTCGCAATTTATTTTACAAACACCCGAAACGGTACCACCGCTTTTTTCGCTTTCAAAAAAGATACTGCGCAAAATGCACCTGCCTTTACTGCATCAAACAGCCGCTACTTTTTTTGATAAAAAATATCCTTACCTATATGTGGCCGGTTGCAATATGGCTTTTTGGAAAAAAGATTTGTTTGCCGTAAACGGCTATGATGAAAGTTTTGTAGGCTGGGGCTTTGAAGACAGCGATATTTTTATACGCCTTACCAACCAAAACATCAACCATCGTTTTTTACGCTTTGGTGGCATACAATACCACTTACACCATAAAGAAAACGATCGCAGCCATAAAGAAGAAAATATACGCCTGCTGCAAGATGCTGTAGCCTCTAAAAGAAAATATGCTTCGCTTGGCCTTAGCCAGTACCATGCTGCCGGTAAAGTGGCCTGATGTTTTAATTTATTTGCAAAGCAACCCTTTCAATCAGTAATTTTGCAGAAACAGTGGATACATGTTAAAGAGGGTTCTTATTATAGTATTTTTTATTCAACTACACAGTGCTGTAGCATCGGCACAATGCTCTATTTGCACTAAAACAGCCCAGCAATTGGGCGAGAAACCAGCCAAAGCCTTAAACAGAGGTATTATTTATTTAGCTGCCATGCCCTTAGTGGCCATGGGTGTTATTGGCTATCGGTGGTGGAAGAGCAACCGCGAAAATTTTGATTAAACTTTTGTGGTAATGTATTGATACAAATTAAAACCCGTTTCTTGCATTAAAACTGCAATCTCGTTTTTTATTGCCGCCTTATTAAAGCCCTTCATTTTTTGTTGCTGTATTAAATGCCATGCTTTTTCTGCAAGCAGGTGCACTTTTTTATCGTTATAAGCTGGTTGTTGCAACCATTGCTCAATTGCCTGCCACCATTCTTCAATACCTTGTTTGGTAGTAGCCACCGTTTTTATAATAGCTACCGGTTGCTGTTGTTGTGTAAACACAGGTGCCAGCATCAGTTGCAGGTTTTTTGCAAACAATGCAGCATCGGGCCGGTCTGCTTTATTTATTACAAACACATTGGCTATTTCCATTAAACCGGCTTTCATGGTTTGTATTTCATCACCCGCTTCTGGCACCAGCACCACCGTAGTTACATCAGCAAGGCCCGCAATTTCAATTTCACTTTGCCCCACACCAACGGTTTCTACAATAATAAAATCAAAGCCGGCCGCTTTTACCAAATCAGTAATCTCAATAATTTTTGGGTGCAAACCACCCAAAGATCCGCGGGTGGCCAGTGAGCGGATAAATACATTGGGATGCGTGTACCAATCGCTCATACGTATGCGGTCTCCTAATAAAGCCCCCAGATTAAATGCAGAAGAAGGATCTACACACAACACCGCCGCTTTTTTATTTTGTTGCACCAGGTAATTTAACAATGCATCGGTGAGTGTGCTTTTACCAGCACCCGGTGCACCCGTAATACCAATAACCGGCGTATTGCTGGCAGGCAGTTGTTTTAAAAAAACATCATAGCCTTCCACTTCATTTTCTATTAATGAAATAGCCCGTGCCAACGATTTTATATCGTGCTGCTGTATTTGTTGTAATAGTGCCTGCCACATAAACGCTCTCAATTTCATAATAAAAAGGCAGCCTGCAAAATATAGCCATTGCTTTATTGGTGGTGGGTTGTTTTTTGTTACCAGCAGTAGTGCTTGTGGCAGCTGTGGTTGCGTCGCACTTGTTAGCTGCAACGCTGCGAGGGTCGAGTAGCAGATCCTGTTCCGATCAAAAAAATCGGGATTCACTTCATACCCACTTTAGCGGTACTTGTGCAGTGGTTGATAAATAAATCATAGTATAAATAGTCAATGGTACGCTACGGACTATAACTATTGACCATGGACATACTTTAGCACAAGTGTGCGACGCAACGACTGTTTAACCGGAGTTACTAATGCTGGATACAAAAAATTATAGAGCGCTTAAAAATATTTCTGCCATCATACAACGTACGCCGCCACCACCCACGGCTTCTATTGTAGGTATGCTAATGGGTAAGAGTTTGCCAAACTGCTGTAGTTTTTTAACCTGCTCTTGGGTTAGCGATTGCAGCGCTTGTTTACTTAACACAATAATACTTTCGCCCTTTGTGTTGTGAACCTGCAATATATTGCCGGCAAAACTTTTTAGCTGATCTGTTGAAAGCGGAATTACTATATGCCCGGTGGCAAGTAATAATTGCGTTACAGCTACTCTTTCAAATTCGTTTTTAATTGCTGCTTCTGCCAATACAGCAAAGCCTTGGCCAACTGATAGCATTACATTGGTATGATAGATAGGAAAACCGCTTTCATCAGTGGCGGTAAATGCCATTACACGATAGTGATGATAGTATGCATATTTTTGCAATAGCGATTTATGGGTGCGATCGCAAAGGCAGGCGTAAATAATTTTATTATCATGATCCATTACCATACTACCGGTGCCTTCTAAATAAAAACCATCGGCTTCAAACTCACTCCAATCCAACACATCGGTTACGGTATATTTTTTGGTAAGGGCTACTAAAATATCATCTCTCTTTTCTGTTCTTCTGTTAGCCGCTTGCATTGGAAAGATTGTTATAATACCGCTGTGTGTGGTACCCAGCCAATTATTTGGAAACACCGCATCGGGCTTTACAGGTTCTTGCGTATCGGTTACCACTAAAACATTTATATTATGTTGCTGCAGTTGCGCTACCATACTATCAAACTCTTGCAGGGCTTTTTCTTGTATTGCAGCAGTGGGGATGGTTTGTGGCAGTTGCTGAAATGCATTGGTAATAGCGGTTTGGCGGTTAAAGCCAAAACAGGCGGGACGTACCATTAATATGGTGTTGGCACATTGCATACAAAAAGTTTACACTACAAAAGCGCATCAATTTTAGCAGCCAGTTTACGGTCTTTATCGGTAACTGTATTATTAGCATCGTGTGTGCTCAGCCAAATTTCTACACGGTTCCAAACATTGGTCCACAATGGATGGTGGTTCATTTTTTCTGCTTCTATTGCCACCCTTGTCATAAATGCAAAGGCTTCAGAAAAATTAGCAAACTCAAACTTGCTGTAAAGCGTATTGTTTTGTTCTGTCCACATAAGCACTGTTTATAAAATAAGGTGTTCTTTATTGCGTATTTTTTCGTTGGTTATTTCTCCAATCATTTGCACATGGTTCAGCTGCTTAATGGTTTTTACAATCAGCTGAACGGTTTCGTCTTCCATCGCATCGCCTTTTATCAGCCACAAAAAATCCATATGCTTAAATTCGGGCAGCAGGTATTCTCCGTCAAAAGAATTATTATAAAGGTAGTGTACTAAAAAGCTATTGGGTTCGGGGTATTCGTACACCGGAAAAAAATAGTCGCGGTTTTTTTTCTTTAGCTGTATATCGTAATACAGCCTGAAGCTAAACTGTAACATATGGTTAAGCTGCCAGCAAAACTGATGCGATTTTACAGGGGCTACAATACCCAGCAGGCGGGTATCTTCAAAAAACCCGTCGGTGGCCTGCTCCATATCCAATCGCATCTTTGTTTCTTTCATATTTTAAAACTGTATATCGGCCGTTAAGGTTTCTTTGCCTCTTTTATATTGCACTTTTGCTTTATCTCCTTTTTTAAACTTGCCCAATGCCTGCATATACGCTTCTACAGAAACCACGGGGTAGTCGCCTAGTTGTATAATCACATCTCCGGTTTTAATGCCGGCTTTTTGTGCCGGGCGGCCTTCGCTTACACCATCCACCCGCACACCTGTTTCTGCAAAAGTATAATCGGGCATAATACCCATACTTACACTAAACCTTGCAGATGTGGTGGTTTGTGTTTCTCTTGTTTTAGTAAACACCAGTTTGCCTTTATTGTTGGTGGCTTCAATAATTTTATAAATAAGCTTTACAATGCGGTACTGGCCGGTATAATTTATTTTATCAAAATCGTCGGTGGGTTTGTGGTAATCTGTATGCAGGCCGGTAAAGAAAAACAGTACTGGTATATCTTTACGGTAAAAAGAAGTGTGGTCGCTGGGGCCAGTGCCACTACTATCGTATTTTAAAACAAAGCTGTTACCATTTATAGTGCTTATGTTTTGCCCCCAATAAGGCGATGTGCCATAACCGCCTACTGTTAATACTTTAGTACTGTCGTTTAAGCGGCCTACCATATCCATATTAATCATGTAATTGGCCTTGGTTAAATCTATAGTTGCATGCTCTGCAAAATGTTTAGAACCATAAAGGCCCAGCTCTTCTCCTGAAAAAGCAATGACCAGATAATTGTTAGCCTTAGCTTTTGTTGTTTTTAATAAACGGGCCAGTTCTATTAATGCAGCGGTGCCACTGGCATTATCATCGGCGCCGTTATGAATTTGCATAGGCCCACTGCGTACCATGCTATTGCCATCTTCTCCATACCCCAAATGATCATAGTGGGCGCCAATAATTACAGTAGTAGCGGCATCGTTATTAATATAACCCACCACATTATTACCGGTTCTTTTTTTATCGCTTAGCACCAGTTTCATTTTTAATTCTGGTGTGGCCGACTCATCTGCAAAATATTTTGCAGCTACTTTATTATTTACATACGCCGCCGGTATGGTAAAAGGCATGGCTTTTTCTTTTCCATCAAACTTTAACCCATCTGCAATAGTGCCGGTATTAAAAACAACAACGGCGGTAGCACCTTTTTTTGCTGCTTCATTTATTTTTTCAATTACAAAAGTTTTTACATCAAAATGCGGGTTGGTTTTATTTTCTTCTAAAGGCTCTTTCAGATTTATAAGCCATGGCATACCTTGCTCATGCAGGGCTACAGAAGGCATGGCTTCTATGCCTGCAGCGGTACTGCCCATAAACGGAAAATAATCGCCGGCTTTAATTTCTTCTCCGTTTATAATTAAAAAACTGCTTTTGCTTATTTCTTTACCATCGTTTATTTCAAAAGCCTGCAGGTAGGTGTTATTATCGCCTTTGGGTTGTACCCCTATTGCAGCAAATTGTCTGGAAATATAGGTGGATGCCAGTTGCTCTCCTTCAGTGCCGGCGCGGCGGCCTTCTAATTTATCATCGGCCAAATAAGCCACATGGGCTTGCAACTGAGTGATAACAGCTTTATCTGCTTTTTTTATTTTTTGTGCAAGAGTGGTTAAAGAAATAATGGTGGTAACAGTAGTAATAAGGATGGGGCGTAACATATTTTGTTTTTTGTACGGTACAAAGGTATACCTGCTACAGCTTATAAATTACGTTACTTAAAAATTTTACCAATTGATTACTTTATAAACTGCTGCTACCTGCACTACCGATGAACTGAGCGTAGCAACGGCTGCTGCAAATGGTTACAATTGCTGATTACCTAAAAAACTACCAGCGTAATAATGCACTGGCCCAGGTAAAGCCACTGCCAAATGCAGCCAGGCATACCAGGTCGCCTTCTTTTATTTTTCCCTGCTGCCATGCTTCGCACAAAGCAATGGGTACACTGGCAGCGGTGGTGTTGCCGTATTTTTGAATGTTATTATGTACCTGTTCATCTTTCAATCCTAATTTTTGCTGCACAAACTGGCTGATGCGCAAATTGGCCTGATGGGGTATCAGCATAGTAATATCGGCAGCGGTAAGTTGGTTAGCGGCTAAGGCCTCCATTATTACTTCCGGAAACTTTACCACCGCTTTTTTAAACACACTGGGCCCATCCATATTAGGAAAATTTTGCGCATTGTCTATCATGGCATGGCTCATAAACATATCGCCCAAATTGCCATCATTAAAAGTTGCCACCTCTTGCTGCATCCAATGGTTGGCATGTGTGCCGGGGTTATACATGGCCAGTATTTCTGCCGCTTCACCGTCGCTGTGCAGGTGGGTACTTAAAATGCCTTGTGTTTCTTTGGTAGTGGGTTGCAATACTACGGCGCCAGCACCATCTCCAAAAATTACGCTTACGTTGCGGCCGCGGGTGCTAAAGTCTAAACCAAAAGAATGTTTCTCGCTGCCAATAACCAATATATTTTTATACATGCCGGTTTTTATAAACTGATCGGCCACACTTAACGCATATACAAAACCGCTGCATTGGTTGCGTATATCCAGGGCGCCAATTTCTTTCATCTTCATGGCACGTTGCACCAGTACGCCGCAACCCGGAAAATAATAGTCCGGACTTAGTGTGGCAAAAACAATAAAGTCTATATCCTGAGCAGTTATGCCGGCTCTTTCAATAGCAATTGCAGCGGCTTCAACCGCCATGGTGGTAGTGGTTTCTCCGGTGCGTTTAGCGTAGCGGCGTTCTTTAATGCCGGTGCGTTCTTGTATCCATTCGTCGCTGGTGTCCATCACCTTCATTAAATCCTGGTTGGTAAAAACCTGTTGGGGCACATACATTCCAATACCGGCAATTTTAGAACGAACCATAGCAAGCAATTTTTGTAGCAACAAATTAACGAAAACTGGCAATTATCATAAAATGAAACTATTTCATTGGTAACTATTTTTTGTTACCGGCAGTGTGCTGGTGGCAGCATTCTTGCGTCGCACCCTTCAACGGCAACACTTTACTGTGCTATTTTTTTTATTGAACGGCCACTTTGCAAAAAGTGCTGTTAATAGTAGGATAATTTTTTACCGCTGTGGGCAAACAAATACGGGCTGTATAATTACCGGGTGGTAAGTTTATATTGCCTGCAGTAGTAATATTGTATACTCCATTTGTTAGTGTAATTAAAACATCAAAGCCAGTCAGTACCTTATCACCCTTGTAAAAATAAAGTTGTGCGGTAGATGGAACCGCTCGATTTTCTTGCCCAGTTACTTCTACAGCAAAATTTTGTAATTGCCCGTTTACTACTTGTAATTGTTCAGGCACGGTTATGTTTATGCTGGCATAAGAATAGAAAGAATCAATTTTTAAAAAACCCAGCAATTGCTTGCTTGTTTGTAAGGTGTCTGAAAAATATGCATAGTCTCCGTTGTTAACGGCTATTATAGTTTTACCCTGCAATTCTTTTTCTATTGGAAAGTAGTTGAAATTATTTCTGCGGTAATGCTGCGTGTTTAAAGCCATCGCCGTTTTACCTGTATAAAAAAGATATTTAGAAGGTTTTTGATAGCTGTTTAAAAACACCAGTGGTGTATTGCCAGTTTTGGCAGCTATAGCAGCAGCCCATGTTTTATTATTGTGGTATTGGCTTTTTACAAATGCTTTTTGCCCGGGTATATTTATTATTAAAAAGATGCGTACTATCATTACTGCAAAAATGGTAACTGGCACCAGGCGCCATAACCAATATTTCCATTTTTCATTGTCAATTAATGCCTGATGGCTGATAACAAGCAGGGGCACCAATGCGGCTATCGTCCAGTTGGCTTCTACGCGGCCCTTTAAAGTAGTTAGTAAAAAGAACCCATAAAAACCCACCAGCGAAAACTTTAAGGCCCGTTCTAATAAGTTAGTGGTTTTATATACAAAACTCTTCCATAATAAAAGCCAACCCATAAACGGACCCGCCAAAGCTACCTGCCCTAACACATATTCAACCGTAAAAGAAAATTTATAGTTAGGTGAGTTGCGTTCAAACAAATGATACTGTACCGAAGGAAAATGATGTGTGTATTGCCAGTATAAATGTGGTATAAATAGAACCACGCCCATTACAACCGCCAGCCATGCGGCGGGTTTTTTTACCAAGCTAAGGTTAGATAAAAAAGTAAATAGTATAATCAGCAGCCCATGATATTTACTATACAGCATACAGCCCATTACCAACCCTAGCAATACGCCATTAAACCAGCTGTTGTTTTGCAAAAAGCGCTTGTAGGCCAAAAAGAATAAAGCAGTAAAAAAAGCCAGTGGTATATCTGGCGCTGCAGCAATGCCACCAATTTGTAAAACAGCCACCGATGCAGCCAGTATAAAAAACAACGCATCATTTTTACGGGGTAATAGCTGGTAAATAATATAAAGTGTTGCCGTGCTTAACAGTGCCGGAAACAAACGCACCCCTAATTCATTTTCAAATAAAGCATAGCCTGCTTTAATTAAAACAGCAATCATTGGCGGATGATCATAATAACCCCAATCTAAAAAAATGGAGTATACCCAGTAATAGGCTTCATCATCCATTAACTCTGTGCTGGCTGCCTGAAACAGGTGCAGCAACAGCCAGGCAGCTAAAAAAACAGATAAGGCATTTTTTTTTATAAATGACATGTTGCAGCGTTTATAAAATTTTATTGACGGCAGTTATGGCCTGCACCAATCTGTTTTCATCGTTGCCACTAATTTCTACCCATGGCGTAGCCTGGTTTACCAGCAAATCTTTATAGTAATGAAACAGTTTATTACGGGTTTCCAAGTCGGGGTATTCTCTCAACTCATCTTTTATCCAGGGCAGGTCTGTATTACAAAGCAGGTATAAATCGTAGGGGCGGTTTACAATTTGTTCCAATATCCAGGGGTGGCATTTATCAAACACAAACTCGCACCACACTTTCATTACGTACATATTAGTATCAATAAAAAACAACCCATTATTAATTTGTAATGCCATTTGCTCTTCTGCTGCCAGCTGGCCTTGGGCAATAGTTAATAAATCATCATACGTATATTGAGTGCCATGGCTTATCAGGTACTGCCTTGCAAATTCAGGGCACCAGCTGGTGTTAAAATGTTGCGCCAGCTGTTCGCACAAAGTACTTTTGCCGGTGCTTTCGGGTCCTATTATAACTATTTTCTTCAAGCCTTAGTTGTTTTAATTTTCTTTTTCCATGCTGCAAAGCCCATGGTTGCTAATACCAGAAACAGCACATACATTACCACAAACAGCATAAAGCCTTTATAAAAATTAAGGGGTATGGCTATTATGTTTGATACAATCCATGCCAGCCAGTTTTCTATTTTTCGTTTCGCCATCCACCACATTGCCGTTACGGCGGTAGCAGATACCAATGAATCCAACAACGGTGTATTGCTATCAGTAATTGAAATCAAGAGTATATAAATACCTATCCAAAAGCCAATAAACAAAGCCATACCTATCTGCAATTCTTTAGGACTGCACCAGCTAATGGGGTAATTATACTGTTCATCTCCTTTTTTTTGTGCCCAGTTATACCAACCATACACACTCATTAAAAAGTAGTAGATATTTAAAATGCCATCTGCATACAATGGTGGACTGGCCATAAAAAAATACACCCAAAAAGCCAACAGCACACCCACAATACCAGTTGGGTAAACCAGCACATTATTTTTTTTTGCATACCAAACACTGGCCACCTGTGCAATGGTACTCACCCATTCTTGCCAGCGGGTTTGCTGAATATTATCAATAAACAATTGGTAGAGCTGCTGTGCCGGCACTATTTTTTATTAAGGCTTACAAAAATAGTTGTTGAACGCCACATTGTTGGTAACAAAGCTTTATTTGTTAGTGTCTGTTACTTTTTTTTTGAGCCGGGCATTAGTAGTGCTATTAAGCATTGTTGCGTCGCACACTTTTGCGGAAGAATATCCATGGTCAATAGTTAATAGCAATATTATTGACTATAAACCATAGCCCATTAACCTGCCCTCGTATAAGTGTGCGACGCAACCACTGCTGCCCAAAGAACCACTGCTGGTAACAATAATTTTCCACAAGGGCTTTAGCGTTTTTTGCTCTCAGTGCCGTGGCTTAACTTGCACCCATGCAAGATTATTTAGCAGGATTGAATGGACCGCAGCGTGAAGCCGTACTGCACAAGAATGGTCCGATTATGATTGTGGCAGGTGCCGGCAGTGGTAAAACCAAAGTATTAACCACCCGTATTGCACATTTAATGGCCAGCGGGGTTGATGCTTTTAATATACTGGCGCTAACGTTTACCAATAAGGCTGCCAAAGAAATGAAAGAGCGGGTAGAAAAAATTTTGGGTAATAACGAAGCCCGTAATTTATACATAGGTACTTTTCACAGTGTGTTTGCACGCATTTTACGCAGCGAGGCCGACCGCCTTGGCTACCCCAAAAGTTTTACCATTTACGATACAGATGATGCTAAGAGTGTGGTGAAAACAGTGGTGAATGAATTGAACCTGGATGATAAACATTATAAACCCAATGTGGTGTACAACCGCATCTCATCGGCTAAAAATGCCCTTGTGGGCCCGGCAGAATATGCACAGGATTATTACATTCAGCAAGAAGACATGCGGGCCAATCGCCCTGCCATTGCACAGATATATGATGCCTATGCCAAGCGTTGTTTTAAAAACGGCGCTATGGATTTTGACGACCTGTTAATTAAATTTTACGAGTTATTAAAAAACCACCCGGAGTGCTTAAGCAAATACCAACGCAAGTTTAAATATGTTTTAATTGATGAGTACCAGGATACCAACGCTGCGCAATACGAAGTAATTAAACTGCTGGGTGCCCAGCACGAGAATGTATGTGTGGTGGGCGATGATGCCCAAAGTATTTATAGTTTCAGAGGCGCCACCATTCAAAACATTCTGCAGTTTCAAAAAGATTATGATGAAGTAAAAGTGGTAAAGCTGGAACAAAACTACCGCAGCACACAAAATATTTTAAAAGTTGCCAACGAGGTTATTAGCAATAACAAGGGGCAAATAGAAAAAGTATTGTTTACAGAAAATGCAGAAGGTGAGAAACTGAAGCTGGTGCGCACCCAAACCGATAATGAAGAAGGAAAGTTTGTGGCCGATACCATACAAGAGCAAAAGCTGCGCAATCATTTTTTAAATAAAGACTTTGCCATTCTTTACCGCACCAATGCACAAAGCCGTGCTTTTGAAGAAAGCCTGCGCCGCATGGCCATACCCTATACTATTTATGGCGGTATCAGCTTTTACCAGCGCAAAGAAATAAAAGACCTGGTTGCTTACTTGCGTATTATTGTAAACCCCAGCGATGAAGAAGCATTAAAACGCATTATTAACTATCCCGTGCGGGGCATTGGTAAAACCAGTATTGATAAGCTGGTACTTTTTGCCAATGAAAACAACATTAGCATGTGGCAGGTATTAGAAAAAGCACATGCTTTTGGCTTTAAAGCCGGCACACTGGCTATTATGGAAGAATTTGTGACCATGATTAAAAGCTTTAACAGCATGCTTGATAAACGCAATGCGTATGAAGTAGCTTTTCATGTAGGCAAACAAACCAACCTGGTAAAAGAATTGTTTAACGATAAAAGTACCGAAGGCGTTCAGCGCTATGAAAACATACAGGAATTATTAAACAGTATTAAAGAATGGGTAGAAAGCCCCGATAACGAAGAAGGTGAAGTGGTAGATAAAAGCCTTGCTGCCTACCTGCAACAAATTACCTTGTTAACAGATGCAGATGAAAAAGACCCCAACGCAGATACCGTTAAGTTAATGACCATACATGCGGCCAAGGGCCTTGAGTTTGGTTGTGTGTTTGCCGCAGGTTTAGAAGAAATGCTTTTTCCGAATGCTATGAGCATTAATACCAGAGAAGAGTTGGAAGAAGAACGACGCCTGTTTTACGTAGTAATAACAAGAGCCAAGAAAAAATTATGGATCAGTTATGCCAATAGCCGCTATCGCTTTGGCCAACTGGTGCAAAACGAACCCAGCCGTTTTATTGACGAAATACCAGAACAGTATCTTGATAAAAGTTTTGCCGGCGGTGGTATAAAAAACCAAGGCAGTTTTGGGTTTAATAACAGCGGGTTTGATAGAATGAATGGCGGCAGCTGGGGCAATAATGCAACCAAAGATGCAGAGCGCCGTTATGGTCCGCCGCCAAAAAAAGAAAGCAGTGCCCCCTCTTATATGGCACCCAAGCCTCCGCAAAAAGTAGTAGCGCATAAACCCGCCGCCGATTTTGTTGCCAGCGATACCAGCCAACTAAAGGCCGGACAAAAAGTAGAACATCAGAAGTTTGGTTTTGGAGAGGTATTAAAAATGGAAGGTGCCGCACACAACCCCATTGCCACGGTAAAGTTTGAGCTGAACGGAGAAAAAAAGATTATGCTTAACTATGCCAAGCTGCGTATTATTGAATAAAATATTTTAGGTTACCAGCATGGGTTCTTTGGGCGTCAGTGGTTGCGTCGCACCTGTTAACAGCAGCGCAGTAAGGAACGGCTAGCAAGTTTTTGCCCCAGTAAAAATCTGATTGTAGTTTAACAGCAGTGCAATACACGCAAACTATTGCAATGCCTCTTTTAAAGCCGTTACTGCTTTTTTATCGTTACCAATAATAATTTTTTTACCCAATATGGTTACGGGTCTTTTTAAGAAAGTGTATTCGTCTAAAATATAATTGCGGTAGTCGGCTTCAGTAAGTTGCTTGTCTTTTAAGTTCCACTCTTTATATTTTAAAGCACGGCGGCTAAACAACGCTTCGTAACTGCCTGCCATGGCTTTCATTTCATCTAACTGTGCCGGTGTTATTTTTTCTTCTTTTATGTTTTGAAACTGCAGATTTTTTTTATCGGCACCGGTTGCTGCTATTATAGCCTGGCAGGTGGTGCAGTTGGCCAGGTGATACATTTTTTTCATGTGATAATTTTTTTTGGCCACATCGTATAATCATTAAAAAGTTTAGAAAAACTAAGCAGCTATTATCTTATCCCATGTTTGGGTTTGATGGTTAAACTGTTTAAGCGGTTTTGCAGGGTTACCAGCTACAATAGTATAGGGCGGCACATCTTTAGTAACCACACTACCGGCTGCAATAACACAATACTGGCCAATGGTTACCCCGGCAGTAATTACTACATTGGCGCCTATCCAGCAGCCATCGCCAATGGTAATGGGCGATGTGGTGCAGGGCTGGTACCTGAAGCCGGTGTTTACATGGCTAAAACCATGGTTCAGTCCACTCATTACCACATTTTGTGCAGTCATTATATGGTTGCCAATAGTTACGGGGCCAATTATTACATTCATAGCACCTATAAAAGACCAATCGCCAATAACCACCGGGCCCATGCCATTGTTTATAAATGTAAAATCTTCTATGGTAGCGTTGTTACCCATAGAAAAATGATTAAAAGGCATTACATCCATTCTTGCCCGGCCAAATACCACGCTGCCTTTTCCTTTTTTATGGTAAAAAGGGTTCATAAAGGTTCTTACCCACCAGCGGGGCCTTATGCCTTGCTCAGAAGTAAGCATCCACATAACCAGTTTCTTTAATCCGGGGTTCGATTTTATTTTATCCTGTAATGCCATATTATTTTTTACTATAACAAATGTACTTAAGCAGCAGCGGCTTTTGCCAGGTTTTGTTTTGCTGCCGAAGGGTGCGACGCAACGGCTGCTGCCGGTTGTACTAATGTTGGTTATGCTACATTTTAAAACGCATTGCATCAGCAATGCTTTCTTTTAAACGAAATTTATATTTTTTAATTATCTGCACGCATGCAGGCCGTGTATTTTTACTAAATTACAGTTCTTTAAAAAACATCTAACGATTATGACAACCAGACGCCAGTTTTTACAACAAAGTGCCGTGCTATCTGCCGCCGCTTTTATTGACCCCACTGAATTATTTAAAAAGAATAAAGGTTTGGGCATACAGCTTTATACCGTAAGAAGTGAAGTAACCAAAGATTTAGCCAATAGCCTGGCGCAAATTGCCAATGCAGGTTATAGCAATGTGGAGTTATTTGGTTATAATAACCGTAACTTTTTTGGTAAGTCGGTAGCTGAAATGGCGGCCTTGTTAAAGCAATACAATCTTAAAAGCCCCAGCGGCCACTACATGTTGCAGGATTTTATGTTTAATGAAACCTATAACTGGGATAGCTGGAAATACTTGGTAGAAGACTCAAAAACTTTAGGGCATAAATACATTGTTATACCCTGGATACCCGAGCCACAACGCACTACTGACAATATTAAACGAATTGCCGACCGCCTGAATAAAGGCGCTGAAATAGCTAAAGATGCTGGCATGTGTGCCGCCTACCACAACCACGATTTTGAGTTTAAAAAAATGGAAGGCGATATGACAGGGTTGGACTATTTATTAAAAAATACAGACCCTAAACATGTAAAGTTTGAATTGGATATATACTGGGTAGTATTTGCCGGCCTTAACCCAATTGATTTATTTAATAAATACCCCGGCCGTTTTACCATGTGGCATGTAAAAGATATGGAGGCCGGGCAGAACGGTGCTAAAGGCCAAAGCTGCGAAGTGGGTAAAGGTGTAATTAACTGGAAAGAAATTTACGCCGCCCGCAAAACATCTGGCTTAGAAATTCCGTATGTAGAGCAAGAAGCTTACCGCCACCCGGTTTTTGAATGTATAAAAACCAGTGCCGATTATATGAAAGCAAACAAACTGATTTAATACAAAGCCCCTCCGTAAAAAGAGGGG